>JAIDPF010000025.1:11107-61950 GCA_029062895.1 Lachnospiraceae bacterium
AATAATAAATATTTCATTATATCAAAAGAAAAAACATAATCTCTTAATATCAATGAGGTTTACATAACTCTTTATTTACATATTCATGTTCCAAAAACATCATAAATGAAATCATTTTTGGAACATGAATATGCAAATTGCAGGTTATGTAAACCAGAGATCGAGTTGTGTAAGCCGGATATCAAATCTTTATACTACTACAAAACCCCGTCCAATATCATTCTTATTGAAAATTTCCCCACAGAAAACCTGTGGGGAAACTATTATCAGAATATTCCACAGTGCAATTTACCGGCGCACTGCGTCAGATCCAAAGCACGCGCCTATTGCCTCTGCGGATTAAACAGGGTAAGCGCCGTTCTTAGAATCAGCCTTTGTCATATCCACTTTCTCCTGCTGTGCCTGACGGTACTTGAAGAAGTCAGTTGCAACCTGCGGGAACAGCGCATAGGAAAGGACGTCCTCATCCTGTTGCTTCCATTCCTTCATCTCGCTCTCCAACTTATCCATCTCATTTTCGATCAGGTCAGCGGGACGACAGGTGATTCTTTCTTCACCCGGTATAACCTTATCAATAACTTCCTGATTCATCGGTTTTACGGTCTGACCATATTTACCGCGCAGTACATCCTTCGTCTGATCGGTAGCCATTTTATATCTCTCGCCCATCAGTACATTAAATACAGCCTGTGTTCCGACGATCTGAGAGGAAGGCGTAACCAGAGGCGGCTCACCAAGATCCTTACGAACCTGCGGAATCTCCTTTAATACGTCATAATATCTATCCTCCGCATTCTGCTCCTTCAGCTGGCTTACCATGTTGGACAACATGCCGCCCGGTACCTGATAAAGCAGCGTCTTGATATCAACACCCATAACCTTCGGATTAAGAAGACCATTCGCAAGACACTCATCACGATAAGGTCTGAAATAATCAGCGATCTCAGCCAGCAGATTCTGATCGAAACCGGTATCGTATTCCGTACCCTTAAATGTCTCAACCATAACCTCTGTAGCAGGCTGGGAAGTACCCAGCGCAAATGGTGACATCGCACAGTCAATAACATCAACACCAGCCTCAACTGCTTTCAGATACGTCATGGAAGCAACACCGGAAGTATAATGGGTATGCAACTGGATCGGCAGTTTTGTTACGCTCTTCATGGACTTGATCAACTCAGAAGCCTTATACGGTACAAGAAGTCCTGCCATATCCTTGATACAGATAGAATCTGCACCCATCTCTTCGATCTTCTTCGCCATATCCATCCAGTATTCCATGGTATAAGCATCACCCAAAGTATAGGACAATGCGATCTGCGCATGACCTCTGCCTTCACGCTTCTTGATTACGTTTGTTGCGTTAACTGCTTCCTGTAAATTTCTAAGGTCATTCATACAGTCAAAGATACGGATGATGTCGATACCATTGGCAACAGACTTCTCTACGAATGCATCTACAACATCGTCTGCATAGGGACGATATCCCAGAATATTCTGTCCTCTGAACAACATCTGTGTCTTAGTATTCTTCAGACCATCCTTGATCTTTCTAAGACGTACCCACGGATCCTCCTTCAAGAAACGCAGGGATGCATCAAATGTCGCGCCGCCCCAGCACTCGATGGAGTGATATCCCACCTTATCCATCTTATCCAGAATCGGAAGCATCAGCTCAGTGGGCATTCTAGTTGCGATCAATGACTGATGCGCATCTCTAAGTATTGTTTCTGTAATCTTGATCGGCTTCTTTTCAGCCGTTTCATTATTTGCCATTCTATTTAACCTCCTATTTTTTCATATTAATCCCCATGCCGCCTTCGGCAGCTCATATAGAAATGAAAAACGCTGCATCAAAAGCGAACAAGTTCGCTTTGCGTTTTTCTGTGTGAAACTTAATATATCTTAGGCAGTGTTTTTTACTGCCTTAGATATATTTTTCACACTACTTACATGACACCAAAGATCGCCATGAATGTTCCGGCTGCAACGGCAGTACCGATAACGCCAGCAACATTAGGTCCCATCGCATGCATCAGAAGGAAGTTGGTAGGATCTTCCTCCGCGCCCACCTTCTGTGAAACACGCGCCGCCATCGGCACTGCGGAAACTCCGGCAGAACCGATCAACGGGTTGACCTTTCCCTTCGTCAAAGCACACATCAGCTTTCCGAACAGCACACCAGCAAGCGTACCAAAAGCGAAAGCAATCAGTCCAAGAATTACAATAAAGATTGTGTCTGTATTTAAAAATGCTTTTGCGGATGTCGTCGCTCCTACGGAAGTACCAAGCAGGATAACAACGATGTACATCAGCGCATTGGAAGCTGTCTCTGTCAGCTGTCTTACAACTCCGGACTCCCTGAAAAGGTTACCAAGCATCAGCATACCAACAAGGGGAGCTGTAGTCGGCAGGATCAGACATACCACAATCGTTACGACGATGGGGAACAAAACCCTCTCCAGCTTAGATACCGGACGGAGCTGCTCCATCTTGATTGCCCTTTCCTTCTTTGTCGTAAATGCTTTCATAATGGGCGGCTGGATCAACGGTACCAGCGCCATGTAAGAATATGCCGCTACTGCGATCGGTCCCAGATATTTGGTCTGTCCCAGCTTTCCTGCAAGGAAGATAGATGTCGGTCCGTCAGCGCCGCCGATGATAGAGATTGCCGCCGCAGCCTTATCGCTAAAGTCTGCCCATCCCATTGCGGCTGCAAGCAAAGCGCCAAAATATGCAGCGAAGATACCAAACTGAGCTGCCGCACCAAGAAGAAAACTCTTGGGATTTGCAATCAAAGGACCAAAGTCCGTCATCGCGCCTACTCCAAGGAAAATCAGAGACGGCAGGATAGCCCATTCGTCTAACAGATAAAAATAATATAATAATCCGCCTGCGCCTGTTTCCGAATCCTCGATCGGAATCATAATATCAGGATAAATATTTACCAGCAGCATACCGAATGCAATCGGCACCAAAAGCAGAGGTTCAAATTCCATCCTGATCGCCAGAAAAAGGAATACGCACGCAATAACGATCATGATCACATTCTTATACGTAAAGTCCGGATTCATGAACGCCATCTGTCCAAGCAGATTTTGCAAAATTTCTAGCATTACCTTAACCTCCTATTGTTAATCAGTCTATTGACATCTCTCTTAGTTCATGGTTGCCAGCAGAGCACCTGCTTCTACAGCATCGCCAACTGCAACATCGATACTTGCAACAGTACCATCCTGAGGCGCTACAACAGGGATCTCCATCTTCATAGCTTCCAGAATAACGACTGTATCACCTTTCTTCACAGCCTGACCAGCGCTTGCCTCCAGCTTAAATACCTTTCCTGCCGCACCAGCTTCAATCTTTATAGATCCTGCGCCGGAAGAAGCCTTTGCTGCAGCGGGAGCCGCCTTCGGAGCTGCCTTGGGAGCTGCTTTTGCCGCAGCAGGCGCTGCACCTGTGCCTGTTCCTTCCTCTACAGTTACATCATATACGTTGCCATTTACGGTAATTGTATAATTTTTCATTTTATTATCCTCCTATTTGATATAAATTATCTGATTTTTCTAATGCTTCTGACAACAAAGCCGTCTGTGGAAGAAGCGCACTCGCTGGCCGCAATGGCGGCTGCAATGACTGCGATCAGTTCCTGGTCATCTGAAACCTCTTCACGTTCAATGATACCTGCAATCGCATTATCAACAGACTCCTCTACTGCTTCCTTTACCTGCTTCCGCGCGCTAAGAGACGCCTGGATCTTCGGAATGAATCCAAAGCCTCCGATGATCAGGGAAATCAATATCAGAACTGCAAATACCGTTCCCATACCGATCAGCGTATTGACACCTGCTTTCTCCATAAGTTCGCCGAAAGAGTAAATTATATTTGTATTAATACTTATAATATGAAGATTCTTATCATACATCATTTCCATCACTGCATCATGGAGCTCTCCATCAATAGCAACGGAAACGATCAACTCATCTTCCTTTGCATCAATGGTGATATCGTTAACCGTAACTTTCTCCTCTACCCGGCCGATCTCTTCTTTGTTATCGATCCAGGAATGAATACCGGAAACAACTACCTCACCGTCCACACGGATACTTGAAATTTCATAAATATTTGCGGTATAAGCATCATATTCATCTTTGGTATAAGCATCAAACATTTCCAGCTCACTGGCAGTCCACTCCCGCGACATACCCTCATACATCCACAGACACTGGGCTTTCACCACATCCGGATCATGACGCATCACCTTTTCTTCTCCGCCGCATGCAGTTAATCCAATGATACAGGTAAGCATGAGCAATATACTTGCTAATTTTTTCATAGAAATTCTCATCCTTTCCTCACTTTCCCATTTTAAGCATACAGCATTTCAAATGCATAAATAAGGTGCTTTCTTGTATCTTCAGGTGCTATAACCGCGTCAACATATCCCCGCTTCGCAGCACTCTCAACATTGTTCTGAAGCGCAGCATATTCCTTTGTCTTTTCAGCGATCACATCAGCGCCTTGTCCATCATACATGATCTTTGCCGCAAGACTGGCTTCCATCGTCCCGATCTGTGCGTCCGGCCATGCGAATGTAAGATCACAGCCAATTCCCTTAGAATTCATGGATACATACGCGCTGCCATACGCCTTGCCTACGATCACATTGACTCTTGGCACATCACAGCCGGCAAATGCCGCCGTCATATCGGCAACCGCTCTGGATATTTTCTTTTCCGCGCATACGCTTGCTTCATATCCCTTAACATTGGTAACGCTAAGTACAGGAATGCCGAAGCTGTCACAGAAATAAATAAAATCCGTCGCCTTTTCGCATCCGTTGACGCTGAGTACACCGTCATACTTCTCCGCGATCTTGCCATCCTCGCCCACAAGTTCCGTGCGGTTGGCAACACAGCCTACCGTCATACCATCCAGACGGATGAACCCGGTCACCATATCCTTTGCATAGCCGGCCTTTACCTCGACAAAGTTATTGTCATCCGCAATATTGCTTAACAAAATGGATGTATCGCCCGCGCAGTCCGCAAGATCCGGACAGATTCTGTTCAGATCATCCGTGCAGTCGGCTAATGCAACATCATCATTATTTCCAGGGATCATGGAAATGAGTTCGCGAAGCTGTGCAATGATATCTTCTTCACTTCCCACGAAATCAACTACGCCACTTTCTTCTGCCTGAAATTTGGCTGCTGCTGTATCATTCTTATCCGCGTAATTACCATCCAGCGCATTCGGAGAATTTACGAAAAGCTTTGCTTTCTTCTCTTCCATGAAAGTAAAATCCGTCATAGAAGGAACGATTGCCAGTCCTCCGCCACATGCTCCGAAAACCGCAGTGATCTGAGGAACGACGCCTTTTGCCATCGTCTGCTTAAAATAAATTTCCCCAAGACTGTTCAGCGCATCTGTTGCCTCCTGCAAACGAAGTCCGGCAGAATCGATCAGTCCGATCACCGGCGTTCCCGTCTTCATAGCAAGATCGTAAATGCCAACAATCTTCTTTGCATGCATCTCACCAATGCTTCCACCGATCACAGAAGCATCCTGACTGTATACATAGACACGATTGCCTTCAATCGTTCCGTAGCCGGTGATAACACCGTCAGACGGAGTATCATTTTGTTTCAAATTAAAATCAGTTGCTCTGGCTGTCACCTTAGCACCGATCTCAACGAAACTTTTTTCATCGAGCAAAGCTTCTATTCTTTGACTCGCCGAGCTTGTTGAAGTACTCATTCTTTTGACCTCCATTTTGATTACTTAGTATTAAGATTCCTATGTGGACAGACCACACCTTGACCATTATAGCATACATATTCTTTAAATCATAGGATTTTTTTCATTTTTTGGTCAAAATTTACAATACTTTTACGACCAATGAATTATAACAAAAATTCTTCCAAAAGGGATCGAACCACATAAGGGAAGTCTCTTGCTTCGATCGTCTCCGGCTGCCACAGCTTCTGCATGGCATAACATTCTCTATTGACCAGCAAAAACCGTAAACCGATCTGCTCCCGTTCCGAGATCGGGCCATCAATGGATACCGGATATAAAGTCACCATTCTGATGGTATCATAATCTCCGGTCAGCATTAACATGGCATCTGACGGAAACATCCATGTTGTTTCAGGCAGCACACATCCTGTAACAGAAGTGGTACCTTGCACCGCGGGGACGCTAAGCTTGCTGTTCTCATAATGCTCTATACCGTGATTCATCAATGCAGCGGTATCCTGCCATTTATAATTCCGATGCGGCGGCCAGCCGGAAGCCAGCACGACGCTGATATATACCCGTCCTTGATTCTCTAAGGCTCCAGCAAAACAATAACCGGCATTATTGGTATATCCGGTTTTGATTCCAAGAGCGCCGCTCATCTGCTGCAGAAAAGCGTCTTTGTTATAAGCGCTGATCGTATGTCTTCCTTCCACGTCACAAAATTGATAGGACGATGTCTGGATGATACTGCAGAATTCCTCATTTTTTATAGCATACGCACTTAAAATCGCCAGTTCTTTTGCCGTTGTGGAATGTACGCCATATTCATCCGCGGCATCCAAACCGTTGGGAGTGATAAAATATGTATTCTCCATGCCAAGAGATGCCGCTTTTTCATTCATCATATCCGCAAATCCTTCTACACTGCCACCAATATGCTCTGCGATCACAACCGCAGTATCATTGTGGGACTCAAGCATCATGGAATATAACAAATCACGGATGTAATACTGCTCTCCCACCCTGAGACCGGCATGTACTTTAGGCTGTGATGCTGCATAACTGCTCACGGTCGCCAGTTCATCCAGTTTCCCGGATTCCAATGCCAGAATACACGTCATGATCTTGGTGGTGGAAGCCATCGGCATAACGGCATCCTCATTTTTTCCGTATAGAACTCTTCCGTTTTCCGCGTCCATCAATACCGCCGAACTTGCATATAAAGAAAGATTCGGCTCCTGCTCCCCCTGCTGCAGCACATAATTATTGCTGACAAGATGGATCACCGGGACGTCGGAACTCTCCTCAAAATAAAAATGTAAAAACGGAATCAAAAAAGCTGCCACAAGGACAACCCAAATGACAGCTTCTCTGATTATGTGAAATACCTGAAAATCCTTTTCATTATCTACACTGCTGTTAGTATTTCCGGCCTTACTGTTTTTCATACATAAAACTCCGGATTTTTTTTAATTATATGCGATCCAAATGTGGGTTATACATCCACCTTCATACTGATCTCTTCTTCTGCCTGCGCGGTAAAGTCAGCCATCAGCTCCGGATTCATCGTTGGAAGCTCCTGAATGGACGACACTCCGAAACTCCTAAGGAATTGCTCTGTCGTGCCAAACAACAGTGGTCTCCCCGGCGCGTCCAGCCTGCCGACTTCCTCAATCAGATCATATTCCAGCAGTTTATTGACCGCGTGATCACAGCTCACCCCTCTGATCTTTTCGATCTCACCTCTCGTTACCGGCTGTTTATAGGCAATGATAGACAATGTCTCTAAAACCGTATCCGTCAATACATATTTCTGGGGAATCCTTGCAATCTTGCTAAGATATTCAAACGTCTCCCCCTTCGTTCCAAGCTGATAGGATCCGTCCAGTTCCACCAATTCGATCCCCCGATCCTCTGCCTGATATTTTTCCTTCATATGTTCTAGAATGCCGCGGGTCTCTTTCTTATCCAATTCCAGCGTTTCCGCCAGCTTCTCCAGACTGACCGAGCTTCCCATGGCAAATAAAATTGCTTCTATGATTGCTTCTGCTTTTGTCTGTTCCACCTTATCCTGATTCCTTTCTGCTATGATATCATCAGCCGCATTAATCCTACATTACATGCCCTCTGATCTGCTTTACAGATCATCTGCCTTTCTCTACGGGCATCAAAAAATCGCAAATTCCTCATCTAATGCAACCGGCGACGCCGTATCGGCTCTTGTTATGATAATATCATCAAACAGCTTGTCCTGCATAATATAGATCTGCCCTACCTTAATCAATTCCAAAACTACCAAAAAGCTGACGATAATCTCCATCCTGCTATTCTGCTTTTCCAGCAATTCACGGAAACTGCACCGATCATGCTCATTCAGATAGGAAAGGATATGATGCTGCTTTTCTTCCAACTGGACCTCATCCTTTTCCACGTTGCCAAACCTGCTCCTGATCGGATCGATACGGTCCTCCTGACGCTTTACCATCTCCTTAAAGATCTCATTGAGCTTCTGCAGCGTCATATCGCCCACCAGTTCCTCATAATTCACCGGTTCTCTGTAATTCAAGATCTCCTCCGGTATGGAAGGCTTTTTATACAAAGAACGCTGTGCATCAAGCTGCCTGTCCTTCAACTCATAAGACATATATTTATACATCTTATATTCGATCAATTTCTGTACCAGTTCCGCGCGCGGATCTTCTTCCTCCCCCTCTTCATTGACCTCCTTAGGGAGAAGCATCCTGCACTTAATATCCACCAGCGTTGCCGCCATAACAAGGAACTCACTCATAATATTCATATCACTGCGTTCCATCGCCTTAATATAATCCAGATACTGTTCCGTGATTTCTACGATCGGAATATCATAGATATCCACCTTATTTTTTTCTATCAAATGAAGCAGAAGATCCAACGGTCCCTCAAATACTTCAAGTTTTACCGAAATTGCCATGATACTTGTCCTGTCTTTCTTTATTTCTTAATGTGATATTTCTGAAACATCGTACTTGTTTTTCTATCTTTTGCTACGCATTTTTACATTTTTTATCCGTTTTATCAACACTTAAAAATACGGTTCTCATCTCGGCATACGCATCAGGTCGATGACAACAAGTTCCCCCGGATTGAAGATCCGAAGCGGCAGCGTATGCATGCCAAGCCCTCTGCTGATGATCATGCAGTTCTTACGATATCTGATCAACCCGCCCGCGCACTGCGGAAACAGTTTATATTTTGGAGAAATCAGTCCCATAGATTTTGAAAACGGCATCCTCATAAAACCGCCGTGATAATGACCTGCCAGCGAAAGATCAGCTCCCCAGTCAGCATAAGCTTTTCCATATTCCGGGTTGTGTCCCACAAGAATCTGATAGGAATATTTATCTTTGGCGCCAAGATGATGCTTCACATAAGAAGCATCCATTTGCATTTTACCACGCTTCCGGTAATAACAAAGTTCCTGCGTCAACCCTGAAATCTTAATATTGGTTCCCGGAAGATACTTGCCGGTATTGTCAAGCACATTGGCGCCACAGCTTTTCAGCGCATGAAGAAATGCCGCATATTTGGTTCTGTATCGCCATGGCATTTCTTTAAGCTTTAATTCATGATTACCCATAACGTAATAAACAGGATATTTTTTTCTCAGGGCGATAATCAGCTTCGCCACTGGATTCAGATCCGGCTCTTTACCAGCCGTAATCATATCTCCTGCCATAATAATACAGTCCGGATGCTCAAGATCGATTGCCCGGATCAGATCCACATTTTCTTTTCCATATGACTTTTCATGTAGATCCGCCAACAGGATGATCCTGCAGTCCTTTGTAATTTTTCTTGTTTTAATACGGTAAGATATCTTTTTAAAGTGCGTGGAATCCGACCACATGACTCCTGAAAAAAACGTACTGAAAAAAGAAAGCAGGAATGTCATATAATTCATTCTCTCCATCTCCATTCAACACACAATATCTTGTGCTATTTTGAAATTATAGCACAAGATATCTTTTTAGAAAAGAGATTATAAAAGAAATTGTATAAAAATTTTACTAAAATAGTCGGAAAGTGCCGCAGCTTCTACGTTTTCGGCCGCCAAAATATCCACGCTGCCGATGACATTTTCACCGATCCGATAGACCGCCGTCCCAATCACCGTGCCTTCTTTGATCGGCGCCGTCAGTCCTTCTTGATATACGATTTCTTTTTCTATCCCATCCAGCGGCGTTCCGTCAATGGAAATACACCGAAATTCCGAAGCATAATTGGCGGAAACCGCGTCACATTCCCCTCTCGCCACCTGTATCGGCCGCAAGGGATCCGTGTTCTCATCCACATACAGATTGCAGCATGCAAATCCATATTCCAGCATAGTCTGCGCTTCCTGAAACCTTGTGGCGCTGTCCGGAGCTGCTAAAATGACCGCTATCATGGAAATTCCGTTTTTTTCCGCAGTCGCAGAAAGACAATGTTTTGCCGTAGACGTATAGCCGGTCTTTAACCCTGTTGCATAAGGGTACTGTTTTAACAGTTTATTGGTGCTGCTCAGGGTGAAAATGCTTTCCCCTCTGGCTGTTTGATGAACAATATCCTCCATCCATATTCCGCAATAATTAAAGATCTCCGGATGATGATTGATCAGCTCTCTGCTCATAACTGCCACATCATAAGCGCTGGTATAATGGTTTTCTGATGACGTCAGTCCGCAGCAGTCCTCAAAATGTGTATTTTCCATACCAAGAGATGCCGCTTTCTCATTCATCATCTCTACAAATGCAGCTTCCGAACCGGCAATATGTTCTGCCATGACTACGCTGGCATCATTGCCGCTGGAGACTGCGATACATTTGATCAACGTGTCTACTGTCTGGATCTCCCCTGTTTCCAAAAAAACCTTGGAACCTCCCATAGACATCGCGTAACTGCTTGTCACAGCCTCTTCATCCAACGTGATCTTACCGCTTTCTATCGCATCAAAGATCAACAGCAGCGTCATAATCTTTGTAATACTGGCAGGACTTCTGCGCTCGTCGGAATTTTTTTCAAAGATCACGCTCCCGGTGCTTGCCTCCATCAATACCGCAGATGGCGACGCCAGCTCCAATGGCGCTGCATTGACAATGACTGTCAGCATGGGATTCATAATGATGATCAATGTCAGACAAAATACTGCAACGATTCTTTTTATTCTGAGATTCATATTTTTCTCACATGATATTAATCTTACAATAAGTATATGAATCCTCTGATATTCCTATTCCTTGATCTGATAATTACAGATGTCATAAAAAACAGTCCGCTTACACGGACTGTTTGGCTTCGCAATACTTAATTGTATTTACGTTTTCTAGCAGCTTCAGATTTTTTCTTACGCTTAACGCTAGGCTTCTCATAATGCTCACGTTTACGAATCTCCTGCTGGATACCAGCCTTAGCGCAGCTTCTCTTAAAACGACGTAATGCGCTATCAAGATCCTCATTCGGCTTTACTTCAATCTTAGACATCTAACTCAACCTCCCCCTCAGTCATTACTTGTGCACACGACTGTATAGGGTATTCAAAATGCACATAAATGATTATACCATAACTTGGCGTTTCGTCAACAGTTTTTTTATTGTATCTGTCCACCAAGTACGATCTTAGCCTCCTCCAGCGCATCCTTGATGCCTGCCGGATTCTTACCGCCCGCCTGCGCCATATTGGGTCTTCCGCCCCCGCCGCCGCCGACCTTTCCTGCGATCGCTTTGATCAGATTGCCGGCATGGGCTCCTTTTGCCATTGCGGCATCGGTTGCCATTGCCATCAGATTGACTCTTCCGTCCTGTTCCGAAGCAAGAACAATAACGCCGTCACCCATCTTAGCCTTTAACTGGTCGCCAAGATCACGCAGACCATTCATATCCACACCGGCAATACTAACAGCCAGAAGCTTTACGCCCTTTACCTCTTCCATCTGGTTCATTACATCGCCTACCGCTTCGCTTGCCGCCTTGCTCTTTAAAGACACGATCTCGTTCTGGAGCGTCTTAAGCTCGGCTAACACATTCTCGATTTTATCATTTACCGCAGCTGGTGTGGTTTTTAAAAGTGCGGCGGATTTCTTAACGCTTTCCTCCATTTCCTGATAATAAGCAAATACATTGTCTCCGGTAATCGCCTCGATACGTCTCACCCCTGCAGCAACACCGCTTTCCGAAAGGATCTTAAAGGCACGGATCACGCCGGTATTGCCAACATGCGTTCCGCCGCAAAGCTCCACAGAGAAATCTCCCATGCTGACCACGCGCACCGTTTCACCGTACTTTTCACCAAAAAGCGCCATGGCACCGGTCTTCTTTGCATCCTCGATGCTCATTTCTTTCGTAACAACTGCAAGGTTCTCCGCGATCTTCTCATTGACGATTGCCTCTGCCTTCTCTAACTCTTCCTTTGTCATTGCCGCAAAATGTGAAAAGTCAAAGCGGAGTCTGTCCCCATTCACAAAGGAACCTGCCTGTTCCACATGGGTGCCAAGCACTGTTCGAAGCGCTTTCTGTAATAAATGGGTCGCGCTGTGATTCTTACAGGTGTTCTGACGGTTTGTCTCATTGACCATCAGCGTTACCTTATCACCGATTCTAAACATTCCCTTCGTTACCCGTCCTACATGTCCGATCTTACCGCCTACTAGTTTGATGGTATCCAGAACCTCAAACTCGCCCTCAGGACAGGTAATGATACCGATATCAGCATTCTGCCCGCCCATCGTTGCATAAAACGGGGTTTTCGCGACGATGATTGTCCCTTCTTCCCCATCCGTCAACGCTGTAACGATTTCCGTTTCATTCGTCATTGCCAGAAGTTCCGAATCACCGGTCAGCCTGTCATATCCGACAAACTCACTTGTAATATTCTTATCAATAGTCTCATATACGGTTGCATCAGCGCCCATATAATTTGTTACTTTTCTCGCTTTTCTGGCTTTTTCTTTCTGCTCCTTCATGGCAGCCTCAAAGCCATCCTGATCTACGCCAAATCCTTTCTCCTCCAAAATCTCCAGCGTCAGATCCATCGGAAATCCATAAGTGTCATAGAGTTTAAACGCATCTGCACCGTCCAATATCTTCTTATTTTCCGATGCCATTTTTTCTTCCATCTCGCCAAGAATTGCAAGTCCCTGATCGATGGTCTTATAAAATTTATCTTCTTCCTGCGTCAGCACATTTAAGATAAAATCCTTTTTCTCCTCCAATTCCGGATAACCGTCCTTGCTTCCTGCAATAACGGTCAGCGCCAAATTGGCCAGAAACTTATCGCTGATACCAAGCAACTTCCCATGACGCGCCGCACGGCGGATAATACGTCTAAGTACATATCCCCTGCCCTCATTGGAAGGAAGGATACCATCGGAGATCATAAACGTAGCGGAACGCATATGATCCGTAATCAGCCGTATCGACACATCTTTCTTTGCATCCGACTCATAAACAACACCTGCCACTTCACAGATCCTGTCACGAATCGCCTTCATCGTATCAATGTCAAATACCGTATCCACATCCTGTACTACCACCGCAAGACGTTCCAACCCCATACCGGTATCGATATTCTTCTGCTTTAATTCGGAATAATTTCCTTTTCCGTCACCATCAAACTGGGTAAATACATTGTTCCAGACCTCCATAAAACGGTCGCATTCACATCCCACCTTACAGTCCGGCTTACCGCAGCCGTACTTGATGCCACGGTCATAATATATCTCAGAACAGGGACCGCAGGGCCCTGCGCCATGCTCCCAGAAATTATCGCATTTACCATTCTCATCTCTATAAAACCGCGTAATCTTCTCCGCAGGCACGCCGATCTCATCCGTCCAGATCTGAAAGGCTTCATCATCCTCACAATAAATAGAAGGGTATAAACGCTCTGGTTCAAGACCGACGGTCTTCGTTAAAAATTCCCAGCTCCATGCAAGAGATTCCCGTTTAAAATAATCTCCAAAAGAGAAATTGCCGAGCATTTCAAAAAAAGTCAGATGCCTTGCCGTCTTACCGACATTTTCAATGTCGCCTGTCCGTACACATTTCTGACATGTGGTCACCCTTTTCCTCGGCGGGATCTCCTGACCTGTAAAATAAGGTTTTAAAGGAGCCATACCGGAATTGATGATCAGCAGGGAATTATCATTATGCGGCACCAGCGAAAAGCTTTTCATCGCAAGATGCTCCTTGCTCTCAAAAAAATCCAAAAACATTTTTCTTAATTGATTCACACCGTACTTTTCCATAATCTTTCTCCAACCTTTCCTGTCGACGCTATTTACTCACTTGTAATCTGTATTTTAAGCTATCTAAATCATGGTTCTTCCCATGACAAACAATATAATGCAAAACCAGCGTTAACATTATAATATCGCATACCATACCTTGTCAAATATTTCAGATGAAAAGTTTTCACAAAAAGACTTGCCAAAAAGCAAAATTCTTTATATAATAACAATGCTGCTGAAATAGCTCAGTTGGTAGAGCACTTCACTCGTAATGAAGGGGTCGAGGGTTCAAGTCCCTTTTTCAGCTTTAAAAATTGCCACATTCCTTATGTTATATGGACTGCGGCAATTTTTTAATTTCTGCTTTTTTATGTGGTATTATTTCTTTCTGGTCTTAGAACCCTGTGACAACTCTTTTTCGATGGCGGCCTCAGCATCCGCGATCTTCTTTGCCAGCTCCTCCTTCAAGGAAGCGCGGATCTTTGCCTTCTCTTTTGCGAGCTTAGCTTTCTTTCGTTCATTTTCCAAACGCTTTTGCTCTTTTTCTTCCTTCTTTTTCTTCATTTCAGCCAGTTCTTTCTCCGTATAAGGACTACACTCAAAAATACTGATTGAAAGCGGAGCCAGCGTAACCCGGATAGACTGATCCCTTCCATCACATTCATCATCTTTGCTCGGTATCACCCTGCTGTTTACCATTCCTGTTCCGCCATAAGCCTTTGCATCTGAAGAAAAGATCTCCCGATAACGTCCCATTCCCGGCACGCCGATCTTATATTTCTCGTATGGTCTGTTTGCAAAGTTAAGAACGATCAATAACTGGTCCTGCGTCTTTCTGCCGCTTCTGACAAACGAAACCACATTCTCATTAGCAGAAATATTGTTGATCCATGTAAATCCGGCTTCCTTTTCATCCAGTTCATAACATGCCTTATGTTCCAGATAAAAATGATTTAACGCCTTAATATATTCCCGGAAAGCTTCCGCCCCATCCCCCTGAAGCGCATCCTGCCCCATAAACATCTGCTTCTTACCGGGATGCATCATCAGATAGCCATACATCACCTTCAAGTTATTGATCCGGTCCGTCCGGTCTCCGGGCATCCTGTCTATGATATCGCCCTGTCCAAAATTCGTATTGTTATGGCTGATTGGCAGGATATAGCTTTCATTATACTGATAGATCATACTCATCGTCAGTTCATGATGATGCGCGTAACGCTCGATGGGATCAAAAGCCATATATCCCAATACATCCTGATTCCAGCCATGATTGCAGCAAAGATCAAAACCAAGACAATCGTCCTGCACCGCTCCCGTCATACCGCTCCAGCCGCTTTCGTCCTCGGCGATGGTCAGCACATCCGGATACTTCTTGTGCAGCAGACGGTTCCACTTCTTGATAAACTCGATTGCCTCAAGATTCTCATTACCGCCATAGATATTGGCAATCCATTGTCCGGGCTGACGGTAATAATCCAAATACAACATCGATGCGGTATCACAAATCATAAAGCCATCCACATGATATTCCCTGATCCAATAAACCGCATTGTCCAACAGATACGCAGCGACTTCCGGTCTCTGATAATTAAACAGCAACGTACCGTTTCTTGGATCCACACCGCGTCTTGGATCTTCATGTTCATACAGACACGTTCCATCATATCTTCCAAATCCGTCCTCGCTGACCGCAAAGCAGTTCGGCGTCCATTGCAGGATCACTCCGATCTGTTCTTTATGCAATTCATTGATCAGATATTGATAATCCCACGGTGTTCCATACCTGCTGGTAGGAGCATAATAAAGAGACGTCTGATAGCCTTCTGTCTCATCCTGTGCATATTCCATGACCGGCATCAACGCCACATGCGTATAACCCATCTCTTTGACATAGGAAATCATTGCATCGGCAATCATTTTCATATCAGGCACATTCTTATCCTGATCGCTATTCTGAGCCTCGATATCATTAAGAAACGCCCCCAGCTTACATTCATAAATATTCATAGGAAGTTCATGGATATTCTTAGCCTTTCTTTCCTTAAGCCATGCTTCATCCTGCCATTTAAAGCCCTTCAGGGAGGTGATGATGGACGCACAGTCCGGACGCAGCTCCTGAAGTACACTGTAGGGATCTGTTCTAAAGGAAGCGATGCCTCCGCGCATCAAAACAGCATATTTATACTTTTCTCCTTCTTTTACATCAGGCAGGAACAGTTCAAAGATACCGGTATTATACAGACGCACCATCTGGTGGATCTTTTCATTCCATTCATTAAAATCTCCCACAACGCTGACACGGACTGCATTCGGCGCCCACACTCGGAACATGCATCCACGAACGCCATCAACGGTCGTTACGTGCGCTCCCATAACTTCATAAGAGTTATTCAGGGAACCGAGATGAAATGTCTCCGCATCATCTTCAGAGAGATTGTTCACATAGTTGTAAGGATCAACAAACTGCTTCGCGCGTTTTCCCTTTTCTTTATACTGAACATAATATTTATAATCCTTACGGTTTTTTCCGGGCAGCATCGCTGCAAAAAAACCGGTGTCGTCCATCCGTTCCATCTTGATCTCTTCTTTGACGGTCTTGCCCTTAGGTCCCTCCGAACCATTGATATATAAGCTGACTGCCTTGGCATCCGGAAAAAATGCCTGCACCAATGTCTGCTTACCCACCGTATGTGCTCCAAGATATTCCTGTGGGTGATCACATTCCGCGTAAACAACCTCTTCGATCGCCGCCCAGTCCATCATGTTATATAATTTTTTATTCATCCCGCATCCCTCCTGTATGCATATTTCAGTATGTGATATCTGATATTTTTTTCTTTTATATTAGCTCATCCCGCAAATTGATTTATCTTACATACAGCCTATCCGGTCATTGCAGTTCATGAATAAATAATCCGCTTCGTAATTTTGGTTCAAACCAGGTAGATTTCGGCGGCATAAGCAGCCCGGCATCTGATACTGCAAATAGTTCTCCAATAGACGTGGGATACATTGCAAACGCCAGCACACAGTCTGATGTGGCACGGCGTTCCAGTTCTTCAAGTCCACGAATGCCTCCTACAAAATCAATCCGCTGATCCGTCTTGGGATCACGGATATCAAGAAGTTCTGCCAATACATATTTCTGCAGAATCGACACATCCAGTCCGTCTACCGGATCGGAATTGCGTAGATTCTCCTTTAACGTCAAAAGATACCATTTCCCGTCCAGATACATTGCCGTCTCGCCCTTCTTCTTTGGACAGATCGGCGCATCCGCCGGCGCACTAATCTCGTATATCTCCAAAAGCTTTTTTTTGAATTCTTCCGCAGTCATTCCGTTCAAATCCTTGACTACGCGATTATAATCCATGATCATCAGCTCATTATCCGGGAAAAGCACGGAAAGAAAATAATTGTATTCTTCCTCTCCGGTATAGCCGGGATCAGACTCCCGCCGTTTTAATCCTACTTTTACGGCAGATGCGCAACGGTGGTGTCCATCCGCAATGTAAATTGCGTTAATAGAAGCAAATGTCTCCTTCATCAGGGCGATATCCTCCGTACTGTCAATCACCCATACCCGGTGTCCGACACCATCCTCCGCAACAAAATCATAAAGCGGCTCCTCCGTTTTTGTCTTCGCAACAACATCTGCTATCCTTTGATTCGCACGGTATGCCAAAAAAATGGGTCCTGTCTGGGCATTGCAGGTATCTACATGACGGATCCTGTCCTGCTCTTTTTCCGCTCTTGTATTCTCATGTTTTTTGATGATATTATTCTGATAATCATCAATAGAGGCGCAAGCGACAATTCCAGTCTGTACCCTGCCGCTCATGGTCAACTCATAAATATAATAACAAGGTTTCTCCTCTTTGATAAACAGTCCATCCTCCCGCCATTCCTTCAACATGGAAGAAGCTTTCTCATAAACATAATCCGCATACATATCCGCATCTTCCGGAAACTGCGTTTCCGCACGGTCGATTGCCAAGAACGAATGCGGATTTTTAAGGACAACCTCCCTTGCCTCCGCTTGATTATATACATCATACGGCAGCGCCGATATGATCTCCTCCTGTCCTTTTGTGGGACGGATTGCCTGAAATGGTTTGATGTCTGCCATAGAAAATCCCTTTCTTTTGTCTATAATAAGAAAATATGATCTGCCGCGTCTTTGGAACGGATAATCATATCTATTTTAACAAAAAATAAACCATAACACAAGAAATTCCGCTTTTCAAAATACCTGAATTGTACTATAATCCATTATAATAAAAATAAAACAAGCATAAGGAGCGCTTAGCCATGACTAAGGAAGATGAAATCTTTTTAGACCGTATCAATGAATATGCCGACAAAGTGCTGGACGGGATTGACCCTCAAAAAACCCAGGTATCCTTTCAATTGGAAAAACTACGTCCAATCATGGAAGAACTTGCCAAAGAAAACAATTCCACCGTGGAAGAAACTTTTATCCGTTATATGGATCTTGCAACAGAACGCAGCGTTACCTTAGAACGTAAGTTTCAAAGCACGCTGGGCAACATGAATACCTACGGCGATGTTATGGACGGTAACAAAATATAGGATCAACATACAGAAATCCCACTCTATTAACAAAGCAGAGTGGGATTTTACTTTTTGAATCAATCTGTGGAATCAGTATCATTCTACTGTAAAGGTAAGACTGTTGAATGCCTTTTTTGCACCGCGTGAACCTGCCAGACTAGCAATAAGTACGCCTGTGTCACTTCCATCGATCCATACGATAAAGTTGCTTTCCATTCCTGCCAGCCCATCAAATTCGTAAAACAACCATGTCAGACCATTGGCAGAATCTTCTTCAATGTTCTCTACCCCATCCGCAATTTTTACCATTTCCATATAATAATCATAAGTATCCTCATCAATAAAGCTGCCCTGAAGGATCGTCTCATCATCTTCCGTAACGATAAAAATATCGTCTTCATTCTCCAACATTAAGCCGTCCGAAGTATCCAGTGCCAACTTAACGGTATCCCCCGTCCCAACCTCGTAGGTATAACTTATACTTGTGGAACAGCCTGTCAATACCATCATTCCGAGAAGCACACTTAATACTAGTGCCGTTAACTTTTTCATTTTCTTTCTCCCTCCTTTAAATAATATAGCTTTAATATATAAAATTACTCCACCTAATTATAAATTATAGCATTAATACAAAATACCGGAAACCACCCCTTTGGTGCGTTTCCGGTGTTCGATGTCAACCTTAGGTTGCGCTCATTTGAGTACTGATTATGATCTTCCAATCATATTGCCATTCCAATTACTTTACGGAGAAAGTAAGACTATCGAATACTTTTTTTTCAGTATCATAATCTTCCATACCACCCATAACCAAGCCCGTGTCACTTCCGTTGATCCAGACGATAAAGGAACTTCTTCCGTCTAAGTTATAAGAAGTCCATGTAATACCATTCGCGGAATCTTCTTCAATAATCTCTACCAAATCGTCGAGTGCATGCTTATAGGCTTCATAATCATCCTCATCGACAAAGGCTGCCTGAAAAATCTTATCGTCATCCTGCGTCACATAAAAACCGTAGTCATCAGCCCCTTCCAGCATAAAACCTTCCGAGGTATCCAGAGTTACTTTAATGGTATCTCCTGTCCCGACATTGCAGGTCACACTCATACTCGATGCGCAACTTGTAAGCGCAAGGATGATAACCATCACACATATAACCGGCGTAAGTCCTTTACAAAATTTCCTCATCCTGTTTCTCTGCTCCTTTGGTTTTGGTAATAGACTCCGCTTATTTAATCACTCTGACTTTAATGACATCCTCAATTGCAGTCAGCTTCGCCACGATATCATCCGATACCACTCCTGCTACATCAAGCATCGTATAAGCATACTCGCCCTTGGACTTGTTCATCATATTCTCGATATTGATGCCAAGATCTCCAAAAGTTGCGGTGAACTTCGTGATCATATTCGCCACATTCTTATGGCAGATCGCTACACGTCCCTGTGAAGTGCAGATGCCCATATCCACATTCGGATAATTCACGCTATTAACAATATTGCCGTTCTCCAGAAAATTCATCATTTCCTTAACAGCCATCTTGGCACAGTTATCCTCCGCTTCTTCTGTAGATGCTCCAAGATGCGGAATGACAATACAACCTTCTGCGCCTGCCGTAGTTACATTCGGGAAATCCGTAACATATTTTCTGATCTTTCCGGACTTGATTCCGGCAAGGACAGCCTTCTCATCCGCAAGAAGATCACGCGCAAAATTAAGCAGGATCACCCCATCCTTCATCATACTGATGGCTTCCTCGTTGATCATACCTTTGGTGGAATCCATTAAAGGCACATGAACTGTAATAAAATCACATTCACTGTAAATATCATTTAGATCAACCACATGCTTTACCTCACGGCTAAGGCTCCATGCTGCATTAACAGACACATACGGATCATATCCATAGACCTCCATCCCAAGATGGATCGCTGCATTCGCTACTTTCACGCCGATTGCGCCCAGACCAATCACACCCAGCTTCTTACCTTCTATTTCCGTTCCGGCAAATTTCTTCTTTTCTTTTTCAACTGCCTTTGCAATATTCTCATCATCCTGATCTTCTTCCACCCACTGGATACCGCCGACGATATCCCGGCTTCCCAGCAGCATACCTGCGAGCACAAGCTCCTTGACTGCATTAGCATTGGCCCCCGGCGTATTAAATACGACAACGCCCTTCTCTGCACATTGATCCAACGGAATATTATTGACGCCAGCCCCGGCTCTTGCAACTGCCAGCAGACTATCCGGTAGCTTCATATCATGCATCGCCGCGCTTCTGACCAGAATCCCCTGCGCCTCGTCATACTGCTCCGTCTTTACATAATCTTTTGTAAAAACATCTAATCCCACCTGAGCGATCGGATTTAAACAATGATACTTAAACATAGTTCCAACTCCTGCCTTTCATTCTTCTATATTAGCTGTTCTGGGCTTCAAACTTCTTCATGAAATCAACCAATGCCTGCACGCCCTCTATCGGCATCGCATTATAGATACTTGCACGCATACCGCCCACTGACCGATGTCCCTTTAAATTCTCAAATCCTGCTTCCTTGGCTTCCTTAACAAACTTCGCGTCCAAGTCGGCATCTCCCGTAACAAAGGGAACATTCATCAGGGAACGGTCTTCCTTTCTGACAGTTCCTTTAAACAGCTTGCTTTCGTCCAGAAAATCATAAAGAATCTTTGCCTTCTTTTCATTTCTTTCTTTCATCGCTTCCAGACCGCCCATCTTTTTGATCCACTTAAAAACCTTTCCGCAGATGTAGATGCCATATGCAGGCGGTGTATTGTAAAGGGAATCATTGTCCGCATGCGTCTTATATTTTAACATGGTCGGAGTTCCCGGAAGAACCTCCTCCGTAATCAGGTCTTCCCTGATAATCACGATTACCACGCCAGCCGGTCCGATATTCTTCTGTACGCCGCCATAGATTACTCCATACTTTGTCACATCCACCGGCTCACTTAAGAAGCAGGAAGATACATCGGCAACCAGAGTCTTACCCTTAGTATTCGGAAGTGTCTTGAACTTCGTACCATAGATGGTATTGTTCTCGCAGATATATACGTAATCTGCATCCTCCGAAATCGGCAGATCAGAACAGTCCGGAATATAAGAAAATGTCTCATCCTCAGAAGACGCGATCTTATTAGCTTTCCCATAGATCTGAGCCTCCTGATAAGCCTTCTTAGCCCACTGTCCGGTCACAATGTAATCAGCAACCTTATTTTTCATCAGATTCATCGGAATCATTGCAAACTGCTGACTTGCACCGCCCTGTAAGAACAGCACCTTATAATTATCAGGAATGTTCATAAGCTCTCTTAAGTCTGCCTCTGCTTCCTTAATAATGTTATCATATGTCTTGGATCGGTGGCTCATCTCCATTACGGACATGCCGCTTCCCTTATAATCCAGCATCTCATCTGCTGCTTCCTTCAATACCTCTTCCGGCAATACGGCCGGTCCTGCGGAAAAATTATACACTCTTCCCATTTTCCTGCTCCTCCTAAATTAATAGCCTATTATGAAATCTAAATGTCAAATCTACTTAATATACTTTAACATCTAATATAATGTACTCTGTTTTTCTGTCTGCGTCAAGTGGTATCATAACGATATTAAACGCCTGAGCTTACAGTTCAGAGTATTTCTAATGAAGGTCTTAACCCTCTCTCGCTTTCAAGTCATCCGCGTCAAAGGAATCGCTGATCGGTGCGCCGCCCGGCACCATCGGAAAGACTTTATCATCTTCCTGAATCACACAGTCAATCACCACCGGTCCGCCCACTTCCAAGGCTTTTCTCAGGGTCGGCTCTACTTCTTCTTTTGTCGTCACCCGAAAAGCTGTACAGCCAAGCCCTTCCGCCACCTTCACATAATCCACTTTATCCTGAAGGACGGTCTGGGAATATCTTTTTTCATAAAACAGTGTCTGCCACTGTCTTACCATCCCCAGCACATGATTGTTAATGATGATCTGGATGATCGGAATGTTATATCTGGAAGCCGTCGCCAGCTCATTCATATTCATTCTGAAGCACCCGTCGCCGCCGATATTACAAACGATCTTATCAGGTCTTGCCACCTTCGCACCGATACATGCGCCCAGACCATATCCCATCGTACCCAGACCTCCTGAGGATAAAAAGGTCCTCGGCTCAGTGTACTTATAAAACTGAGAAGCCCACATCTGATGCTGCCCCACATCGGTTGTTATGATCGCCTTTCCTTCCGTCACTTTATCAAGTGTCTCAATAATATATGGACAAGTCAGCTTGCTCTTCGGATACGTCAGCGGCATATCTGCCTTCATCTGCCTGATCTGATCCGTCCACTCCTTATGATCCTGCTGTTCCAGCTTCGCGTTTAATTTTATCAGAACTTCTTTTAAGTCTCCTACGATGGAGGCCGTTGTCTTGATATTTTTGTTGATCTCCGCAGCATCAATATCAATATGCAGCACTTTAGCATTCTTTGCAAATGCTTTTGCGTCACTGATTACTCTGTCGGAAAATCTTGCTCCCAGCGCAATTAAAAGATCACACTGACTGACGCCAAGATTAGAAGTCTTTGTCCCATGCATTCCGATCATGCCGGTATAAAGTTCATCATTCCCATTAAACGCTCCCTTTCCCATCAGCGTATCACAGACCGGTGCATCTATCTTCTTTGCAAACTCCTCCACTTCCTTGGAAGCTCCGGAAATAATCGCGCCACCACCCAGATAGATATATGGCTTCTTGGAAGCGCGGATCAATTCAGCTGCCCGATCAATATCTTCATCCGTATATTTGACAGGCTGCTCGATCACGATCGGCTCCATCTTCTCGTATTCGCAGGAATTGGCCGTTACATCCTTCGTAATATCCACAAGCACCGGTCCCGGTCTTCCTGATCTAGCAATTGCAAATGCCTTACGGATCGTATCCGCCAGCTTCGTCACATCCTTTACAATAAATCCATGCTTTGTGATCGGCATGGTAACGCCTGCGATATCCACCTCCTGAAAGGTATCCTTTCCAAGCAATGGAAGCACAACATTAGCTGTGATCGCTACAATCGGGACACTATCCATATAAGCGGTAGCAATACCTGTTACCAGATTTGTTGCGCCTGGACCGCTGGTCGCCATACATACCCCGACTTTTCCTGTTGCTCTTGCATATCCATCCGCTGCATGAGCCGCTCCCTGCTCATGTGATGTTAATATATGTTTGATCTCATCAGAATGCTTATAAAGTTCATCATAGACATTCAGGATCGTTCCGCCCGGATAACCAAACACCGTATCCACGCCCTGTTCCTTTAAACATTCAATAACGATCTGTGAACCTGTCAGCTGCATGATCTTTTCTCTCCTTAATACATATTATTAATTTTACAACTTTAATGAAGATATCGCCTACTTACCATGAGGCACTTCCAAGACCGCCCCACGGTTACCGCTGGTTACAAGTTCATGATACCTTGCTAGATAGCCGGTCAGATGCTGCTCCTTCGGCTGCCATTTTGCCCGTCTTGAAGCCATTTCCTCGTCTGATATTTTCACATTCAATGCGTTATTCGGGATATCTATGGAAATGATATCGCCTTCCTCTACCAATGCAATCGGACCGCCGACTGCCGCTTCCGGAGATACGTGACCTATGGATGCGCCTCTGGATGCACCGGAAAACCGTCCATCCGTAATCAGCGCCACGCTGGAGCCCAATCCCATACCTGCGATTGCCGATGTGGGATTTAACATCTCCCTCATACCAGGACCACCTTTCGGACCTTCGTAACGAATGACAATGACATCTCCTGCCACGATCTTACCACCCTTAATGGCTTCTATCGCATCTTCTTCACATTCAAACACCCTTGCCGGTCCTTCATGCACCATCATCTCAGGAACAACGGCAGACCGCTTTACAACTCCGGAATCCGGCGCAAGATTTCCTTTCAGTACCGCTATGCCCCCGGTCTCGCTATAGGGATTCTCAACCGGTCGGATTACTTCCGGATTGCGATTGATACAACCCTTGATATTCTCTGCAACTGTCTTGCCTGTCACGGTTATAATGTCGGTATAAAGAAGGTCTTTCTTTGTCAACTCATTCATGACCGCATAGACGCCGCCCGCTTCATTTAAATCCTCCATATAAGTCGGACCTGCCGGAGCCAGATGGCAGAGATTCGGCGTTTTCGCACTCAGCTCATTCGCCAGCTCCACATTCAGTTCCACACCGGCTTCCTTTGCGATTGCCGGAAGATGAAGCATGGAATTGGTTGAGCATCCCAGCGCCATATCGATCGTCAGCGCATTATGAAAAGCTTTCTCTGTCATGATATCCCTTGGCTTGATATCTTTCTTTACCAGTTCCATGATCTGCATACCGGCATGTTTTGCCAGACGGATACGTTCCGAATATACAGCCGGAATCGTACCATTACCTTTTAAGCCCATTCCCAGTGCCTCTGTCAGGCAGTTCATACTGTTAGCCGTATACATACCGGAGCAGGAACCGCAAGTAGGACATACCTTTTCCTCAAATTCCTCAAGATCCTCCATAGTCATCGTTCCCGCCGCTACAGAGCCGACAGCCTCAAACATGGAAGAAAGACTTCTCTTTTCCCCTTTGACACGACCCGCCAGCATCGGTCCGCCGGAACAGAAGATCGTCGGGATATTGAGCCGCGCAGCAGCCATCAACAGTCCCGGTACGTTCTTATCACAGTTCGGTACCATCACCAATCCATCAAAGCCATGTGCCATTGCCATACATTCCGTAGAATCAGCAATCAGATCTCTGGTCACCAGAGAATATTTCATCCCGATATGTCCCATTGCAATTCCGTCGCAGACTGCAATCGCAGGGAATACCACCGGGGTTCCGCCTGCCATGGCTACACCCATTTTTACCGCTTCCACAATCTTATCCAGATTCATATGTCCCGGAACGATTTCATTATAGGAGCTGACGATACCGATCAACGGGCGTTCCCGCTCCTCCTTGGTGTAACCAAGTGCATTGAACAGACTTCTGTGGGGAGCCTGCTGTGTCCCTGTTTTTACGCTGTCACTTCTCATATTTAACCTCCTTCTTTCTTTTCAGTTTTATATCCGCTCTGTAATCAGGCTTCCCATTTCTTTACAGCCTACCTTCTTACAGCCTTCACTCATAATATCGCCTGTCCGATAACCATCCTGCAATACCTTCTTTACTGCCGCATCAATCGCATCCGCTTCCTGATCCAGATCAAAGGAGTAACGAAGCATCATAGATGCCGACAGGATAGTTGCAATGGGATTTGCCAGATCCTTTCCCGCAATGTCAGGCGCAGAACCATGACTAGGCTCATAAAGCCCGAATTTTGTATCGTTTAATGACGCGGAAGCCAGCATACCGATAGAGCCGGTCACCATACTCGCCTCATCCGACAGGATATCTCCAAACATATTTTCCGTAAGCACAACGTCAAACTGAGCCGGATCCTTCACAAGCTGCATGGCGCAATTATCCACCAGCATATGTTCCACCTTAACATCAGGATACTCCTTTGCAACCTCGTTGACAACAGCTCTCCACAATCTGGAAGAATCTAACACATTGGCCTTATCAACACTGGTCAGCTTCTTCTTCCGCTTTCTAGCAATATCAAAACCTTTAATTGCGATCCGGCGAATCTCATTCTCATCATAGGTCAAGGTATCAATCGCTTTACGGACACCGTTCTCTTCTACCGTCTTTCTTTCTCCAAAATAAAGACCTCCTGTCAGCTCACGCATGATCAGAATATCAAATCCTGCCGCACTGATCTCTTCTTTTAACGGACAAGCCGCCGCCAGTTCTTCATATAATACAGCCGGTCTTAAATTGGCAAAAAGATTTAGTGCCTTGCGGATCTTTAACAATCCAGCTTCCGGTCGCTTTTCAGGCGGAAGCTGATACCATGGAGAAGTATTCGTATCACCGCCGATCGAACCCATCAATACCGCATCAGCCGCTTTCGCTATAGCTATCGCCTCATCTGTCAATGGAACTCCATGCACATCAATCGATGCACCTCCCATCAGTATATCCTTAAAAACCATTTCGTGACCATATTTATCAGCGACCTTATGTAATACCTTTTTTGCTTCTGCCACGATCTCCGGTCCGATCCCATCGCCGGGGATACACACAATATTTAATCTCATATGAGTTTTCTCTCCTCTCTTAATATCATGTTAAAAACAAGGCGCATCCACGATACGCCTTATCTGAAATACTCCACCTTTTATTCCGGTTTTTCGACTTGTGCAATCGCGGTTTTTCTCATGGGAATCCTACAGTTCTTATTGCTTCCAAATTCTACAATGACATCTTCTTCCGTAATATCAATAATAACGCCATAAAAACCGCTGGTAGTCAGAACCACATCTCCGATCTCCATCGCCGCAACCATCTCCGCTATCTTTTTCTGTTCCTTTTTCTGCGGTCTGATCAGCAAGAAGTAAAAGACTATGATCATAACGATCGCATACATAACGGTAAAGCCTATACCGCCACCCTGCGCTGCCGCCGGATCCGCTGCCGCATCTAAAAGCATAAACATCACATGCTCCTCCTGTTTTCCTAAAATTTGATACACCATCCATTATCATACACAAAAAACGCCTTAGAAGCAAGGCGTTTTCCAATTTTTTCACAATTTCCCTCCCGGACCTGTTTCCTTCGAGCCCGATCTCTTTCCTATTACTAACAACCATGCCTTTCCATAACCTGCGAATTATAATGCACTTTAGTGCTATGCCGCAGGCACAATATTTGCAAAACAAATTTATTTGTTTTTGAAAAATCTTTGATTTTTCAATCTACCGTCCGCCTGTCATTTTTTCCAGTTTTTCCTTTTTATATTCCTGAAATCTTCCGTGATCCAGCGCATCCCTGATCTCTTTCATCAGATGATTGTAAAAATACAGGTTATGCAGAACACACAGCCGCATTCCCAGCATTTCCTTTGCTTTTAAAAGATGCCTGATATATGCTCTGGAATATCTCCGGCAGACAGGACAACCGCATCCCTCTTCTATCGGCCGAGCATCCGTCTCATACTGCGCATTCATCAGGTTAATCTTTCCGGTATTGGTATAAAGGTGCGCATGCCGTCCGTTCCTCGTGGGATAGACACAGTCAAAAAAATCAATTCCCCGGTCTACCGCCTCCAAAATATTGACCGGCGTACCGACACCCATCAGATAAGTCGGCTTGTCCTTTGGCAGATAAGGAACCGTTTCCTCTATGATATGGTACATCTCTTCATGACTTTCTCCAACGGCAAGACCACCGATGGCATAACCGTCCAGCTCCAGCTCCGAGATCCGTTTGGCGTGTTCGATACGGATATCCGGAAAGATTGCCCCTTGATTAATCCCAAACAAAAGCTGTTCTTTATTAATGGTATCTTCTCTCTGATTCAATTCCGCCATTTTTCTCTTACACCGTTCCAGCCATCTTGTCGTGCGGGATACCGAGGCCTCAACGTACTCCCGTTCTGCCGTACTCGCCGGACATTCGTCAAATGCCATGGCGATCGTAGAAGCCAGATTGGACTGAATCTGCATGCTTTCCTCCGGTCCCATGAAGATCTTTCGGCCATCAATATGGGAATGAAAATATACCCCTTCTTCTTTGATCTTACGAAGTCCTGCCAGTGAAAACACTTGAAATCCGCCAGAATCCGTAAGGATCGGTTTATCCCACGACATAAACTTATGCAGTCCGCCCAATGTTTTGACGATCTCATCCCCCGGCCTGACATGCAGATGATACGTATTAGACAACTGCACCTGCGTTCCGATCTGTTCCAAATCTTCCGTAGACACTGCTCCCTTGATTGCTGCCACCGTACCCACATTCATAAATACCGGTGTCTGGATCACGCCATGCACGGTCGTCATTTGTGCCCTTTTCGCGACACCTTCCGTCTTTAAAATCTTATATTCCACAATCGCTGCTCCTGTATATTATTGGTTGTAATTTTATGTTAATTGCATTATAATACAAGCTGTTAGTGAAGACAAATATTAATTAATAAAATAAGGCTGGAATAAAAATGGATATGACAATGTTTGAAAAGTTCAGTCAGATCTGCTCCAAAAAATTACCGAAAGAAATCAATAAAATATTAAAAACTGCTAAAGGTCATAAGGCTTGTGCGATCGGTTTTATAACAACAGATGATTTATACGGTTTTTATCTGACATGGGATTACGTCAGCAGCATAAATGAATATTACGCTTGGGGAAATAGTCTTAATCCGAATTTCCTATACCAGCCTCTTGTAGACATTGTTGATGCTTGTAAGGACATTGATTTTTGCAATCCGTCGGAGGAAAAGTGGGCGTTTACAAAAACCTTGCTTTCTGTATTGGGAAAAAACATTAAACAGCTCCCAGATAACCTCTTCCACAATAACGGCTTTAAAAGAGAAGATATTCTTTTCTTTTCAACAATGAGTGATGGCGACTACATACAAGAAATGATTGATGCATCCTTAAAAATGTTCAATACTTCGGAAACATTGAAAACATATGGAATGATTCAGTAAATGCAACAACATAATAAAACTGTTTTAAAGAAAGGATATTTGATACAATATGGCAGGTTCTACATTTGGCAAACATTTTAGAGTAACGACCTGGGGAGAATCTCACGGTCCGGCGCTTGGCGCAGTCATCGACGGCTGTCCTGCAGGACTGCCCTTATCAGAAGAGGACATCCAGCCCTTCCTTGACCGCAGAAAACCCGGCACATCAACAGTCACTACCGCACGCAAGGAAGACGATACTGTCCATATACTGTCCGGAGTCTTTGAAGGAAAGACCACCGGCACTCCGATCTCCTTAATGATCAACAATACCTCCCAACATTCCAAGGATTATGGCAATATTGCGGTTTCCTACCGTCCCGGTCATGCGGATTATACCTATGACCAGAAATACGGTTTTCGCGACTACCGCGGTGGCGGACGCTCCTCCGGCAGGGAAACTGCAGGAAGGGTAGCTGCAGGCGCCATCGCTATAAAAATTTTAAATCAGCTTGGCATTACGATCAATGCCTATACTTGCTCCATCGGCGATATCGAGATCAATGACGCAGCCATGGATCTAGCCTATGCCCGGTCTTCTACCATATGTATGCCCGATCCTGAAGCAGAGAAACTGGCACTGGATTATATTGCAAAATGTCGTGCTGAAAAAGACTCTGTCGGCGGCTGTATTGAATGTCGTATGGAAAATGCTCCTGCCGGAATCGGCGAGCCCGTTTTTGATAAATTAGATGCTGCGCTCGGAAAAGCGCTCTTTTCCATCGGGGCAGTAAAAGCCGTGGAAATCGGCGCAGGCATCAAGGCATCCAGAATGCGCGGCAGTGAAAATAATGACGCTATCTCTATGCAGGATGATAAAGTGACCTTCAAAAGCAATCATGCAGGCGGTATCCTTGGCGGTATTTCTTCCGGCGAGCCGATCATCATCCGTGCTTATGTGAAGCCTACGCCCTCTATCTATCAGCCACAGGATACTATTACCAAGGATCATCAGAACACCGTCCTTACCATCGCAGGACGCCATGATCCCGTGATCGTTCCCCGTGCCGTTGTGGTGGTAGAATCCATGTGTGCCCTGACGCTTCTGGATCTGATGCTTTCCAACATGGGCTCCAAGATGGACCACCTCACTCGGATATACCACACCTAGGAAAACACTGATGAACGCACTTCCTGGACCTATAATGTTGGTTTGGGCCAGTTATAGATAAGGATGATCACGGCCACACTAACAACCGCCGTGATCATTATCGTCCTAACGCGCATCTCCCTCTTGAATGGTTCTGCCGGAACGACCTCTTCAAAATATACCAACTTATCCAGTTCCGTCCGTAGTTCTTCCGGTGTCAGAGTAAGCTGATCCCCCGCAAGGTCGTTTTTCATCTGCACCATCCGATCACGGTACATATAATAGATAGAAAGCATCCTGAGCAGCTTTTCTTCTTCAATGGCATAACTGATTTCCTCTTTCGGAAGTTCTTTTCGGTATGGATCATATTCTTCCAACGGCTTACTATCTGTGGGATGATATTTGCTGATCATCCAGATCACAAGCGCCTTAACAAAAAAAAATACCAGAAACGGAAATAGGCAAATATAAAAGCATTGAAAAACCAGTACCAGCGTCTGTCTGCTTGCCGTCAACATATTACCGACAACGCTTCCCGATGAGTATAACGGAAAGAATGCGTCAACAACGATCATCACCAGCGGCAAAACGATCAGTCCTCCGCACACGATCATCTCGCGTTTCAAAAGTCCGGTGCGAAACCTGCAGTTTCTAAGCTGTCCCTCCGCCTTGGATATTTCAAGATCCAGATGGTCTTTTTCTGCTTTCCATATAAACTCATGATAACAAGTAAACATTATACTTCTCCATAGTCATTTTTCAGGCCATAACATCAGCTTAAAAAAGTTAATCTTCCACCAGTCTATGAAATACGATACAGTTCGGCTGCATGATCTTAATCTCTTTCGCATTCATGACGATCGTTCCATTTTGGAGATCAACTGCAAAAAATGTCATCGTATTATTTTCATGATTTAAGGATACCAGATGTCTATTATCCGGAAACAGCATCGCATCCTTAGGGTAGTTCCCACTGATGGGAAGACAAAGAATCTTTTCCAGCATCCCCGTCTTTTTATCAATCTTATAGAGGATCACGCTGTTATCCCCCGCATTGGAGCAGATCAGATAATTATTGTCCCAGGAAAGTTTCAGCGCGCTTGCCGCGGCATCTCCTGCATGGTATTCATTGAGCGTGGAAATTGTCTGGATCTTCTCAAAATTAGGATTCCTACCGTCTTCTGTATAATGATATACATCCACACAGTTCTTCACCTCATGAACAATATAAATAAACTGTCCATCCTTTGACGTCTTGATATGTCTCGGTCCCGAATACTGTTCCGAATGAATAATATCCGCCAGCTTTAATTTTCCTGTGTTATAATCCAACGCATATACCTTGATCTGATCCATACCAAGGTCGGCCGCCAGAAGATATTTATTATCACGCGTCATCTTTACACAGTTCACATGCGGACGATAGTTCCGATCCACGATACTTCCAATGCCCTTATGATAAATCTCATCAGCAATCCCTAAGATACTACCGTCCTCTGCCAGCTTCATCACCGTGATCTTACCGTCATGATACCCTGCCACAAAGAGGAACTTATCATGATAATCCGTAGAAAGATAACAGCCCCGCATACCATTGATCGAAGAAGCCGAGATTGTCTTTAAATCACCATCCGGCAGAATCCGATATGCCTCTACACCGTAATCAGTGATAGAATATAGATATTTCCGGTTATGGGAAGTCGTCACATAGGACGAATTGGAAATCCGGACCTGTGTCTTTTCCTGCATGGTTCCTTTTTTCACATCCACATCAAAGATCTTAATACCATTCTTATCTCCCTGCGTATAACAGGATACATATGCAACGTATTTTTCGCTCATAACCCTACCTCACTTTATTTTAATAAAACAAATATGTAATCTGAATCACTAATTTCTTGCTTCCATCTCCACAAAATTCTTATGCATCCCGACATATTTATATGCAGGACGGATAATCTTGCCCTTATTGACCAGTTCCTCCAGCCTGTGGGCACTCCAGCCGGAGATACGTGAGATTGCAAAGATTGGAGTAAACAGTTCCTCCGGAATATCCAGCATGGAATATAAAAAACCGCTGTAAAAATCTACATTGGCGCATACCGGCTTAAATAATCTCCGATACTGTCCTATTAACCTTCCACCAACCGTCTCTACCATATCGTACAAAGTAAATTCCTTCATACGTTCCTTTTCTTCTGCAAGCTTTCTGGTGGATTCCTTTAAAATCTTTGCTCTTGGATCAGAATCCGTATATACTGCATGCCCCATACCATAAATCAATCCCGCCTGATCAAATGCCTCTTTATTCAGGATCTTAATTAAATATTCCTCTACTTCCTTTTCATTCGCCCAGTCCTGCACATGTTCTTTGATATTGGCAAACATCTGCTGTACCTTCAGATTGGCACCGCCATGCTTCGGTCCTTTTAAAGATGCTATAGAAGCCGCTACCGCAGAATAAGTATCCGTTCCTGTGGAAGTAACCACATGCGTGGTAAAGGTCGAGTTATTACCTCCTCCATGATCTGCGTGCAGTACCAGCGCAATATCCAGCACAGATGCCTCCAGCGGTGTGAACTGTCCATCCGGTCGCAGCATGTTTAAAATATTCTCCGCCGTGGAATATTCTTTCTTCGGATTACGGATAATCAGATTTTCATTCAAGTTATAATGACGGTAACCATGATAGGCATAGACCGACATCAATGGCAGTTTTCCAATCATCTGAAGGCACTGGCGCAATACATTCGATACCGTGATATCCTCCGGATTATCATCATAGGAATACAGGTTCAGCACCGCCTTCTGCAGTGAATTCATAACATTCACGCTGGGATTATGAAGAATGACATTCCTGACAAAATCACCTGATAGCTCCTGCAGATCCGTCAGTATAGCAATAAAACTTTCAAACTGCTTCCTTGTCGGAAGCTCCCCAAACAACAGAAGATAAGTCACCTCTTCAAATGCATATCTTCGGCTTCCGATCCCCTTGATAATCTCTTCCACATCATATCCTTGATAATAAAGCTTTCCTTCCGCAGGAATCTTTTGTCCATTCACCAGACGATAAGAAACTACATCAGAGATCTCCGTCAGTCCCGTCAAAACGCCTTTACCATTGGAATCACGCAGTCCCCTCTTCACATCATACTCCGTATAAAGATTCTGATCGATCTCACCGGACTTCATGCAAAACTGCACCAGTTTGTCAAACAGCTCATTCCGATTGTCATTTAATTCCATCATAGAGTTCATAAAACACACTCCTCTCTAGTATTTACATCTGAGTTAGGCAAACCTCATTCTCCGCATACTTTACCATAATTGCGCACGCTTTTTGCGCTTATTTTAACGCACCCGCTCCGGAAATCCTACTTTCTTCTGCACCTTCCTCAATGTCTTTAAGGCATAATATTCCGCCTTTTCCGCATTCTCTTTAATGATGCCGTCAAGATATCCCTTATCTTTTTCAAGTTCCGCAAAACGCTCCTGTAACGGCTTCAAGATCGCCACAACAGATTCGCCTACTGCCATCTTAAAGTCGCCATATCCTCTGCCCTCAAATTCTTTTTCAATTTCAGCAGATGTCTTTCCGGTACATGCACCATAAATATCCATCAGGTTTCTGATGCCCGGCTGTTCCTCGCAGTATCTGACACAGCCCTCCGAATCCGTCACGGCACGTTTGAACTTCCTCATGATCGTATCCGGATCATCCATCAGATAAACGGAAGCATTGGCATTTTCATCTGATTTTGACATCTTCTTATCCGGATCCTGCAGGCTCATGATCTTTGCGCCTGTCTTGCCAAGATACGGCTCCGGAATTGTAAATACATCGCCATAGATGGCATTGAACCGCTGCGCGATATCCCTTGTGATCTCCAGATGCTGTAGCTGATCCTTGCCAACCGGCACTACATCCGCCTGGTACAGCAGGATATCCGCCGCCATCAACACCGGATAAGTGAACAGTCCCGCATTGATGTTATCCGCATGCTTTGCGGACTTATCCTTAAACTGGGTCATACGGTTCAATTCCCCCATATAGGTAAAGCAGTTTAAAATCCATGCCAGTTCCGCATGTCCGCTAACATGGGACTGGTAATAAAGACAGTTTTTCTTCGGATCCAATCCTGCCGCGATATATAATGTCAACAGCTTTCTTGCGCGCTGCCTCAGTTCCGACGGATCCTGCCGGACCGTAATGGAATGAAGATCCACCACCGAATAAAAACATTCATACTCGTCACACAGGGTCACCCAGTTTTTCAATGCCCCCAGATAATTGCCAAGCGTCAGATTTCCTGTCGCCTGCATACCGCTGAATAATACTTTTTTATCTCCGATCATTATGATTTTCCACCTTTCTGCTATAATATCATCTGTTTTTTAAGATATATTTCCTAATATATGCCCGTGTATAACGCTCCCCTTTTTGGGCGTTCATTTTCAGCAGCTTCTCCAGCATCCGCTTTGTATAGGGATGAAGAAACGCATCGATATTTCCCTTCTGATAATATTCCAACGGATCCGATGACTTATATGCCCTGCCATGATAGACCTTGCATGCTGCCACCCGGTCCATGAACATCTCTACAATATACCGGTCCGGCATCTTCGCAGGCACAATCTTAACCCCGGTCCCCTCTTGCTCCCTAACCGGATAATCAAGCCAATATTCATAATGATGCCGGTTCCTTCCTTTATGGTGAAGCCATGCCGACGAATAACCAATCGCCTCACGCTCCGCGTTATTCGGACTGCGGTCACCCTGCCAGTATTTCGCGCCTACCATAAACTCAGACGGCATATATTTGGAAAGATCATGGGTCAGCCCCTGCCAGTACAATCCCACTGCAAAACATCCTTTTCGCACGTACCACCGATGGATCGTAATGGTCTTAAAATGATTCCATGCATTCATATCGTTTCTCCATATTGTGAATGATTTTCAAAGACACCCAAGTGCCCTTTGGTTTCCTGACCGTTTTCATCTCATTCTTGTCAATAATAGCACAAAAATGCTTGCTTTCCAACCTGTAATTTAATAAAATGATTAATAATAAGTTAATAGGTAATTACAAAACTATATTTTAGAAAAGTAAACCGGATTATATAAGAAAGCGAGGTTTTCACTATGGCAATCAATAAAAATCCCGATAACGATGAGGAAATGTATGTTGATCTGGATCTGGATGACGGTACCGTCACCTGCTCCATCGTCGCAATCTTTTCCGCAGCGGGCAAGGATTATATCGCTCTGCTTCCTTTAGATGAAAACGGGGAAAATGCAGACGGAGATGTCTGGATCTACGGTTATAGAGAGGACCCCAACCATCCGGAGGCAGAACCGGAAATCCTATATATCGAAAATGAGGAAGAATATGAAATTGCCGCAGATGCATTTGATGAATATTTGGATGCTCAGGAATTTGATGAGTTGATTGACGAATCCACGTCTGATTCCGACTGATCATACCCGCATCCCGATCTCTTTCAGGAACCGGCTCGGCATCAGCCGGTTTTCTTTTGTCTTTCTGACATAAAATAAAAACAGCTTTTCTTTTGCTCTGGTCATCGCCACATAAAACACTCTTCGTTCTTCTTCCATCTCCTTTTGCGTAACCGCTTTCTTCTGTGGCACATTACCCTCATTAATGTCGGGCAGAATAATAATCTTGTATTCCAGTCCTTTGGATCCGTGCATCGTAACCAAGGATACCGCATCCTCCTCTTCAGATGGAGCTTCTGATCGTTCCAGATTCTGATGATAAACCTCTATCATATCAAGCCACTCCGGAAAACTTTCCATTCCTCTTGCGCTATTCTGTATCCAGTCCAGCAGTTCCATATTATCCGCGCCATTTTGATGTCTTTCTTTAGCATTCCCCACTACCCACTGGTCATATCCCATCCCCTTGCGGATATAATTGATGGCGGCATAGGGTTCCATCTCCCGTATCTGCAAAAGATCATACTTCAATCGTTTCAAAAGCATGCCCCTGTTCTTTCCAAGTCCGGACACCGCAAGCATCCTGTCAATATCAACATTTTCCTCCACCATATCGCGGCGCAGATACCGCACCGGCTTATTCATAAACCGCAGAAAATATTTCCTTTTCCGTCCCCCATGGGCAAAATGAAGCATCGCAAGAAGATCCAAAGCCATCGGATCCTCAAACAGATTTTTTGTCTTTTCCTTTTGCCAAAAGGGAATCCTTTCCTGCGACAATTTTTGTGCCAAAAAGGAAGCGCTTAGATTTGTACGGAACAGAACCGCGATATCTCTGTAGGCCCCATACTGCCGGTAATGTTTGATCAGCGTTATGATTTCTTCCGCCTCAGCTTCCTTGGAATCGCAACCTGTCAGAATGACGTCCTGATGTCCTTCCTTCTTTGCCTGCAGCTGCTTTAAGAACCGGTTTTTATTATGATCAATCAGTCTTACCGCACTCTTGACGATATGTTTGGTACAACGGTAATTTTCCTTCAAAAGCACTGTCTCACCATCCGGATATTCTTTGGCAAACCCCAGCATAATTGACGGATCCGACCCCCGGAATCCATAGATCGACTGGTCATCATCTCCGACGACAAACAGATTGTTCCGCGGTTTCGCAAGAAGTTTGATCACCTCATACTGCATCCTGTTGATATCCTGAAACTCATCAATCAACAGATACCGATAGATATCCTGCCACATAGCAAGCAGCTCCGGCTGGCTTTGCAACAGACGGTGGCATAGCAGAACCATATCATCAAAATCAATCTTATGTTCCATCCGCATCCTTTTCTGATAAGCCAGAAATATCTCCTGAAAACTTCCTTCCGGCAGATACGCAGCCTGATACCCGTCTATCGAAAGTCCTTCGTTTTTGATCTTGCCAATATCATTTAATAACAGCGCAATATAAGAATCTCCCGATTCCTCTTCTCCCAATTTTTGCTCTAAGACTTCTTTTAAATACTCCCGCTTTTCTTTTTCCGTGATAATGTTAGATTGATCATAATGATAAGATCGTTTCAGGATATGAAAATAGATTGCGTGAAATGTTCCAAACGTGACATTCTGACCGGCGTCGTCCATCAGACATTCAAATCTCTCTTGCATCTCCAGCGCCGCCGCTTTGGTAAAAGTGATCACCAGGATCTGTTCCGGCGGGACTCCGTAATGTTCCATCAGATATTGTATCCGGTGAGTGATTACAAAAGTCTTGCCGCTGCCCGGTCCTGCAAGCACCATCATGGGACCGTCCCCATGATGGATCGCCTGCAGCTGCTCCTTACTTGCCGCCATACTACATCCTCCATGTCGCAGTTCTGCTGCGACTTAATATAGAAATAACTTATTCGACAGAAAAGACTTCCACAACATCTTCCTTCCTAGAATTATCCGGGTTGATTCCCAAAAATACCGGTGTCTTACATCTGACCAGAGCCTCTATTTTGATGCTCTCCAGATCCACAACCGCATCCTCCTCAAAGGAACCGATTCCCAAACATTCCCGTCCGTCTGCCTGAAGGGTTAGCTTGGTATATTTTGAAGTTATCTTTATACCGCCTCCATGGTTGCCAACCAACAGACATTTCTTTCCACTGAGCGTAATGGAGATCCCTGCGTTTTTCACTTCCATATTTCCTTCGCCACTGTTGATCGTGCCAAATCCCGCCAGTTCATTTCCGGTTCCATGGATCTCAATACCGACGCTGTCAGCCTTGAAATTCTGCGTTCCTCTCCAAGAGCCCACAACAGTACCTTCCGTAAAAGCAATATTTGCTGCCAAATTACACTCTCTCAATTCGATCGGCGTTTCGTCTTCCAGTACGCCGATACCGATTCCTTTTCCCGCATTCATATCCAAGATAATTTTGCCCGCATGGATCAGCAGCGCTTTTGCAGTCCTTCCGCCGATACCAATGGCAACATTGCTGTTACAGTTGATCCTGATCGTACCTGACATACGATTTTCAATCTGACCACAGGCGCTATTTTCATCATTACCAATACCGTAAAAACTGGTTCTGTTAGAACGTATTTCCAGCGTACCTGTTCCTTCCAGAATCAGATTTGCGCTTTCCGGCACCCGGATACCGCCTTCCAACAACTCATTTCCATTCTCCGTCACAAGCGTCAAGGTTGCTCCTTCTCCAATGTCAATACACGGCGAACCATCGTTGCTGCGCAGTCTGACATCCGAAATCGTCAGACGGCAGTGTGTATTTTCCTTGATCTTGATGGTAACGCTTGCCACAAAATCCGGATTGCCAACGATCTTCACCTCCGGCTCCGCTACAACAATACCTGTATAATTCTTTAATGCAAGCTGCATCAGATTCAGCGCCGGATCATTGGCTGCAAGATATACTCTCTTCCGAACTGTCTCATAACGCTCCTGATTGGCCTGTATGATCTCCATACGACGGGCTTCACTGATCTCCCCTGCAATCTCAAATGCCGGACGAGCCGTATAGAAGCCTTGGATTAAATCAACATCCATCCTGATCAGCGCTTTCAGTTCTTCCAACGTCTCCACGCCCTCTGCCAAAGCCATAAACCCATTATCATGAGCAAATTCTATAATATTCTTTACAAAATGTTGTTTCTTTGGCTCCTGATGAATATCGCTGATCAACATCCGGTCGATCTTAACATAGTTCGGCAGATACTTCAAAAGATTGACCGTATTGGAATAACCGGTGCCAAAATCATCAATCGCCACCTCAAATCCATTACTGTCGCTCCGACCAAGCAGAATGCCGATCTCACCGTCATCTGACTCCGTCTGCTCTGTCACTTCAATAACCACATTATCAAAAATATCTTTATATTTGTGCTTTAATTTATCAAAATCTCCCTCTTTCAGAAAGTATCCGGGAATGCTGTTGACAAAAATCTTCTTTCCTTTCAGCGCCTCCTGATTCTGGTGAACCAGTTTAAAAACATTGCTTAAGGTAGCATATTCTATATGATACAACCGCTTTTCGATCGTCGCGTACTTCAGGATCGTCAGCGGCGATACCGGCCTGTCTTTCGGTGATCTCATCAACGCCTCGTATGCATAGATCTCGCCTGTCCTTGCACTGACAATTGGTTGAAATGCATACAAAAACAGGTTCTTGTCCATGATATCTTTCACAGTTTCATGATCTTCCCTGCTATATTCCTCCTGCGGTACGACGCTGCTCTGTCTGGTTTGATTGCGCTTGCTGTTTTTCTGTACATTTTTCCGAGTAAACACTTCATCCAACAGTTCCATTTCATTGATGATCTGCTCCGGCTTTACGCTAATATAGCCATAATTTAATTCGATCGTATATTCTTTTCCGGAAATCCTGTTGTATTCACTAAGATGTCCATTAATCTTTTCTACAAGATGCGTTGCCACGCTTTCCCCATCAGCAGCTGCATAACTGGCTATCACAAATTCATCCGTTCCAAGACGTGCGCAGACCGCCTTGTCCGACACTCCCTGCTGCAGGATCTGCGCTACCGCTTTGATTGCATGGTCTCCTTCCGAATGACCATATACATCATTGATATTGCTCAGTCTGTCGATATCAAGACATCCTATCAACAATTCCTTATCATGACTCCTGCAATAGTCCACCAGCTGCGTTAATTCATAACTGAATCCTTCCGCATTGAGCATGCCTGTAAGAATATCTCCATGCTGCAGCTTCTTCATATTCTCATTGGCATTCACCAGCATATTGTTGGCAAAAGTCAGACGCTTTTCCACTGTATAACGTGCCAAAACACGTCCAAAATTATAGACTACTCTGTTAATCTTATAATATTCATTATCATAATCCTCTGCGCAGAAAATCAAATACCCAAAATGCTGATGCAGATACCGAACCGGCGTTAAGATCAAGGGAATACCTCTGTTAATATCCCTCTCCAATCCGGGAATCGGCTCTCCCAGCAAAAAAGAAACCCACTGAGCAGACTGCGCTCTGGTATCCGCAAGGATAAAATATTTTTCTCCTTTTCTCGGCCAGCGGTCTTCCCTACCTTCCAAAAAGATATCTTGCATAAAAGAATCTTTGACACAGAATACAGAATCCCGCAGCATGTATTCAGAGAATACATCCGCAATCTCCTCAATCCCATTAGTTTTTAAAAGATTGTCCGTCAGTCCGTAAAAACTCTGTTCATGCAACATACTGTCATACAGATTTTGATAAAGATTATTGATCGTCAGAAGTGCTTCGCCTGCCGCATACTCCATATCTCTACATATAACGATATCATCCGTCGCAAGAACCTCCTGCATTCTTTTTTCGTTCAGAGCATCTTTTTCCTTCTTCTCTAAAAGGTCCAGAATTCTGCCTGTTACTTCCATATAATCAATAAAACAGATCGTGAAATTAAGACCTATCGCCTGCGTCCGGGAAGCCTCTCCGCAGCAGGCAACCATCACATCCTCCGGCACCTGATACCCGTTTCTGCCTAATTGGTGACATACATAATTCGCGACATTTTCATTCTCGCAGAAATATACATCCGAAAGTTCCTCTTTAGATAAGGTGGGAAGAACTTTTTTCAGTTCCCGCATCGGTACATGTGATATTTTTCCATCGGAGATTCCCTGTTCCATAAGATAATTCCGATAATACGCACCCGTTAATCCTTCCTCTTCCGTCCCGGATACATAAGTAACACTTTCATATCCATATTTCTCTTTGAAAAACTGCAGGAATCGTTTGACAGAATACTCCATAACAAAATTAAGTTCAACCGCTCCTTTTGCACTGCCGTGCCATACGAAAAGAGGGACATTGGCATCCACAGCCTGTCCCGCAATAATATCCAATACTTCCTGTGCCTTGATACCTTCTGCATCAATCAGCAGCGCCTCTAAATTATCAATATGCGCCATGCATGAAATGACCGGAAACATATCCGGCTCCAAGGCATCCTTCCTATTTTCAAAGTCCATATCATCAATATAATATGTCAAAAGACGGTAACCCTTTGACACGGCTTTTTCCTGAATTGCCTTCATCTTCCGCCAGTGCTCTTCCACCTTAATTTTCGCAATACATAAGCCTATCAGTTTTTCTCCCATAATGCAGTAACCCCTTATCATGTCTATGCTTTTCGTTTGAATACGGAACGATTCTCCAATCCATTCTTTATCAGTGTAACACATCTTTACAGTTTTTACCATTAAATATCTCTAAAATTCAACAAGAAAAAAGAAATAAATTTTTTAAATTAATCTGAAGATTACTCTTTTCATTTTCCATCAACTACTATATAATGTATTGAGAAATAATCAAGAAACGAAACGAACTACTATATCTAGGAGGAGTATTATGCCAAAGCGTACTGATATCAACAAAATCCTTATCATCGGCTCAGGCCCTATCATCATCGGACAGGCCTGCGAGTTTGACTATTCCGGCACACAGGCCTGCAAAGCCCTTCGCAGTCTCGGTTATGAGATCGTCCTTGTCAACTCCAATCCCGCAACAATCATGACCGATCCGGAGATTGCCGATGTTACTTATATTGAGCCATTAAATATCGAAAGACTTACACAGATCATCGCAAAGGAACGTCCTGATGCTGTTCTCCCCAACCTTGGTGGACAGTCAGGACTTAATCTTTGTTCAGAACTCGCCTCGAAAGGCATTCTGGAGCAATATCAGGTCAAGGTCATCGGCGTCCAGATTGACGCGATTGAACGCGGTGAAGACCGGATTGAATTTAAAAAGGCCATGAACGCTATCGGGGTGGAAATGGCGCGAAGTGACGTTGCCTACAGTGTGGAAGAGGCTCTGAATATCGCAGAAACCCTCGGTTACCCTGTAGTCCTGCGACCTGCCTATACGATGGGCGGTGCCGGCGGTGGTCTGGTTTATAATAAAGAAGAATTAAAAACCGTCTGCGCCAGAGGACTGCAAGCCAGCCTTGTGGGGCAGGTTCTTGTAGAAGAATCCGTCCTTGGCTGGGAAGAATTAGAGCTTGAGATCGTCCGTGACGCAGACAATAATATGATCACAGTCTGCTTTATCGAAAATATCGACCCCATCGGCGTACATACCGGCGACTCCTTCTGCTCTGCTCCCATGCTGACCATCTCAGAAGAATGTCAAAAACGTATGCAGGAACAGGCATACCGCATCGTTGAATCCATAGAAGTTGTCGGAGGAACCAATGTGCAATTTGCACACGATCCTGTCAGCGACCGGATCATCGTCATCGAAATTAATCCGAGAACTTCCCGTTCCTCCGCGCTGGCTTCCAAAGCGACTGGTTTTCCCATCGCATTGATATCCGCAATGCTTGCCTGCGGCCTTACGTTAAAGGATATCCCCTGCGGCAAATACGGCACCCTTGACCGGTATGTGCCGGGAGGTGATTATGTCGTAATCAAATTTGCACGCTGGGCATTTGAAAAATTCAAAGGAGTGGAAGATAAACTGGGTACGCAGATGCGTGCTGTCGGCGAGGTCATGAGCATCGGTAAGACTTATAAAGAGGCTTTTCAGAAAGCTATCCGAAGCTTGGAAAACGGGCGTTCCGGTCTTGGTTATGCCAAGAACTACCATGATATGGACAAGGAACAGTTGTTAAAACTTCTGATCTACCCGTCCAGTGACCGTCATTTCATCATGTATGAAGCATTGCGCCATGGAGCTTCTATTGAAGAGATCTATCAGCTGACCAAAGTAAAACATTATTTTATTGAACAGATGAAAGAACTGGTTGACGAAGAAGAAACGCTTCTTACGTTCCACGGTTCTCTTCCCACTGACGATCTGCTGATCCAAGCGAAGAAAGATGGTTTTTCCGATCTTTACCTGAGTAAGATCCTTGCAGTTTCCGAGGATGAGATACGTAATAAACGTATTTCCCTTGGCGTAGAGGAGGCATGGGAAGGCATCCATGTCAGCGGCACGAAAGACAGCGCTTATTATTATTCTACTTACAATGCGCCGGATAAAAATCCGATCAACGATAACACAAAGAAGATTATGATCCTCGGCGGAGGGCCCAACCGTATCGGTCAGGGTATTGAGTTTGACTACTGCTGTGTCCACGCCGCTCTGGCTTTGAAAAAGCTTGGATTTGAAACGATTATCGTCAACTGTAATCCGGAAACCGTATCTACAGACTATGATACATCGGATAAGCTTTATTTTGAGCCGCTTACCTTAGAAGATGTTTTAAGCATCTATCACAAAGAAAAGCCGCTGGGCGTAATTGCACAGTTCGGCGGACAAACACCACTGAACTTAGCTTCCGATCTGGAAAAGAACGGCGTCCGTATCTTGGGCACTTCTCCTTCCGTCATTGATCTGGCGGAAGATCGGGATCAGTTCCGCGCTATGATGGATAAACTGGGCATCCCCATGCCGGAGTCCGGCATGGCAACAACCGTAGAAGAAGCCCTTTCTATCGCTCAAGACATCGGCTATCCTGTCATGGTACGCCCTTCTTATGTCCTTGGCGGTCGCGGTATGGAAGTTGTTTATGATGATCAAAGCATGGAGGAATATATGAAGGCAGCTGTGGGTGTCACTCCCGATAGACCGATTTTAATTGACCGCTTCTTAAATCATGCACTGGAGTGTGAGGCAGATGCGATCAGCGACGGCACACACGCTTTTGTTCCTGCGGTCATGGAACATATTGAACTGGCAGGCGTACATTCCGGCGACTCGGCATGCATCATCCCGTCTGTCCATATTTCTGAGGATAACGTCGCCACCATTAAAGAATATACTAAAAAGATCGCGGAAGAAATGCATGTCCGCGGTCTGATGAATATGCAGTATGCGATTGAAAATGATAAGGTCTATGTTCTGGAAGCCAATCCCCGTGCATCCAGAACAGTTCCACTGGTATCCAAAGTATGCGATATCCGCATGGTGCCTCTTGCAACAGATATCATCACATCGGAACTGACCGGACGTCCATCACCTGTGCCAGAATTAAAAGATCGTACCATTCCTTATTATGGCGTGAAAGAAGCTGTATTTCCGTTTAATATGTTCCCGGAGGTGGATCCGGTACTTGGTCCGGAGATGCGTTCCACCGGCGAAGTACTCGGTCTTTCCACCTACTACGGAGAAGCTTTTTACAAAGCTCAGGAAGCAGCACAGTCTCCGCTTCCGCTTGAGGGTACGGTTCTGATTTCCGTAAATCGCAAAGATAAAAAAGAGATTGCTGAAATCGCAAAACTGTTTGCGGAAGACGGATTTAAGATCCTTGCAACAGGAACGACTTGTGAGGTGATTCGCGAAGCCGGCATTGAGGCAGAACATATCTTAAAATTATATGAAGGTCGTCCGAATGTCTTGGATGCGATTACCAACGGCGAAATTGACCTGATCATCAACTCTCCTGTCGGCAAGGACAGCGTCAATGATGACAGCTACTTAAGAAAGGCCGCCATCAAGGGTAAGATCCCTTACATGACCACTATTGCGGCGGCACGGGCAACCGCAAAGGGAATCCATTATGTGAAAGCGAAAGGAAACGGCGAAATCAAATCTCTGCAACAGCTGCATAGTGAAATACAATAGTAAATTACTGATAAACTAAAAACAGGCTGCCATGTAAATGGTTAGCCTGTTTTTATAATTAGCTTAATTTTTCAATTGCCAGACGGATACGTTTCAGACTCTCCTCTTTCCCGATCACTTCCATGATCTCCGTTGCTCCGGCCGGAGTCATCTGCTTACCAGAGACTGCGGTACGGATCGGCCACATCACATATCCATTCTTATATTCTTTCTCCTGTACATAGGCAAGAAGCGTCTGATACAGATTATCATTGCTGTAATCATCCGTTCCTTCAAGAATCGGAAGCACATCCTTCAGCACTGCCAACGAACTTTCCGCATTGGTTTTCATCTTCTTATGGGTGTACATTTCAATATCATACTCCGGCAGCTCATTGAAGAAATCCACAAGTTCCTTAATATCCGGAAAGACCTCAATTCTTGTCTTTACCATCATCGCAACCTTTCTCTGATCTAATCCATCTTTCAGATATTGATCCAGATACGGCTTTGCCATATCAAAAAATTTCTCGTCATCCATCGCCTTTAAATATTCTCCATTCATCCAGCGAAGTTTTGTATAATCAAATACTGCGGGAGATTTACTCATATGACGATAGTCAAATGCCTTTACCAGTTCCTCCAAAGTAAAGATCTCACGGTTCTCCTCCGGCGACCAGCCAAGCAACGCCACAAAATTCACAACTGCCTCTGTCAGAAATCCCTGTTCAATCAAGTCCTCATAAGAGGAATGACCGCAACGCTTAGACAGCTTCTTATGCTCTTCATCTGTAATCAATGGACAGTGTACATAGACCGGAACCTCCCAGCCAAATGCATCATACAGGCGGTTATACTTGGGTGAGGAGGATAAATATTCATTTCCCCTGACCACATGGGTAATCCCCATCAGATGATCATCCACCACATTTGCAAAGTTATAGGTGGGATATCCGTCCGATTTGATCAGGATCATATCGTCCAGCTCCGCATTCTCCACCGTAACATCCCCATAGATCTCATCATGGAAAGTCGTCGTTCCCTCGGTGGGATTGTTCTGCCGGATCACATAAGGCTTCCCTTCGGCAAGATTCCTCTCTATCGTTTCCTTTGACAGGGAAAGGCAGTGTTTATCATACACCGTGATCTCTTTCCCGTCTCCGCCTACATTTTGATTCAAAGACGCCAGTCGCTCCTTGTCACAAAAACAGTAATAGGCCTCCCCTTTTTCGATCAACTCTTTCGCGTATTTCAGGTAAATGCCTTCTTTCTGTCTGTCGCTCTGCACATAAGGTCCACAACCCTTATCCTTATCGGGTCCTTCATCATGAATCAGCCTCGTCTTCTCCAGCGTCCTGTAGATAATATCCACCGCACCCTCCACATAACGTTCCTGATCGGTATCCTCAATCCTTAAAATAAACTCCCCGCCCTCATGCTTTGAAATCAGGTACGCATACAGCGCAGTCCTTAGATTTCCTACATGCATGCGCCCGGTAGGACTTGGGGCGAACCTTGTTCTAATCTTTGTCATTTTCTCATATCTCCTCTCTTTATATCCCATTAGTAGGCAATCCATTAATATTTACGTCTCAAGAACCAGATATTAAATCCGGTCAGCACAAGCCCTCCCGGAATGATTCCGATCAGCAGCACGGAAAATATGCTCCTTGCCGTGGAATTCATGAGAATCGGATCATAAGTAAAAGGTTTAGGCGGAATGATGCCGGCTTCTTCCTCACCCATCAGCTTATTGACCGCATTCATAAAGACGCTATAATTATTACCACCCACCGCCTCATTCATATCCGACCACAACAAATACTCCGATGAAAATGCCACGATCTCACTGATTCCATCAGGATACACCTTGCTTGCATAGGCGCCTAAAATAAACGGACCCATTTCGGGAGCTGTCTCATCTACATCCATATTATAACTGGATGTGGAATACGCATATTCCGTCGTAGTAAGGAACACAAGAAGCGAAACATCCGAAAGCGTCTCTTCCTCTTTCATTCCTTTGGCATACGGCATATAGATATATTTGGTACGATAAACAGAATAAATACCCTCCGTAAACTCCGTATCCTTAATATCCGGCAACAGAAGATACTGCTGTCCATTATAATAACTGCTTCCCTCCTCCATCACGAGTCCCGGACATACCTTAAGACCATAAGGCTGCAGCAGGCGATAATAATTGGTCAGTTCACCGGAATCGCTAAATGCTACAACAATCATTGCATTGCCGCCTTTTTGCAGATAAGCTTCAATCTTTGCAAGCTCATCATCATTATAATCCTGCAGCGGCGCAATCAGGAAAAGACAGGATGCGTCCTCCGGAATCGCATCATAGGTCAAAAGATTGATCGTTTCCATTTCATAATTGGCATTGGCAATCAGGGAAGCCAACGTCGTATCCAGCTCCAATTCATCATGCCCCGCGATACAATAAATCTTAGCGTCTGTCTCTCCCGTCACATAATCGATCGCTGCCACCAGACTTCCTTCTCCGTCATAACCGGTCACCTCATAGCCAACCACTTCATACTCACCGGTCAAATAATTAACCTGTGTCAAAATCTCACTCTGATAACATTCATTATACTCAACCACTTTATGCTTATCACCGCATACCACGATCACACTGTTGTCCATAGGCATCGTATCTGTATATGACGCGTAAAAATATGGATTCTCCGTGGGCGATACATCAATGACCGTAATCTGGTCTGAGTTCTCATCCATCGCCGTCAGTGTAAAATGCAGCGTTTCATCCATTGCAGACTGATCGGCAAGATAATACATCGTCACCGGCTGATTCACCGTCTCCAGATATGCCTTCGTTTCAGGCAAAAGCGAATAAAGACGATTATAGGTGATATCCAAAGTCGTGTATTCGCCTGGCAGCATGCCTATGCCGACATTGACCGCAATGATCACAAGGATCATAACCACAACGCCGGAGATACTGCCGACTGCCTTTCCGATCCCATGAGTCGCCACGCGCCAGCGGCGCTTCAAAATAACAAACCCGGTCAGGAACAGACACAGAAAGATTACGGAAGCATAATACAAAAGTGACGGTAAATATATCATTCCGTTCAATCCATAATTCATGAAATAAGAAGTAATATTAAATACCTGCAGGATATCGGTGATCACATTACCATTGGCGCTGATCAGGTTGCAGATTCCCTGCATCATAGCGCCTAACAACAGCGTAAAAAAAGTCAACACTGCCGCAATGATCTGGCTCTCTGTCAATACCGACAGGAAAACGCCGATGGCTATACATGTAATGCCAAAAACCCAGAAGCTAAAGATCGCCACATAATTTTCTCCCAGAGGAACCGATCCATATATCTTTAACACCAACGGATAAAGACAGAGGATCAAAAGCATGATGGAAAAGATGGTAACCAGCGCCAGATATTTCCCCAATATGATTTTCCAGACCGACACCGGCGACGTATATAGCAGCTGATCCGTCCTTGTTCTGGCTTCCTCGGAAAATACCTTCATTGTCAGAATCGGCACGCTGAGCAAAAATATCATCAAGATTGCGCTGAGCACATAAGAAATATATGGATATCCCGCCATCATTCCATAATATCGAAAATTCCAACCTGCAAAGAAAAGATTGACTGCCAGAAACAGCCATCCGATCATAGAGCGGAAATAGGAAGCAATTTCTTTTTTATAAATCGCAAACATCGTTTATTCTTCCCTCCCCTCATCTGGCATCTCCATGGCATACGCTTCACTTGTCAGTTTCAGATATACATCTTCAAAAGAGATTTCCTTCACATTTAGTTCTAGCACACGCAACCCGCTTTCAACGCATTTTACAAAGATTTCCTCCCTGATATCCCTGCCTGCCTCTGCCATGATCCTAATCTTACAGGACTCCGCGTTTTCTTCCAGCATCGTTTTTTCCTCGATTCCTTCTATCTTTCCGAGCACCTTTTCCGCATTACTGGAGTTCCCCTTCACCACAAGGGTAAGCCGCTGTTTCTCATTATATTTTTCTACCAGATGATCAATGCTGTCATTCGCCGTGATCTTTCCTCCGGAAACGATAATCACATGATCGCAGACCGCTATGACCTCGCTTAAAATATGGGTACTTAAAATAACCGTATGTTCTTCTCCCAATCTCCTGATCAGATCGCGGACTTCCACGATCTGTTTGGGATCCAATCCTACGGTCGGCTCGTCCAGAATGATAATCTCTGGATCTGTCAATAATGCTTGTGCCAGTCCCACACGCTGTTTATATCCTTTAGAAAGATTCTTGATCAGACGTTCCTCTACCACCTTAAGATTTACGGTTTCAATGATCTTACGGATCCTATCCGTCCTTTCAAATTTAGAGATCCCCTTTAATTCTGCCGCAAATTTCAGATATTCCAAGACTGTCATATCCGGGTACAGCGGTGGGATCTCCGGAAGATAACCGATCAGCTTCTTGGCCTTTTCCGGAGATTTCATCATGCTGATATCATTGATCAGCACAGTGCCTCTCGTCGGCGCAAGATATCCTGTGATCATATTCATTGTTGTACTTTTCCCGGCGCCGTTCGGTCCTAAGAAGCCATACACATGTCCATTTTCCAATTCAAACGAAATATCGTCTACAGCATGATACTCACCGTATTTTTTTGTCAGATGCGTCACCTTGACCACGTTAATACCTCCGTCGTGTTGATTACTCTTTTATTCTGCTGTATCGGCTTTAAAACCGTACTTAAACGCGCCAATCATGGCTGATGGATATATTCCCACATATCCTCCCATTTCGCGGCAATCTCATATGCCTCAGGCGCATCTTCTTTTAAACGATTAAGACATCTGATGCAGAAGCGTTCCCTCTCAGCATAATTAAATCTAAGCACATTCTTATGCCCCCAGATATGAGTAAATGCCTGCTGTTGATCCAACTTTTCCATCGAGGGAACAAAGGGAGTAACAAACTGTCTCTCCCTTGCGGCACACATGGGCAGAAGTCTCTGTTCCGCAAATACCATATGGCAGAGATTTTCCTTCTGTTCCACACAGTTTAGCATAAACCGCTGGGATTCTTCCACATATCGGTCTTTCAGCTTCATATCCCTGATATAGAGAAGTGCTGTATTGCACGGAAGGACATTCCAGTTCAACGCCGGATCAAACTGATATTCCGGCTTCATCCTGAAAAATTCCTTACCCGGATAAATCTCTTCCCGCAACGGTTCTTCGTGGATCACGCAGACATCCCTTCCCTGAAAAAAGACACTCATATCCTGCCAAACGATCAGATCCAGGTCGATCATTGCCGCAGGTGAAGTAATCTGTTTTAATGCCTCCAGCTTTCCGGCCGCCCAGAATACCATGGGATTGATCCGTTCATCCACTTCCATCACCGTCACTCCGGCATTAAAAACAGGCAATAACCCCATATCCTCAAGAAATACTATTGCCTGTTCATCTGCAATCATTTGCACAGGACCATTGAATTTTTTCCACTCCTCTGCGGAAAGCAAAAGCGTGATTTTCTCAAAATCCTGCATATAATATTTTTTTTCTTTTTTTTGATTAAAAAATGGTTTTGACCATATGGAGTAAAATCCATTCACGATGCCTGTCTCTTTTCAGCCTCTATTATCGTCCTACCAAATCAAATCCAATCCATATCCCAGCGTGCCATCTACCATATTATCCTCTTCCGGGAAATATACAGACATTTCATCCATATCATCATAAATATGATCCTGATGATCTTCTGGCAACCTTCCGTAACTGTCCGCCAAATTCCAACCACTGCCGGATAAGCTGCGGTAACTGCTCCCTATCCCACGATAACTGCCGGATAAACTGCGGTAGCTTCCTCCTATTCCACGGTAACTGCCGAATAAGCTGCGGTAGCTTCCTCCTATTCCACGGTAACTGCCGAATAAGCTGCGATAGCTTCCTCCTATTCCACGATAACTGCCCAATAAACTGCGGTAGCTTCCTCCTATTCCACGATAACTGCCCAATAA
>JAIDPF010000025.1:62050-69956 GCA_029062895.1 Lachnospiraceae bacterium
TAGCTTCCTCCTATTCCACGATAACTGCCCAATAAACTGCGGTAGCTTCCTCCTATTCCACGATAACTGCCCAATAAACTGCGGTAGCTTCCTCCTATTCCACGATAACTGCCCAATAAACTGCGGTAGCTTCCTCCTATCCCACGATAACTACCAAATAAACTGCGGTAGCTTCCTCCTATCCCACGATAACTACCAAATAAACTGCGGTAGCTGCCTCCTATTCCACGATAACTGCCAGATAAATTGCGGTAGCTGCCTCCTATCCCTCGATAACTGCCAAATAAACTGCGGTAGCTGCCTATGCGATAGCTGCCACGTAGCCCACGATAGCTTCCATGAAAACTACTCCGCAGTCTGCGGTAACTTCCCCTCTGCACCTCTCCCTGTCCGCGAACAGAGTCCTGCTCCAATTCCTGCAAAAACGACGAATAATCTATCTTTTCTACCGGTCCGCGTCCCCAAAAGCAGACCATCTCCGGAGGAACGACCTCACAACCATTGAAAAACAGTTCATTCCGCTTGTCCGCGCTATTGAAATACAGATGTTTGACGTACAGCCGCCCACATTTAGCATGAAGTTTGATATATACCGGTGAACCATTGCGATCCTTGGTATAACAGGCAGCCTGTTCCTCGCTGCAGCGGAAGGCATATCCCCCCTGAGGCATAGCATCCTGCAGCTTCTGGTTTAATTCTCCGTTCCACTCAATATAAACGGAAAAAGAATGGGTTGCCACATCATAATTAATACAATCGAAAAAGACATATCCGGCATGAAGTACCGGCAATCGGTTCATTCTAGTATTGTATGCTTCGATTGACTCAGCATAACCCTTATTCAACCAGCTAAAAAGTTTACCCATTCTTTTCCTCTTATAGATTCCAGTAAAAATGCAAACAGATTCTCTATTCTTATAATATAACAAAATCAGCTTTCAAGCAATTACTTTTACAAAACTTGTCCAAAATAAAACTAAAAAAACCGCCATGGAAGTTTCCATGACGGTTCTGTATTTAACAGCAGGATTCTTTATCAAAACCGGGATTGAATGCATAAAAGTTCTTGGAATCCAGCCTTTCCTGCGTCAGCCTGAGCGCTTCACCGAATCTCTGGAAATGCACAATTTCACGCTCCCTTAAGAACTTAATCGGCTCACATACCTCCGGATCTTTTACAAGACGAAGGATATTGTCATACGTCGTGCGGGCTTTCTGTTCCGCTGCCATATCTTCGAATAAGTCCGTTATGATATCGCCCTTAGACTGGAATTCACACGCGTTAAATGGAACACCGCCGGCCGCCTGAGGCCAGATGCCTAACGTATGATCCACATAATATTTATCAAAACCGGAGGCCTCGATCTCATCCATAGAAAGATTTTTTGTCAGCTGATAAACAATCGCCGCCACCATTTCAAGATGTGCGAGTTCTTCCGTTCCTATATCTGTCAAAACCCCTGCCACTTCACGATAAGGAGTTGCATAGCGTTGGGAAAGGTAGCGCATGGAAGCGCCCATTTCACCATCCGGTCCGCCATACTGGCTTATGATGACCTGTGCGATCTTTGCATTCGGTTTTGTGATCTTTACCGGAAACTGTAATCTTTTTTCATATTCCCACATACGATTTTCCTTTCTGCAATATACAATATTTCTTAATTAGCACATACTTCCCAAGGCATAGGTTCCGTTGCCCATTTCCAGCTGTCCCATGCTCCGTTTGCCATATCTTCCACTTTCAGTGGACCGTATTTTGTCGTATACTCTTTCCGGAGCATATCAAGATTTTTCTTAAAATGCGTAAAATATTCCATTACTTCATGATCATCAGGATGCGTATCCAGATAAAGATTTAAGTCTACCAACGCAAAATCAAGCATCCCTATCTTCTGAATCAACTCATCCCGATTGTTTCTGCGGTCATAAGCCGCCATATTTCTATATTGATTCATTTACATTTCACCAGCCTTTCTGATTATCCAGCCTGTTTTCGGCATATTCTTCTAAGCCTCTCAGGCGTAAAATGATTCTACCGTACCCCACAAAACGGAAGGTTTAATACCGGGAAAATCGTTCCGATACAGTATGCCTTTTCCAGATCCTCATAGATATCCGAATCTTTCTGCCATGGCACATATGCCATAGCGACTGATTTCGTTTCCCTATTATCCATTACATTATTATTGCAGCCGCAATCTGTCATGGAACGCATTTGGGTTTGATTATTATTTCGGAAATTATTCTGACAACAATTTTTCTGCATATTATCATCACATCATTCATATATTTTAATAGTATTCTATGCAGCGGCCGCTGTCTGGTTCCTGTTTTTCTTTTGATTGCCAGTTGCGTAACGAGAGTATGTAAAAATTGAATTTCGCAATTACCTGATCAATTATATAGTTGAATTTTTCTACGATATCTGCCGGATTCCCAAAAATATTCCATCGACAATATACCATGTCAGCAGGAAATCAAGCGCGAACGCAGTGAGCATTTGATTTCACCTGACATGGTAGCGAAAGAATCTTTAAGCGCGGTAGCGCGACAGACGCGTAGCGGCTGGATTCTTGAGCTTATTATACCATGTGCTCCGCACATGGTATGCGCTTCGCGATGCACAAATTGCGCAAACATAATTGGCTTGCTTTTGGGAATCCTCATCGGCATTCTGTTAGGAATCAAAAAAGGGTTATTCGGTGTATTATTTTTATAGGCATCGCAATCCTGATCATATCTCATGTCAAGGGACTTTAAAGATCAACGCTGTAGATCGGGAGACTTCCGATGGCGGATCATGCGCTTCTTTAACTGCTTCCAGTCAAAAGGAAGCAGCGGATAAAGATACCCTTTGCCGCCAAGCGTCTTATTAAAGATCAGGCAGGAGATGCAGATGATGACTCCGGCAAGATATCCCCAGCCCCCAAAGACTGCCGTCAGGATCAGGGTCAGGATTCTCTGAAACTTGATTGCATATCCAAGTTCATAATTGGACTGTGTATAATTGGCGATTGCAACAAACGCCATATACAGCATGATCTCCCCTGCGAACCATCCACTGTTAACAGCAAACTCTCCAAGTACCAGCGCCGCCAGCACACTCAGCGGTGTACTTAGCATATTGGGCGTATTGACTGCCGCCAGCCTCAGTCCGTCGATGGCCAGCTCCAAAAGTAAAAACTGCCACAGGATCGGCAGGTTAACCGGATCCTTCAACTGGATAAAGGCAAACATCTCCGGAATCCACTCCGGACGCATCATCAGAAGCAGAAACGTAGGCGTCAGAAGATAGGTGATCATCGTAATCAATATTCTTGTCAGGCGCAGATAAGTCCCCGTGATCGGCGGGAAATAAAAGTCGTCCGCCTCCTCCAAAAGGTCAAATAGCGAAGTTGGAATAATCATTGCCGAAGGTGAATTGTCCACAAGGATAACAATATTGCCCTCCAGAATATGCGCTGCCGCCGTATCCGGACGCTCCGTATATTTAAATTTCGGATAGGGATTAAACCATGGTTTCTTATATAAACACTCTGCTAACGTCTCCTGATTCATGGAAAGCGCGTCTATCCGGATATCTTGTATCTTCTTTTTTACGATCTCCAACAATTTCTCGTCCGCCCGTCCCTGCATATAGCAGATGACAATGTCAGTTTTGGAAGATTCTCCGGCGTTCAAAAGTTCCATACAAAGATCCGTGCTACGGATCCTGCGGCGGATCAATGCCGTATTACATACGACGGTTTCCACAAAACCATCCTTAGAGCCTCTCAGCGCCTTGTCTTTCTCCGGTTCCTCGACGCTTCTTGCGGGATAAGTTCTTGCATCGATCAAAATGCACTGGTCAAATCCCTCAATAAACAATGCAAAAGTACCCGCTAAGATAAAATAGATGACCTGATCAAAATCCGACTGAACGTCTACTTCCACATAAGGCATAAACTGCTGTGTCATCCCGCTGATATCCTTCGGCATATCCTCTGCCTTGAGTTCCATCAAAAACTGCAGAAACTTCTGCATCATCTCATCTTTACAGAAACCGTCGATCAGGTACATGCAGGCATTTCTGCCGCCGATCGTGATCTCCCGACTGACGATATCATAACTGTTTTTGATGCCGATATGGGAATTTAAAAATGCAATATTATCCTTGACATTCGTACTGACTTTAGACATGGCAATCTCCATTCCGAAGCGTCTTCACTGCTTTTTCATCCGCCCTTCCTGCTATTTGCGACGCTCCGGCACAAATAGCTTTGTGAAATATCAGTTCAGGCATGATTATTTTACCCATACGAAAGATATATATACCCTGAAAAAATAAAAAAGAGCCTGATATCCTCAAGCTCTTCCAATCAATTTTGTCTTTCAATAAATGTATTCATGCCGTCTGAAACACTTACAAATATGCGCTAGGCTTTCCCCGTACTCCCAAATCCGCCACGATCCGGTCCTTCCAAAACCGCTGTCTCCTCAAACTCAATCGTTGGCTGATTCTCTACAATACGGAACTGGCAGATCCGGTCATTGACATTAATCTGCGTATCACGTACCGCATAGACCGGCATAAACCACTGATCATTATTACCGGAATATGTATAATCAATGACTCCCATATGATTCGTCTGTATAATACCAAAATTTTTAAAAGTGGAGCTTCTGGGCACCACATGTGCCTCATAGCCCTTCGGAAGCTGCATACCTACTCCCAACGGGACCAGCTTAAACTCTCCCGCTTTTAAGGTGATATTCTCTGCGCTTCTTAAGTCGATCCAGTCTGATTTTCCGTCGATATAGCGCAGCTTATCAATTTTATCCGAGAAATATTTTATCTTAATCTTCTGCATGTTTCTACCATCCTCATATCTTTCACACTAATAACCATGCCTTTCCGTAACCTGCAAATTTGGGCCGCAGGCACAAATTTGCGATTGAAAAATAAGATATCAATCTTATTTTTCAATCTAATTATCACATCCGCAGGATACCTGTTCTACATAGACAGTCCTTCTGACATCTGCCTCCTGATCCGGATCCGCAGCATAATCTTTACAATAAAGCACAGGATCATGTGGATCCGCCTGCGCCAATGTTGCCTGCACATCGATCACCCTTTGGTTTTTACTGCCCTTCCAAAGCAGGTTATTATCCTTCTGTGCCTGAATAAATTCTCCATCCACAACCACATCCAGATACTGCATGACAGGATCCTCATAAATCTGCTCCCATAAGGCTCCTGTATAAAGCCATATTGGCTTTTCCGGATATTTTTCTTTTACTTCTTTCGCCAACTTCTGCACTCCGAGACGATTCGCGGCATGCAGCGGATCACCGCCAGAAAACGTAAGTCCGGAGATATAGGATTTATCCAACTGGGCAAAGATCTCTTCTCTGGCTTTTTCATCAAACAAAAGACCTCCGTCCGGATCCCAAGTAACCGGATTATGGCAACCCTTGCAGCAATGGGAACATCCAGCTACCCACAGGACGACACGTAGCCCATCACCGTTTAACATATCATCCTTTGTTATATTATGGTATCTCATCCTTACATACTCTTCCTTTCAGCGATCTCAGCCATTTTAGCGTCATTCAATCGGGTATCCCCATGCACCCGGGAATAAGACAGATAGCCATTCATACGGTCGATCTTCGTCAGATTTTTACTGCCGCATACTGGACAGACATCCATCTCCAGTTCCTGATGTCCACAATCGTCACAATATGCCAGCGACAGATTGACACCCTCATAAAAACCATATTCCATCGCTCTCCTGATCAGCGTCTTGATTGCTTCTGTATTATAATCGATTGGATATTTTACATACTGGATCTTTCCGCCATTTAACATCTCCCAGAAACGGTTTTCAAGATCCTGTTTCTCAATCGGCGTGATATCTTCCGTTACATGGCAATGGAAGCTGTTGCTGACATATTCACGGTCTGATACCCCTTCCACAATACCGTATTTTTCCCGGAACTGTTTGATCTGTAATCCACACAGATTCTCCGCCGGCGTTCCGTAGATAGCGTAAAGATTGCCATCCTCAGCTTTAAATTCCGCAATCTTTTTATTGATATATTCCATCACTTCCAAGGCAAATTTTCCATCCTGCACCAAAGATTTGCCGTTATAAAGCATCTGCATTTCATTCAAGGCGGTTATACCAAAAGAAGCCGTCGCCGCTTTCAACAACGGTTTGATTTTATCCGTAAGCTTCAGATCGCCATACAGGAATCCTCCCTCGCAGTATGCCAAGGGATTGGTGGAAGCACGCATTTCCCCAAGATAGGCATACGTACGGATATGAAGCTGTCGGATGAGATTCAGATAATAATCCAGCACTTCGTAAAAATCCCTGCTCTCCTGTCTTGCTTTGGCAAGGATCATCGGCAGATGAAGCGAAACCGCTCCGATGTTGAACCTGCCCACAAAGATTGGAACATCCTGATCATCCGCAGGATGCATGCCGCCGCGTTCATACCACGGAGAAAGAAATGCCCGGCATCCCATCGGGGAAATCACTTTGCCATACTGTTTATACATACTTGAAATATAACCCTTACCAGTCAGGCTGAGCCAGTCAGGATACATCGTTTTAGCAGAACACTGTACCCCTGCCTCAAAGACGTCTTCCAGCGGTTTCCCCGGTCCATGAAGGTTTTCATCATAGAGGAATACGATTTTCGGGAACAGTACCGGTTTTCTGCATTCCTTCTTACCTTGTCCCTTCCTTCTGACATTCAGCATGGAAATCGTCGCCTGCTTTTCAAACCTGCCTGTACCGATCCCTGCAGTCACCGTGATAAACGGATAATCTCCACGGCTGGATGCCACGGTATTAAACTTGTACTCCCATCCCTGAAAGCCCTGTTCAAACTCTCTGACAACATCATTCCATGCGGTCTCTTCCGCCTTCTTTTCTTCCACTCCAAGATTCATATATTTCTTGATATATTTAATGTAAGACTTCTCTGCGTATGGTGCCAATATCTTATCCACTTCCGGAACGGTAAAACCACCGTACTGCTGGCTTGCCGCGCTCAGCACAATATCGCCGATCACATCAAACGCAACATCCAGAGTCTTCGGCTCATTGTACCAGATATTGCCCATCTCAAAGCCGCCGCTCAAAACCTTCTGCACATTGAACAGACAGCAGTTCATCGTATCACGTCTCGCAGACATATCATGGACGTAAATATATCCGTCACGACACGCCTGCAATTCCTCTGTCGTCAGGAAAAATTTCTGATACAATTCCTTATTCAACTGGTTGAAAATCAGGCTTCTCTTGGTCGACACGAGCGCAGAATCCGTATTGGCATTTTCCTTATCGCCAATATACATGATAGACTGACTCTTTTTATAGACATCATCCAGCATCCTGACAAAATCCTGCTTATAATTCCGATAATCCCGGTAGCTTTTTGCCACGATCGGTTTTACCTGTTCCAATGCACTTTCAACGATATTATGCATAATCGGGATGGGGATTTTATCCGTCTCCATCTCATCTACCTTTTCCACCACATAGATACAAATCTGCTTTTTCTCTTCCTCCGTGAAATTGGTCAATGCGCGATAAGCGGACTTACCGACAGCATTGATCACCTTCTGGACATTAAATTCCTCCAGGCAGTTATCCTTCTTTACCACCTTGACCTGACGCTTTGGCTGAAACATCTCCCCATAATTGATTTCCTGCTGTTCTGCCATTTTTGTTTTTCTCCTTCCTGATACTGTTCATGTCCGCCTGCTCACAATAGCCGCGGCCGGACAATGATAAAGCTTTTCCCCGATATACAGTAAAAGCAGCATTAAACGCTTTATCTTGTTATTCTTCATTAAAAAGGCACAATATCTTGTGTGCATTTTTTATTATAGCCACTAAACATAGGT
>JAIDPF010000026.1 GCA_029062895.1 Lachnospiraceae bacterium
ATTATGTCGTCGGCAGCGTCAGATTTGTATAAGATACAGATTGATATCTTATTTTTCAATCAGCAATTTGAGTCAGAGCCTCAAATTGCTTTGATCGCAGTAAAGCTGCTCTGACATGGAGGTTAGTGTGAAATGATCAATATTTATGAAGTTGCCGAGACAAATCAGATGATTGAGAAGGAAAATCTTGATGTGCGGACGATCACATTGGGGATCAGCCTTCTGGACTGCATTGATGCGGATCTTACAAAATTAAAAAACAACATTTATCATAAGATCACCGATACGGCCAAAGATCTTGTGAAGACTGGGAAAGAGATCGAGAAAAAATACGCGATCCCTATCGTGAATAAGAGGATATCAGTAACGCCGATTGCAATTGTGGCAGGCACTGCCTGTAAGACGGAAGAGGATTTTGCGTCCATAGCTGAGCTGCTGGATCTGGCGGCAAAGGAAGTAGGTGTCAACTTTATCGGCGGATATTCGGCACTGGTGTCAAAAGGGATGACAAAGGCGGATGAGCTTTTGATCCGTTCGATTCCGCTGGCATTGTCTAAGACGGACAGAGTGTGCAGCTCGGTAAATCTGGGCTCTACCAGAACAGGAATCAATATGGATGCCGTCAGACTGATGGGGGAGATCATCAAAAAGACAGCCGAATGTACAAAGGAGAAAGATTCCTTGGGATGCGCGAAACTGGTGGTATTCTGCAATGCTCCGGATGATAATCCGTTTATGGCTGGCGCGTTTCATGGAGTGACGGAAGCGGATGCGATCATCAATGTAGGAGTCAGTGGTCCAGGCGTAGTAAAGACTGCTTTGGAAAAAGTGCGGGGCGAAAGTTTTGAAGTCCTGTGTGAGACGATCAAGAAGACAGCGTTTAAAGTGACCAGAGTAGGACAGCTGGTTGCGAAGGAGGCATCTGAAAAACTTGGGATCCCTTTCGGAATTGTTGATCTCTCATTGGCTCCGACACCTGCAGTGGGCGATAGCGTTGCGGATATTCTTTGCGAGATCGGTTTGGAATATGCGGGGGCACCGGGGACGACGGCAGCTCTGGCATTGTTAAATGATCAGGTCAAAAAAGGCGGTGTGATGGCATCATCGTATGTAGGAGGGTTAAGCGGCGCGTTTATCCCGGTCAGTGAAGATCAAGGAATGATTGACGCAGTAAAAGCAGGGGCTTTGACTCTGGAAAAATTGGAAGCCATGACATGTGTCTGCTCCGTAGGGCTGGATATGATTGCGATACCGGGAGATACCAAAGCATCAACGATTTCAGGTATTATTGCGGATGAGATGGCGATCGGTATGGTAAATCAAAAGACCACGGCGGTACGATTGATCCCGGTGATCGGAAAAGGTGTGGGAGAAACAGTGGAATTTGGTGGTTTGCTTGGATATGCTCCAATCATGCCGGTCAACCCACATTCCTGCGATGCGTTTATCCAAAGAAAAGGACGTATTCCGGCTCCGATCCATAGTTTTAAAAATTAAAATATGCGATTATAAGCGCTTCGCGATTATGACGGGCTGCCGATATTCTCCGATAAATTCGGCGGTCTCTTTGTTGATAAGGGAAAGCTGCTGGTACAGATTGGAGGCTGCAATATCTTTTTCCAATAGAGAAAGCTGATCTTTCTGCAATTTATTTTTGGCGTCAGCAAGTTTGGTAATGATGGGGCATTTAGAAGAAGTCTTGATCATATTCATTAATGGAGAAGCTTCTTTGTAGAACCCAAGCAGACGCAGATAAGCGCAATATTCATATTTTTTTATGATTTCTACATCGCTATTTTTGATGGAAAGAAGGATATGGAGCAATGCGCGGCTGATATGCGTCATGGCAATGTCTTTCGTTTTAAGACTGTTTCTGAATTCCAAAAGATCGGCAGATCTTTTTTGAAAAAGGGCGTTTTGGATTTTGTCTGCCAGACCGCCATAAATATCAAAGTAATCGGTCAGATCTTCTGAGGGATGCATCATAAAATGGTAGAATAACAGATCGGAGACGGAACGAAATTCCAGATAGCGGTGGCTGTTATAATACTCACTGATGATCGGCAAGGTACAATCCGGCACAAAGCGGGATAACCTATGCAGCAGCTCTGCCTTATTTTCTCCCTGCGATGATTTGGAATGGATAGTAGCAGGCAAAGATGCGTCGGAAAGGGAGTGGAGCAGCGGTCTCAATGCCGTTGCGCTGCAATAAGTGCCTTCCTGTGCCGCCGTATCATGATAACCTGCTCCCTCCCGTTGGACTGTAATTGGTTTCATTGGTGAATGAAAATAGTTCAGTGCCCGAAGGTACTCTACTGCAAGGATATTGTTGGGGAGTTCTGTGTCAAGGGATTCGTTGGAGAAAGACTGCCGTATATTGGAATGTTTTGAGCGAAAATCTTTCTCGGCCAGTTCCTGCAATTTTTGTAGATTGCCGGATTCGCTGCCGAAGCATAGATAATCAACAATGCCGAGTGCATCCAATGCTGCAACAGCGCCTCTTGCAAAATATTCGGCGCTTCCTGTTGCGACGGTGACCGGAAGTTCAAAGACGGCATCAGCACCGGCTAAGATGGCGGCTTTTGCTCGGCAGTATTTATCCATGCATGCCGGTTCGCCCCGTTGCACATAATCTCCGCTCATGACGACGATAAGATAGTCGGCACGCGTAAGGAGCCTCGCCTGTTCTAACAGATAGGCGTGGCCATTGTGAAACGGATTAAATTCCGCTATGATGCCGCATACGATCATCTGGGATTCCTCGCTTATTAATAATATCATTAAATGTAACATAGGCAGAAAAAAAGTACAAGTATTATTGAATGGAAGAAGATTATGCTATATAATAGCAGTAACATATGCTTTAAATATAGAATATCTGTCTGCAGAATTCCGCCAGGAGGCCGGAAAGATGCAGATGTTTATGGATGTGGGGTAGGAAAGGAGAGAGGGTATGTCATATATTGATATCATTAAAGATAAGGCGAGGGCGGATAAGAAAACCATTGTTCTGCCAGAAACGACAGATAAGAGGACGCTGATTGCGGCGGCGCATGTGATTGAGGAGAATATTGCCAATATCATCATGGTAGGAAAAGAAGAAAAGATTTTAGACGGTGCCGGATGGTTGGAGATCGATCTGAGTAAGGTGAAGGTGATTGATCCGGAGAAGACGGAGCGGTTGGACGATTACATAGAGCTTTTGTATGAAACCAGAAAAGAAAAAGGAATGACACCGGAAAAGGCGAGAGAGATCCTGCTATCGGATTATCTGACATTTGGGGTTGTCATGGTAAAGGCGGGAGATGCGGATGGCATGGTAGCTGGCTGCTGTCATGCGACAGCAGATGTTCTGAGACCTTCCCTGCAGATCCTTAGGACGGCGCCCGGCACAAAGCTGGTATCCGGATTTTTCATTATTGACGTTCCGAATTGTCAATATGGTGAAAATGGAACCTTCCTGTTTTCTGACTGTGGATTGAATCAGGATCCGACAGCGGAGGAGCTGGCAGCGATTGCTGATTCATCGGCAAAGAGTTTTCACAATCTTGTGGGTGCCAATCCTGTGATTGCGTTATTATCACATTCGACGAAGGGGAGCGCAAAACATCCTCTGGTAGATAAGGTAATTGAGGCAACAAGAATCGCGCACGAGCAGTATCCGGAATTGGTTCTGGACGGCGAACTGCAGACAGACGCGGCGATCGTGCCGAAGGTTGCCAAGACAAAAGCGCCGGACAGTGATATCGCCGGCAAGGCCAATGTTCTGGTGTTCCCCAATCTGGACTGTGGCAATATTGCATATAAATTAGTAGAACGGCTGGCCAATGCAGATGCCTACGGTCCGATGTTGCAGGGAATTGCAAGACCGGTCAATGATCTTTCCAGAGGCTGCAGCTGGGAAGACATTGTGGGTGTTGTGGCGCTGACGGCGGTGCAGGCGCAGCATATAGAATCTTGATATACGGTTTGATTAGTGCTTTTAGTATGGGATATATTATAATATGAAATATGCATGTATGGGATTGTCCATCAGCAGGAAAGGAACGGAAACAGGTTATGAATTTGAAAAACAAAGGAAGCTATTACGGAATCATCGGCATGCTTGTATTATCAGGCGCGCTGCTGTTGTATTCTGTAGGCGTCCGCGCGGCCAACGGGGGAAAACTGACCGATGAGGTAGATCATACGGAAGATTCTTTTGGAGACCTCGCTTATTTTGATGATGTGACGGAGGAAGAATTTGATGACCTTACGGCCAGAATTGAAGCGGCGATCACAGATATAAATAATGCGGATCAGGTAGATGTGCTGATTGACGAGATGGAGGATATGGCGCGCAGAACGATGGCCAATGACGTCATTGCCAATGTTTATGCTACGCTGGATGCAGAGAATCAGGAGTATAATGATCTGGTAACGTATTATGAAGAGCTTGCAATAGATCTCAATGATAAGATCCAGCAGAACTATAGGCTGATTGCGGAGTCAGAATGTTCCGAGGTGCTCCATGCAAGAGTGGAGGATGAAGAAGAATGGCAGGAGATTCTGGAATATGAACCTATGACGGAGGAGCAGAAGGAACTGGAGAATCGTGAGACGGAGCTTTCTCTGAAATATGACGAACTTTATATTGCTGATTATACGGTTAATATCAATGGTATTGATTATGATTTGGATACCATTTCGGAAGGTTATGAAGCAGGAGAGATAACGGTAGAGGAATATTTTAGTGGATATGCGGATCTCTTAGAACAGCGGAATCAGGCGCTGGGCGATCTGTTCTTGGAACTTGTTGACGTACGGACGCAGCTTGCCCAGAGTTATGGATATGATAATTATGCGGACTATGCATATGAGGAAATATACGACAGGGATTATACACCGGAAGACCTGGAAGAGTACAGACGGCAGGTCATTGAATACATGGTGCCTCTGGAGCATGATCTGTATGATCTGCTGATGGGAAACACATCATATGATGCCATATGGGACGCGGAGATGTCGGAGCAGGAATGTCTTGATAATCTTGAACGGTATCTTCCTGAGATTTCGGATGACATGTTGATATCCTACAGGTATATGGTGGATCATGGTATGTGCGATCTTTCAATTGATGAGCGGAAGGCACCGGGTGGATATACAACGCAGATCTATGTGTATAACGCTCCGTTTATGTTCAATTGCGCAGACGGAACGATCAGCGATATGGGAACACTGGTCCATGAATTTGGACATTATAATCAGATGTACTTTGCATCAGAAGATGAATGGATGTACAGCTATAATAATCTTGACGTTGCGGAAATCCATTCTCAGGGACTGGAATTGCTTTTCTTGGATTACAGCGAAGATATTTATGGGGAGAACGCTTATGCAGTCGATCTGTATACACTGATGAATATGGCATATGCCTGCGTGGAAGGTGTGAAGGAAGATGCTTTCCAGTACGAGGTTTACAGTAATCCGGAGGGATTAACAATTGAAAAGCTGAATGAGATTTACTATAACTGTTGTGAGGAATATGGAGCGCTGGATTTTCAAAATAGTTATTATCTTGGAATGTATGGTTTTATGGATTCTGATGAAATTACGGAATGGGTGGAGATTCCGCATACTTTCCAGTCGCCTTTGTATTATGTCAGTTATTCGGTTTCCATGGCTGCGGTGGAGGAACTGTGGGATGTGATTTTAGATGACAGGGAAGAAGGCATTAATGTATATCTCGATCTGGTAGAGAAAGGGTTGGTGGATTCTTATACAGATGTTTTGGCAGATACAGGACTGAATAATCCTATCGAAAATCCAAGATTTGAAGTATATGCTAATAATGTTCGTTATTATCTGGGACTGCAGGAGAGCAGGGATCCGGCTGAAGAGGCAGATAGCGGAGAGGTCGTACAGGAACCGGAGGAAGATGATCAGCCGGATTCGACAGTAAATGATAAGGAAGAAGATGACCGTGATTCCGGAAGAGACCGCGAGGATGATGACGACAGGGATCGTGATGGGAAAGAAGACAACAACAAAGCTTTGATCATTGTTTTGGTAGTCGGCGGGGTAATGCTGCTGTTAATCATTGTGGTGATCATTGTGCTGGTATCTTCTGATAAAAAGGCAAAGAAACAGGTTGCGATGCAGAACACCCCGCAGACGCCGGAGATTCCACCGATTCAGAATACGACGCCTCAGATGGGTGGTATTCCGCCAGTACCGCCAATACCGCCTGTGCCGCCGGTACCATCCGCGCCGGATGTTTTATCGGAACAGACTCCGACAGAATCGCAGGAAACTTCGACCGAACAGCAGGATGCTCCGACCGAACAGACGCCGGATCATGCAGGAAGCGGAGAGGATCATGCGGGACAGAACACAGAACAGTAAATATTCTAAAATTTTGTTGACAAATGATATGGACATGGTTATAATATCATAAGTGTGGTTTAGAAACAGGTTGTAAGAATAAGATACGGCAGGAGGTGTAATGAGATGTCAATTTGTCCTAAGAATAAATCTTCCAAGGGAAGAAGAGATAAAAGAAGAGCAAACTGGAAGATGAGCTCTCCTACATTAGTAAAATGCAGCAAGTGCGGCGCTTTAATGGTTCCTCACAGGGTATGCAAGGCATGCGGTGCATATAATAAGAAAGAAATCATTTCTGTTGATTAATGGATTTTTATAATCCGTGTTATTTTGGAATGATACAAAAAGAGCTTTCTCTTAGGGATGGCTCTTTTTTACTTTATACCGATTGCGAAATTTCTTGATTTTTCTTGCTTTTTTTAGTATTATAAAAGATGAGTTTTTACGCGTATGCAATTAAAAGAACGAGGTAAAGAAAAATGGGTCAGGTTGTAAAAGTTGCATTGGATGCTATGGGTGGTGATAACGCGCCTGTGGAGATTGTCAAGGGCGCTGTTGATGCATTGGCGGAATCAGAAGATCTGGTAGTTTATCTGGTTGGCAAGGAGAAGATAATCAAGGAAGAACTGGGTAAATATCAATATGATGACAGACGTATTCTGATTGTGCCTGCAGATGAGGTCATTGAGACAGCCGAACCGCCGGTTATGGCAATCAGGAAAAAGAAAGAGTCATCGATTGTAAAAGCTCTTTATTTGGTGAAAAACGGAACCTGTGATGCTTTTGTCTCAGCAGGAAGCAGCGGTGCGATTTTGGTAGGCGGACAATTGATTGTAGGAAGGATCAAGGGAATTGACCGTGCTCCATTGGCACCCGTCATTCCCACTGCCAGCGGATGCTCTCTTTTGATTGACTGTGGGGCGAATGTAGATGCAAAGCCTAATAATCTGGTGCAGTTTGCCAAAATGGGAAGTATCTATTGCGAGCACGTGCTAAATATAGAAAAGCCGAGAGTTGCTATCGTTAATATTGGCGCAGAAGAGGAAAAAGGTAATCTGCTGGTAAAGGAGACCTTTCCGTTATTAAAGGCGTGCGATGATATCAATTTTATCGGAAGTATCGAGGCAAGAGAGATTCCCAATGGATATGCGGATGTCATTGTCTGTGAAGCGTTTGTGGGTAATGTTATATTAAAGCTGTATGAAGGTACGGCGAGTGTATTGGTTCAGAAGATCAAGGAAGGCTTAAAGAGCAATTTCAAAAGTAAAATTGGTGCGGCTCTGGCACTGCCTACCTTGAAAGACACTTTGAAGTCCTTTAGTACGAAGGAACATGGCGGAGCCCCCTTGCTTGGCTTAAATGGACTGGTGGTCAAGACCCATGGAAGTTCGGAATCGGTTGAGATCAAAAATTCCCTGTTGCAGTGTAGGACATTTAAAGAACAGGATATCAATGGAAAAATCAGACAACAACTAATGATAGGAAATGATTGACGATGGAATATAAAATACTAAAGGAAGCGATTTTAAGAGTGCTTCAGGTATACGAGACGGAGATTTCCATGGAGAGTACGTTTGAGCTGGATTTGGGAGCAGACTCTATAGATATGATGCAGATCATGCAGTATATCGAAAAGAAAACGGAGAAAAAATTCCGAGCAGTCGATTTGGATAAGATCGTTACCGTGGCGGATGCTGTCCGTGTGATGCAGGAACAGATGAAGTGACTGGAGACGCCTGATAGGCGATCGATGAAGCAAAAACCATAGGACAGTAGAAATAGAGGGTTGGTATGGATGAAGAAAGCAGGATCAAAGAGCTGGAAGAGCGGATCGGATATCACTTTCGAGAAAAAGAACTGGTCAGGGAAGCATTGACGCATAGTTCTTATGCTAACGAAAGGGCGATTAGAAAGATTAATTGTAATGAACGGCTTGAGTTTTTGGGAGATGCTGTCTTAGAACAGGCAAGCAGCATCTATTTGTTCCGGCATTATCCCAGAGTGCCGGAGGGGCAGTTGTCGAAGATGCGGGCGTCTCTGGTATGTGAGTCAGCACTGGCGTCTGCGGCAGAGAAGATCGGTCTGGGAGATTTTATTTTTCTTGGAAAAGGGGAGATGGCAAATGGCGGAAGTAAAAAGCCTTCGGTTGTCTCTGATGCTATGGAGGCGTTGATCGGCGCGTTGTTTTTGGATGGCGGCGATCAGGCGGCCGGTCGTTTTATCAAACAGTATATCCTGACGAATATAGAAGAGAAAGAGAAAGCGTTTATAGATTACAAATCCGAACTGCAGGAACTGGTGCAGTCAGGAAACTATGGAACGATCCGGTATCAGGTGATCGGTGAGCATGGACCGGAACATCAGAAGGAATTTGAAGTGGAACTTGTGCTTGATCAGAAGAAAGTCAGTCTTGGACGTGGCAGAAATAAAAAGGCCGCGGAGCAGATGGCAGCGTATGAAGCACTAAAAAATCTAAAGGATTTAAAAAATTTATAAGATCAAAAAATCTATAAGATTAAAAAATATTGGTTTTTAAAGATAAGGAATTGGGAAAGGGACAAGGTCTGTTCGTATGTATTTAAAAAGCATTGAGATACAGGGATTTAAATCATTTGCTAATAAAATCGTATTTGAATTCCATAATGGGATTACCGGTATCGTAGGACCGAATGGCAGTGGCAAGTCTAATGTCGCGGATGCGGTCAGATGGGTTTTGGGAGAACAGAAGATCAAGCAGCTTCGGGGAGCATCCATGCAGGATGTTATTTTTTCGGGTACAGAGCAGAGAAAACCATTGGGCTATGCTTATGTGGCAATCACACTGGATAATGCGGATCATCAGCTGAACATTTCCTATGATGAAGTGACGGTCGCGAGAAAGTTGTATCGTTCTGGAGAAAGTGAATATCTGTTAAATGGAACCGTGTGTCGGTTAAAGGATGTATATGAGCTGTTTTATGATACTGGTATCGGTAAGGAAGGATATTCCATTATCGGACAGGGACAGATTGATAAGATCCTAAGCGGTAAGCCGGAGGAAAGAAGAGAACTGTTTGACGAGGCGGCGGGTATCGTTAAGTATAAAAAAAGAAAAAGCGCTTCCCAGAAAAAATTGGAAGATGAGAAACAAAACCTTCTTCGTGTTAATGATATCCTTGCGGAATTGGAAAAACAGATCGGACCATTGGAGAAACAGTCAGAAAAGGCAAGGGATTATCTTAAGAAAAAAGAGGATCTGAAAAAGCTGGATGTGAATTATTTCCTTTTGGAAAATGCGCATACAACGGAGCAGCTGGACGTTGTCTCCGGGAAATTAAAGATTGCAGAAGACGAATATCAGGAAAACAGCAGAAGGTTTGAAAATATCCGGCAGGAATACGATGAAATGCAGGAAAAGATCGAAGAACTTGAGAAGTCCATCGAAGAGACACGTAATTCCCTGAGTAATACCAGTTCCATCAGGACAAAGCTGGTCGGAGAGATTAATGTCTTAAAAGAGCAGATCAATTCCGCGAAGAATAATATGGAGCATTTTAAGACAAGGCTGGACAGTATTCAGGAAAATATCGGACAAAAGGAAAAGGAATGCGCTCTGCTTGCGGAAAGCAAGGGGCAGGCAGATGCGGCGCTTCAGGAACTGGAAACAAAACGTAATGTTGTAAGAGAGGCTTTACAGAAGGTTCAGGGAGAAATTGAAGAAATCAATGAGTCCATTGAGACGGATAAAAACCGGATCATTGAGACGCTCAATGAGCGTGCCACCATCCGCTCTAAAAAGGAGCGTTATGACACTATGCTGGAGCAGATCGCTATCCGGCGTTCAGAACTGAATTCCAAATTTTTGCAGGCAAAATCCAACGAAGAGGAACAGCAGGAGATTGCAGCCCGGCTGAAAGAGGAATTTGAAAAAGTCAATCAGGAGATTGAAGCACTGAATTACGAGCAGAAGAAAAAGGAAGAACGTGCCGGACAGATCCATGATGAGCTTGGGGAAACGGACCGCCGGCTTCGCGAAGCTCAGGTACAGTACCATCAGGATAAGACAAAGTTAGAGTCCATTACCAATCTTACGGAGCGATACGAGGGATATGGAAACAGCATCCGTAAGGTGATGGAGTGTAAAGGGAGCAATAAGGGGATTATCGGCGTAGTAGCGGATATCATTAAAGTAGAAAAGAAATACGAGACTGCTATAGAGACTGCGTTGGGCGGCAATATCCAGAATATCGTTACCAAGGATGAAAAAACCGCCAAAGAGATGATTAATTACCTTAAAGAGAATAAATTTGGACGGGCTACCTTCTTGCCGCTGACGAGTATTGAGCATCCGCAGGAATTTAAGACTCCGGAGGTTTTGGAGGAGAAGGGTGTCATCGGTATGGCGGATGAGATCGTTTCTACAGAGCCCGCTTATCGAAATGTAGCTAAGGCGATGCTTGGAAGGATCGTTGTCATTGATCATGTGGATCAAGCGTTGAAGATTGCAAGGAAGTATGATTACGGCATCCGGATGGTTACGCTGGATGGCGAACTTTTGGTGCCGGGTGGAGCGATCAGCGGTGGCGCATATAAGAATAGTTCCAATCTTTTGAGCCGGCGGCGTGAGATGGATGAATTAGACAAGCAGGTGAAGGCTTCTTTAAAACAGATCAATGAGCTGTTGGATCAGATCGAACAGATCAAGAATGAAAGAAATCAACTGCGTATCGGAATCGAAGAGATCAAGTTAAAGATCCAGAATCAATTTATCGCTCAGAACACAGCGAGACTTAATCTTATTAAGGCACAGGAGAGGATCGATGAGACTGTGCACGGTGTAGACGATCTGAAAGCGGAGCAGGCGGAGATCGAAAAGCAGATTAGTGAGATCAAGGGGCAGCAGGGACAGATCAGTCAACAACTGGAGGATTCCGCCAAAGAGGAGAAAACGTTAGAAGCGCAGATTACAGAAAAACAGGGGAATCTGGAAAATAAACGGGAGGAAGAGTCGCTCCATGCAGCCGCCGTGGCAGAGCAGGACGTTGAGGTAGAGAAGGCGCTGCAGAAACAGGAATTTGAACAACAGAACCTGAATCGTCTGAAAGAAGAACTGTCGCGGTATGCGGCGGAACGGGATGAGGTTCTGCAGGCGACGAAACAAAACGAGACGGATATTGCGGAGAAGGAAGAGAATATCAAAAATCTGGAACAGACCATGGATGCCTCTTATACAACGCAGGAAGATTCCGAAATCCGCTTAAAGGAGATGCAGGAGAAGCGGGAAGAATATACCTCTAAACAGAAGCAGTTCTTCGGACTTCGTGAGGAATTGAATGATAAGATCGCGGGTCTGGATAAAGAGATATTCCGTTTGAAAACCCAGAAAGAAAAATTGGAGGATACCTTAAACGGATTGTCCGGTTATATGTGGTCAGAGTATGAACTGACACTTAGGGATGCTGCTGAGCTTCGTGATGAGACGATGACAGATCTTGTGTTTTTAAAGAGAAGCGTTGCGGAGTTAAAGGACGGTATCAAACGTCTTGGGGATGTTAATGTCAATGCCATTGAAGATTATAAGGCGGTGATGGAACGGTATGATTTCCTGAAAAAGCAGCATGACGATCTGGTGGAAGCTGAGAAAATGCTGATTGGCATCATAGAGGAACTGGATCAGGCGATGCGGGCGCAGTTTACGGAGAAATTTGCCGAGATCAGCAAAGAATTTGATAAAGTATTTAAGGAGATGTTTGGAGGCGGTAAGGGTACGCTGGAACTGATGGAGGATGAGGATATTTTGGAAGCAGGCATCCGGATCATTGCACAGCCGCCTGGGAAGAAGCTGCAGAACATGATGCAGTTGTCCGGCGGGGAGAAGTCCCTTGCGGCGATTGCGCTGCTGTTCGCCATCCAGAATCTGAAACCATCGCCATTTTGTCTTTTGGATGAGATTGAGGCGGCATTGGATGAAAGTAATGTCGGCAGATTTGCGCAGTATCTACATAAACTGACAAAACATACGCAGTTTATTGTGATCACGCATCGACGCGGAACGATGGAGAAGGCGGACAGATTGTATGGTATCACCATGCAGGAGAAGGGCGTTTCGGCACTGGTGAGCGTCAATCTGATTGATAAGGAATTGGATAACTAGACCTATGGCAGTGATTTAGAAAGGAGATAGACCGGATGTTATTTGGTTTTGGGAAGAAGAAAGATTCAGAAAAAATATCTGAGAAAGAAATAGAAGAAATGTCTGAAGAAAATACAGAAGGAATATCCGGGGAAAACGCAGAAGGGATATTGGAGGAGAATCCGGAAGGGATATCTGAGGAAAATCCAGAAGAGATATTGGGCGAGACCTCAGAAGGATTGCCCGAAATAGAAGGAAATAGTGCAGACATGAGCCAAGCGGAGAAAAGGGGCTTCTTTGCTCGTCTGAAGGAAGGTTTGACGAAAACCAGAAATAATATCGTTTCCGGCATAGATGCGGTATTCAGCGGTTTTACAAAGATTGATGAGGAATTTTATGAGGAACTGGAAGAGATCCTTATCATGGGAGATATCGGCGTCCATGCGACGGAGGAGATCATTGATGCATTGAAACAGAAGGTGAAGGAGCAGCATATCTCCAAACCGGAGGACTGTAAGGCACTGCTGGTTCAGACCATTAAGGATCAGATGCGTGTGGAAGAGACAGCATATGAATTTGAACAGAAGCGGTCCATTGTGTTTGTGATCGGAGTAAACGGTGTGGGAAAGACGACCTCCATCGGTAAACTGGCGGCGATCTTAAAGGCGCAGGGAAGGCACGTGCTGATTGCAGCGGCAGATACGTTCCGTGCGGCTGCAGGAGAGCAGCTTGCAGAGTGGTCAAGGCGAAGTGGCGTGGAAATGATAGGTGGTGTGGAAGGTGCCGATCCAGCAAGCGTGATCTTTGACGGGATTAATGCGGCAAAGGCGAGAAAGGCAGATGTTTTACTTTGTGATACGGCGGGACGTCTGCATAATAAGAAGAATCTGATGGAAGAATTAAAGAAGATGAACCGGATCATTGACCGGGAATTTCCGGGTGCTCACAGAGAAAATCTGATCGTGCTGGATGCTACTACCGGTCAGAATGCAATGATGCAGGCAAAGGAATTTTCTGAGGCGGCAGATTTGACGGGCATCATACTGACTAAGATGGATGGTACCGCCAAAGGCGGGATTGCGGTTGCTATCCAGTCGGAACTTGGTATTCCGGTGAAATATATCGGTGTGGGAGAGAAGATCGAAGATCTCCAGAAATTTGATTCTGACCGTTTTGTAGATGCTTTGTTTGATGTAGATTTGAGTGAGGATGAGGCAGATGTTGAGGAATAAATTAAGGTGATGTATTAAGGATAAAATTAAATGAGTGAAAAAATTTTGAAAGGCGGGTCGTCATATGGATACGAATGAAATGGAAGAAAGAATGTTGACATTGGAAAAATTTGAGGAGGCATCCGAGATCGTAAAGCAGGTAACGCTGGAGACGAAGCTGGTCTATAGCGAGTATTTTAGCAATCTAACAGGCAATAAAGTATTTTTCAAGCCGGAGAACCTGCAGTTTACAGGAGCTTATAAGGTCAGGGGCGCATTTTATAAGACCAGCACGCTGTCTGAAGAAGAGAAAAAAAGAGGGGTTATCACTGCTTCTGCGGGAAATCACGCGCAGGGCGTTGCTTATGCGGCGCAGCGCAATCATATGAAGGCGACGATCGTTATGCCGACGACGACACCGTTGATCAAGGTAAACCGTACAAAGAATTTCGGCGCAGAAGTCGTTCTATATGGTGACGTATATGATGAGGCATGCGCACGCGCATATGAACTGGCGGAGGAACATGGATATACATTTATTCATCCTTTTGATGATCTGGCGGTTGCCACAGGTCAGGGGACGATTGCCATGGAGATCGTCAAGGAACTTCCGCTGGTGGATTATATATTAGTTCCCATCGGTGGCGGCGGGCTGGCTGCGGGAGTTTCTACTCTGGCAAAGATGTTAAATCCGAAGATTAAAGTAATCGGCGTGGAGCCTGCAGGGGCTGCCTGCATGAAAGCGTCCATTAATCGCGGTGAGGTGACGACGCTGCCACAAGTCAATACGATTGCTGACGGTACGGCGGTCAAGACGCCCGGATCGAAGATTTTTTCGTATATTCAGGATAATCTGGATGATATCATCACCGTGGAAGACGAGGAGCTGATCGTTTCTTTTCTGGATATGGTGGAAAATCATAAGATGATCGTGGAAAATTCCGGACTTCTTACGGCGGCTGCGCTTAAGCATCTTGATGTCAAAGATAAAAAGATCGTGGCTATTTTAAGCGGCGGCAATATGGATATCATAACGATGTCCTCGGTAGTTCAGCAGGGTCTGATTTTTAGGGATCGTATCTTTACGGTATCTGTGCTATTGCCGGATAAGCCGGGTGAACTTTGTAAGGTGGCGGGCATTATCGCGGAAGAAAATGGAAATGTCATTAAGCTGGAGCATAACCAGTTTGTATCGACCAATCGTAACGCTGCTGTGGAACTGCGGATCACGATTGAGGCATTTGGCGTGGATCATAAACAGAGGATATTAACGAGGCTGGAGCAGGAGAATTATAAGCCGAAGTTAGTTAGAACCAATATTTAAAGACCAGATATTGGTCCCGAACCAATATCTAAAAATACGGAATGAATGAAATCTGTCTTTATCGGATAATCTAATCCTATGAAGGCAGATTTTTCAGTGAGAAATAAAACAAAATCATTGCTTAGGACTTGGGTTGGGAGAGGTTTATTGCTGATCCTATTTTCTGCTGTTTATGCTTTTGGCGTAAGCTGCTTCCTTGACCCCAACAATCTTGCGCCGGGCGGTATCACAGGAATTGCGATTCTGGTCAACCGGTTGGTAGGCATTGATACGGGTACGCTGATCTTTTTGTTTAATATACCGATTATGGCGTTGAGTATTTGGAAATTTGGATTTAAATTTACCGCTTCTACAATATATACGCTTGCATGGATTTCCTTTTTTACCAATTTATTTGAGATTAGCGGGGCATGGACAAGAGAGCCGTTCCTTGCAGCTGTGGCGGGAGGTGCGATCAATGCGGTAGCTATCGGGATGATCCTTCGGCTGGGAGCGACCACCGGTGGGACGGATATTGTGATCAAGCTTTTAAGAAACCGTTTTCCGTTTTTAAAGACAGGAGCGTTCTTTTTTATCATTGACAGTATTATCGTGTTCCTGTCCCTGTTTGTTTTCGGCTCTGTAGATACAGTGCTGTTTACGGCGTTGACGGTATTTGTGACTGCAAGGGTGCTGGACCTTGTGTTGTATGGAAGCGAGGAAGCAAGAATGATTTTTGTGATTTCTGATGAGGCGGAAACAATCGCAGGGGCATTTATGCAGGAACTGCAACGAGGGGTTACGTATCTGCATGGTCAGGGGGCGTATACCGGAAGAGATAAGAAGATCATGCTCTGCATCATGCGCAAACGGCAGGCGCCGAAAGCAGTTGCCATTATAAAGGATATTGACAATCATGCTTTTTTGATTATCGCCAGTGCGTCGGAGATTTATGGGGAAGGGTATAAGGATTATTACAGGAAGCAGATATAAAAACAGTTTTATTTCTAAATGCATATCATTGTGGTCCGGTTAAGCGTGTGTTATAATTCTTGTGTCAAAGCAATAAAAGCAAAACGGAGTTGAAGTAATGAGAACCAAGACCATTGCAACGGTATATGCTATACTAGCGGCTGCCTTGTACGCAATCAATATTCCCATATCTAAATTGCTTTTGAACCATGCAGGCGCAACCATAATGGCGGCATTTTTATACTTAGGCGCTGGTATTGGTCTGCTGATATACGGAAGCATAGAAAAAATAACCAAACCTGAAAAAAAGCAGGAACATTTAACAAGAAAAGAACTGCCCTATACGGTTGCTATGATAGTGTTGGATATTATTGCGCCGATCTTACTGATGTTTGGTATTGCAAGAACAAATTCGGCCAATGTATCATTGTTGAACAATTTTGAAATTGTGGCAACTTCTATTATTGCATTAGTGATTTTTAAGGAAGTAATCTCCCATAAACTTTGGCTTGCGATTTTCATGGTTACAATCGCCAGTGTAATTCTTAGTTTTGAAGGTATAGGTGCATTTACACTGAATGAGGGTTCACTTTTGGTGTTAGGAGCCTGTATCTGTTGGGGTTTTGAAAACAACTGTACCAAGATGATCAGTAATAAAAGTTCCACTGAAATCGTTGTCATAAAAGGCTGTTTTTCCGGCATGGGGAGTCTTATCATTGCATTGTTATTGGGAGAAAGCGTACCGGAAATCAAATGGATCTTCGCAATACTTTTCTTAGGTTTTGTGGCGTATGGATTGAGCATCAAATTTTATATTATGGCACAGCAGCATTTAGGTGCAGCAAAAACAAGCGCTTATTATTCCATTGCGCCATTTTTAGGCGTAGCGTTTAGTATGGTATTGTTAGGGGAAAGACCTGCAATGCAGTTTTATATTGCAATGATCATTATGATAGCAAGTACGGTAGTCATGGTAAAGGACACAATCAGTCAGCAGCATACATATGAACATGATGATTTAGATTAAATACAAAAAGGGACTATAGTTAATTATGAAAAAAATTTATTTATCAAAGCCGTGTAAATATTTTCTGAAGTTTTTGGGAATATTTCTTGGAATCGTAATTTTATTATACAGTACGATAACTTTTATCCTTTTTTGTATTAGAGGAGACCGTTTTGGCGGTTATTACATACGGCAGGAGAATGATATTCGCCGATCAAATTTCCGTTTATAGAATATTGGTGGCCCGATATCTTTCTTAATCAGGTTATCTGGCTTCAACATTCAGAGTATTCCGGAGAATATTTAATGGTAGCTACGTTGGAAGGTGAAATATTTTATAAAAAGCAATGATTTTTTCTTTTTAATTTTATGAGAGCTGAAAATTTTGCGGTAATACGCAAAAATTTCAGATGGGTTTGGCTGTCAAGAAAAAATACTTGACAGTCTGTTTTCTTTTGTGTATGATAGACAAAGTGCTGAAAGTTTCTATTTGTTGGGAGCGGCTGAAAACATGGAACGGATCATTGAACAGGGAATATTATATGATTTTTATGGTCCGCTCTTGACAAAGCATCAGCAGGAAATCTATGAGGCGGTGGTTTATAACAATCTTTCGCTGGGTGAGATCGCGGCAGAGGAAGGGATCAGCAGGCAGGGGGTACATGACCTGATCAAGCGTTGTGACAAGACTCTGGCTGACTACGAAGAAAAGCTGCATCTGGTAAAGCGGTTCGCTGATAATAAGAAAAAGATCGCGAAGTTAAAAGAGCTGGTCAATAGCCTTATGGAAAGCGATAGTGCTGATAAAGAATATAAACGGGAAATCAACGCAATCATAGATGAACTTTATGAGGGTTTGGATTGAAACCTGTAATTGGATAAGAATTTTATGTTTTTATAGTTAAGTGATATTGTGGCGATGAAAAGGATCAGGGTTTTATATGGCATTTGAAAGTTTAAGCGAAAAACTTCAGAATGTATTTAAGAATCTACGGAGCAAAGGGCGGCTTACGGAAGCGGACGTAAAGTCTGCAATGAAGGAAGTCAAGATGGCGCTGTTAGAGGCTGACGTTAATTTTAAAGTCGTCAAGCAGTTTGTAAAATCAGTGGAAGAGCGTGCCGTAGGAGAGGAAGTTCTGAATGGATTAAATCCCGGGCAGATGGTGATCAAGATCGTAAACGAAGAGATGACCTCGCTGATGGGCTCTGAGACGACAGAACTGGTATTTCAGCCGGGGAAAGCAATCACCGTGATTATGATGTGCGGGCTTCAGGGCGCAGGTAAGACAACGACGACAGCGAAGATTGCCGGAAAGATGAAATTAAAGGGTAAGAAGCCGTTGCTGGTAGCCTGTGACGTCTATCGTCCGGCGGCTGTGGAACAGCTGATCGTCAATGGAAAAAAACAGGAAGTGGATGTTTTTTCCATGGGTACGGATCATAATCCGGTGGAGATCGCGAAGGATGCGGTTGCCCATGCGGAAAAGAATGGACATAATGTTGTTATTTTAGATACTGCCGGCAGGCTTCATATTGATGAAGGGATGATGGAGGAACTGCAGAGGATCAAGGAGGCAGTGGAAGTTCACCAGACGCTTCTGGTAGTTGATGCCATGACTGGACAGGATGCGGTGAATGTTGCGAAGGAATTTGATGAAAAGATCGGAGTGACCGGTATCGTATTATCCAAAATGGACGGTGATACCAGAGGTGGTGCGGCCTTGTCTGTTAAGGCAGTGACAGGTAAACCGATCTTATATGTCGGTATGGGCGAAAAACTTTCGGATCTTGAGCAGTTTTATCCGGATCGTATGGCAGGCAGGATCCTGGGAATGGGAGACGTGCTGACTCTGATTGATAAAGTACAGGCCAATGTTGATATGGATGCCGACAAAGAACGTGAAATGGCGGGCAGACTCAAGAAAGGCAAGCTGGACTTTAATGATTATCTGGAATCCATGAAGCAGATGCGGAATCTTGGAGGATTTGCGAATATTCTGAAGATGATGCCGGGTGGCAGTCAGTTAGGTGATATTGAATCCATGATAGATGAAAAGCAGCTGGCACAGATTGAGGCGATTGTATATTCCATGACGCCGCAGGAACGGTCTAATCCGAAGCTTTTAAATCCAAGCAGAAAGCACAGGATCGCAAGAGGTGCCGGTGTGGATATTTCTGTAGTAAACCGTTTCATCAAGCAGTTTGAACAGTCGCAGAAGATGATGAAACAGATGCCGGGGATGTTCGGCGGTATGGGAGGAAGGAAAGGACGCAAAATGCGGTTTCCCTTTTAAATAAACAATATAAAATATTTTTTGGAGGAAAGAAAAATGGCAGTAAAAATCAGACTTACAAGAATGGGAAAAAAGAGAAATCCGATCTACAGGATCATTGTTGCAGATTCCAGATCACCAAGAGACGGTAAATTTATCGATGAGATCGGAACCTATGATCCCAACACAGATCCCAGCACATACAAGGTGGATGCGGAGAAGGCAAAGCAATGGCTGAATAACGGCGCACAGCCTACAGAAGTTGTCAATAAGATTTTCAAGCTTGCAGGCATTGAGAAGTAACCTTGTTTTGGACAGACTTTTGATAGGAGGTGGCTTATGAAAGAATTGGTTGAAGTGATTGCAAAAGCGCTGGTAGAAAAGCCGGATGAGGTTGTGGTTACAGAAAAGACAAATGGAAAACATACAACGATAGAACTTCATGTTGCCCCTACAGATATGGGAAAGGTGATTGGCAAACAGGGAAGGATTGCAAAGGCAATCCGCACCGTTATTAAGGCTGCATCTATGCAGGAAGATGTTTATGTAGATGTTGAAATCGTTGAATAAGTGTGAAAGGAATTACTTTATTCTGGCGGCGCAAGCTGTTTGGCTTGCGCCTTTAGATTGAAAAAAAAGAGTTTTTCAAAAACAAATAAATTTGTTTTGCGAATTTGTGCCTACGGCATAGCACTAAAGTGCATTAAAGTTCGCGGGCTATGGAAAAGGCATGGTTATTAGTGTGAAAGGCAAGGTAAATCATTTGGAAGACATATTCCGTATCGGCGTAATCACGGAGCCACATGGAGTACGTGGGGAAGTGAAAGTATTTCCTACGACAGATGAACCAGAACGCATCAAAAAGATCAAAGAGATCATTTTGGATGACGGCAAAGAAAAAAGGATGGTTCACCCGGAGGCGGTCAGGCATCAGAAGAATCTGCTGTTGATCAAATTTAAGGAATTTAATAACAGGGATGAGGTGGAACGGTTAAGAAAAAAAGAGCTTTTCGTGAGCCGGGAGTATGCCTCTCCTTTGAAGAAGGACGAATATTATATTTCGGATCTGATTGGTCTGAAGATCATAGATGAGGACGATCAGGAGATCGGAACTCTGAAAGATGTATTGCAGACAGGTGCGAATGATGTTTATCAGATCCTTATGAATGATGGAAAAGAGCTGCTTTTACCTGCAATCAGACAGTGCGTTTTAAAGGTGGATATCGAGGCGGGATATGTGCAGGTGCATGTGATGGATGGATTAGATTGAAAAAAGGATATACCTTTATGAAATATTATTGTATGACATTATTTCCGGAGATGATCGAACAGGCTATGAATACCAGTATCATCAAACGGGCCATGGAAAATGGAATACTTGAGCTGGAAACCATTAATATCAGGGACTATACGAACAATAAGCACGGTCGCGTGGATGATTATACTTATGGCGGCGGGGCTGGGATGCTGATGCAGGCGCAGCCTGTCTATGACGCTTATCAGGCGGTCAAAGAGAAAATGAACGGACAGCCGGCGAAGGTCATTTATGTTACTCCGCAGGGGAAGCCGTTTCATCAGCAGGCGGCAGCCGAACTGGCAGCGGAAAAGCAATTGGTTTTCTTATGCGGGCACTATGAGGGGATTGATGAACGGGTATTAGAGGAAATCGTGACGGATTATTATTCGATCGGAGATTATGTGCTGACCGGAGGGGAGCTTCCGGCATTGGTCATGATGGATGCGGTGGCGCGCCTTGTGCCGGGAGTGCTGAACAATGAGGAATCCGCCACAACAGAATCGTTTTACGGCGGACTTTTGGAGTATCCGCAATATACCCGCCCGGAGGAATGGATGGGCAGGCGTGTACCGGAGGTGCTGCTGAGCGGTCATCACGCGAATATTGAAAAATGGCGTCTGGAGCAGTCCATAGAGCGCACCAGGCAACGTCGTCCGGATCTTTACGAGAAGAAATACGGAAGTGAAAAATAAAGGAAAGCATAAGAAATTTTCTTAAAGAAGATTACCTAAAGAAGATTATGAAAGAAGAGGAGCGGTATGATCAGGACAGAGGGATTAAGTAAAAAATTCAGGAAAGTAAAGGATGAAAAACAAAAGACCCTAAATAAAAAGACTTCCTATGAATTTTATGCAGTGGATCATGTGACCATGCAGGCAGACGACGGGGAGATCCTTGGCATATTAGGTCCAAATGGAGCTGGTAAGACGACGCTGCTGCGTATGATCGGTAATCTGATGAAGCCTACGGAAGGGAAGGTTGTGATCAGTGATGCGGAAGGCGGGGAGATTACGGATCAGATCATGATCAAAACGATGGTAGGATATCTTTCCGGCAATACAAAACTGTATCACCGTTTCAGTACAAGAGAGATGCTTTCCATGATTGCTAAGATCCATGGAATTTCTAAGGAAGAGCAGCAGGACAGGATACAAGAGATCTGCGAAGTGCTGGATATGGAATCCTTTATGGATAACCGGATCGAACGGCTTTCTACCGGTCAGACTCAGCGCGCTAATATTGCCAGATGTCTGATCCATAAACCGCAGATCTATATTTTTGATGAACCGACGCTGGGGCTTGATATCATCAGCAGCGAATCGATCATAGAGTTTATGAAGAAGGAGCGTGAACAGGGAAAGACTGTGATTTATTCCACACATTATATGGAGGAAGCGCAGTATCTCTGTGACAGGATTGTGATGCTTTATCAGGGAAAGATCATTGCTGAGGGTACACCGGAACATCTGATGCAGCAGACGCAGACCACAAATCTACGTGAGACTTTCCGCGCTCTGATTATGGGGATAGGAGGCGAGACGGATGAATAAAAAGATTATTGCGGCATTATATAAAAAAGAAATGACGGATATTCTTAGGGATAAGAAAACAATACTGATGATGATCGTCGTTCCGCTGATCCTTTATCCGCTGATCTTTATCGGAAGCATGGCATTGAGTGCTTCTATTATGAACGCCAGTACGTCCAGTACCTATCGGATAGGATTTGATCAGGTGCCGGAGGCGCCGGAGTTAAGGACCTTTTTTTCGGAAGCGGCGAAGGAGTATGGGTATGATTTTCTGTATCTGACACCGAATGGACTTCAGGAAGAAGGAAATGGAGCAGTGATCACGGTCCTTCATGAGGATGGGGAGAATACGGAATATGCCACGTATGAGGAAGCGTTAAAGAATGGATATCTGGATGCCTATCTGACAAAAGAAACTGTCGGTGCTGCAGACGGAAACCAATCCGGAGAAGTATATCGTATCAATTATCTTGCTTCGGAGACGGATTCCCAGACGGCAGCTTCGATGATCGAGGATATGCTGGAGGAATACCGTCAGTCGCTTCGGGAAGAAAGGTTGATTGAGGCGGGATTGTTGCCGGATGATATTCTGTATCCGATCTCTTATGAATATCAGGATATGTCCAGTAATGAGGAGACGATGGGAAGTTTGCTGGGCTATATTATTCCCTTTCTGATGATTACGAGTATTTTGATGGGCGCTATGTATCCGGCAATCGATACGACGGCAGGGGAAAAGGAGCGGGGCACGTTGGAGACGCTGCTGACGCTGCCCGTCAGAAATCTTGAGATGATCATGAGTAAATTTTTGGCAACCTCTACGGTTGCGGTTGCGGCGGCGCTGTTAAACCTGATATCCATGGGGATTCTGGGGGCGTATATGTATGAAAGTATGCAGGCAGCAAGCGATGTCCCGATGGAATTTAATGTGATCTCTTATCTTCCCGCCATTTTCATTATGATCCTGTGCGTGGCTGTATTCGCTTTATTTGCTTCGGCTGTCTGCCTTTGTGTCTGTATCTTTGCGAGAAGTTTTAAGGAAGCGCAGAATTATACCACGCCGGTTATGCTGGTGTTTATGTTCGCGGGGATGGCGGGGATGATTCCGGCGGTCAGCCTGGACGGAAGTACATCTTTGATCCCGGTGGTCAATGTGGCGCTTTTGATTGTGGAGCTGTTTAAGTTTCATTTTGATATGGGACTTATTGCCATGGTTCTTTTTTCCAATGTAGCCTACAGTCTTCTGGCGGTTGTTATTATGACGAAGCTGTTTAATTCTGAAGACATTCTTTTTGGGGACGGAACAGGAAGCATCCGTCTGTTGGAAAAACGCTCTGATATGAAGGAGAAGCAGATGCCGGGAATCGGAGATGTGGTACTCTTATTATCCATTCTTCTGATTGCGCTCATGCTTATTGGCTCCATTGCGATTTTAAAATACAGAGCGTACGGTCTTGTGATACAGCAGTTGATGATTCTTGGCATAACGGTATTTTATTGTTGGTATATTAAGACGGACTTTAAGAAAGTATTTCATCTGAAGCGGCCGAAGATTGGCGATCTGTTGACCGGCACATTATTATGGGTGGGTACGTATATTTTGATGATGACATTGACCGTTTTATTTAGCGCGGTCTTTCCAGGAAGCGCGGAAAGCGCAGGTCAGGATCTTCTGAATATCTGGGAAAACGCGCCGATCTGGCTTGTGATCCTATCCTCGGCTCTGCTCCCGGCGATCTGTGAGGAAACCGCGTTCAGAGGCGTGCTGTTTGGAACGCTGCAAAACAAGTGTCATATTTTAGTGGCTGTTCTAATTACAGGGGTGGTTTTCGGACTCTATCATATGAACCTGATCAAATTTTTTGTGGTCGGATTCTTTGGCTGTGTTCTTGCTTATGCCGTATATAAGACAGGAAGTATTGCAGTATCCATGTGGATGCATTTCCTGAATAATCTGTTCTCTGTTTTGCTTACATTTTATGAAGATCAGATGGCGTCCATTTTTCCGATCCTGTTCCGGGAAGATCCGGGGATAGGTGAGCTGGCAATATTTGTAATGATTGGTGTGATCTTGTTTGTGGTTTCTATATTGTTGCTTCGGCGGAAACACTTTAATGCTTTAAAGTGATAAAATTTTTGCTTGACAAAATGAATTACAGCATATATATTGGATTCAGTCGAAAGAGATGAGAATAGATTGAAAAATCAAAGATTTTTCAATCGCAAATTTGTGCCTGCGGCAACATACAACAAAAAGCTTACGCTTTTCGTTGTCAAGAATTCGCAGGTTACGGAAAGGCATGGTTATTATTATGAAACAGATTTCGGAATTGATGGGTTACCGCTCAGATATTAAGGTGGTGGATGCGACGCTGCGGGATGGAGGTCTTGTGAATGATTTTCATTTTACGGATGACTTTGTAAAGGCGTTGTATCAGACCAATATCAAGGCCGGTGTTGATTGTATGGAATTTGGATATAAGTGTGATAAGGAAATGTTTGATGTCAATCAGTTTGGCAAGTGGAAGTTTTGTAATGATGATGATATCCGGGAGATCGTCGGAGAAAACCAGACGGATCTGAAACTGGCAGTCATGGCGGACGTAGGCAGATGTAACTATAAAAATGATATTGTCAATAAGGCGGACAGCCCCATTGATGTGATCCGTGTGGCGACTTACCTTCATCAGATCCCGGCTGCGGTAGATATGATTGAGGATGCGGCGAAAAAGGGGTATCAGGTGACCTGTAATATCATGGCGATTTCTACAGGACAGGAGGGAGACATCAGAGCTGCTTTGGATATGATCGGACAGTCGCCAGTAGATGTCATCTATATTGTAGATAGTTACGGCTCGCTCTATCCGGAGCAGACCGCAAGAATTACGGATCTTTATAAGGAATACGCGGATAAGTATAAAAAGAAGCTGGGCATCCATGCTCATGATAATCAGAAGCTGGCATTTGCCAATACGATTGAAGCGGTGGGTGATGGCGTCGACTGGCTGGACGGTACATATATGGCGATGGGAAGGGGCGCAGGCAACTGCGCGATGGAGTTGCTGTTGGGATTCCTTCGTAATCCCAAATATAATATTTATCCGGCAATCAGCTTTGTGGAAAAATATATGAAGCCGATGCAGGCGGAGGGAACGGTATGGGGATATGATCTTCAGTATCTGGTTTCAGGTTTACTGAACCAGCATCCGAGAGCGGCAATCGCGTTTACGAAGGATCAACGCGCGGATTACGCGGAGTTTTATAAGGAAATGAACTCTCAGGAATAAAAATTTGCTTCGCAATTACATAGGTGCATGCCAGAGATATCATAAAGCAGATCAAAAAAGGTGGGAATATCTATGTTGGATGTAGTGCTAGTTAGTTTATTGTTTCTTGTCATGGTGCCGGGTCTGATCATTTATGATAAGCAAATGGAAAAATATTATAAAAAACACTGCACTTTAAAAGTGGAAGCTCATATTGTGGAAAGGAAAAGAATAACTGTTCCCAAAGGATGCACACTTCCTAAAGCCTTTTTTAGGCCTGTTTTTGCTATTGATATTGAAGGTACAGAACACTTAATTGTAGAAAAGAAACTAGCATGGACTGATCGTACAGTGGAAGTTATTAATGGTACTGAACACCTCATTGCGGAACGGGAACCTACGTGGATTGACCGTCCACTGGAAGAATATCCGCATTTAATACTTTGGGTTAATCCACAAAACACAAAGCAATTCCTATATGATGATGAAAGATTAGTGCGCATGGTGAGTAGTGGTAAAAAAGCTTCGTATATTTTTTGTGGTATTGCTTGTATGTTTATTGCCGCAATAGATTTTGCATTTAAATGAGTTATGTGAATAGGAAACGGCTCTTAAGCTTAAAGATAAGAAAAATTATTAAAATATCTTGCATTTAGGGTTGATTTATGCTAAACTGTCATAGTTGCGAGTAAAGAGATGTTCCGCTGTTACCAGGATCAGTATCTGAAACGTATTAAGAACATCCGATGAAAAACAAGGAGGAAGATATGAGCGATATTATCAGAGAGATTGAAAAAGAGCAGATGAAGCAGGAGGTCCCTTCCTTTAATGTGGGCGATACTGTCAGGGTATCTGCTAAGATCAAGGAAGGCGAGAAGGAAAGAATTCAGGTGTATGAGGGCGTTGTTCTGAAGATCCAGAACGGAAGCAACAGGACCACATTCACTGTAAGAAAGATTTCCAATGGTGTAGGCGTTGAGAAAACATGGCCGTTACATTCTCCACAGGTAGAGAAGGTGGAAGTCATCAGAAGAGGTAAAGTAAGAAGGGCTAAGCTGAATTACCTGAGAGACCGTGTTGGTAAGAAAGCTAAGGTAAAAGAAATCCTGAAATAGGAAATACAGGGTGACAGATTATCAACCTGTGAAGAACCCCCTTTTGTTAGTCAGAGTAAATGGCTAATGAAAAGGGGTATTTCTATGTTTGAACTAATTTTGGAGGTGGCTTCTTATTGTTTTTTGGCTAGTGCTATGATACAATATTTTGTAGCTTTTACATCAATAGAACGGCATATTGTTTACCACTAATAAACAAAGTATGTAGGAGAATAAGGGATCTATAACATGGGCAGAAGAAAAGGGTTATCTTTTTATGAGAAAGAAAAAAAGATCAATAAGAAATTACTGAAAGAGATCGGTCAGTGGATTTTCTGGGGAGCGGTGATGATGCTGATCGCCTTTGTTGCCGTATTCTGTTTTGGTATCCGTACCAGTGTGATCGGCGGTTCCATGGAGCCGACCTTGTCTAATGGACAGGAGATACTGATCGATAGATTTTCTTATTTTTTTGTAAGCCCGGGACGCGGGGATGTGGTTGTCTTTTTACCAAATGGAAATGAAAATTCCCACTATTATGTGAAGCGTGTGATAGGGCTTCCGGGAGACGCGATTTCCATACAGGATGGTTATGTGATGATCAACGGAATCTTATATGATGAAGATGGAAAATATGATAAAATGGAAGACGGCGGTATCGCGGAAACGGAGATCACTCTTGGCGAGGATGAATATTTTGTCCTTGGAGATAACCGTAACAACAGTGAAGACAGCCGTTCCAGCAATGTCGGTATTGTGATGAGAAATTATATGATCGGAAAAGCATGGTTCCATATGTCATCAGGAGATGTTCATTTGGGATTTATCAAATAAAGCGAGGTAAACGATGAATTATCAATGGTATCCCGGACATATGACAAAAGCCATGCGTATGATGCAGGAGAATATCAAGCTGATCGATCTGCTGATTGAGCTGGTGGATGCCAGAATACCAAGAGCAGGAAGAAATCCTGATATTGATCGTCTGGGGCAGAATAAGGCAAGGTTAATATTATTAAATAAATGCGATCTGGCCGATCCCGTAGAAAATGATCGATGGCTGGAATATTACGGCACGCAGGGAATACAGGCGGTGTTGATAGATTCCAGAAAAGGAACGGGACTAAAAGAAATCAGAAATGCAGTGATGGCAGCCTGTGAGAAAAAGATTGAGCGGGATAGAAAGCGGGGGATTATCAACCGTCCGGTGAGGGCTATGGTGGCAGGGATTCCCAATGTCGGAAAATCCACGTTTATCAACGCATATGCTAAAAAAGCGTGTACGAAGACTGGCAATAAGCCTGGTGTGACCAAGGGAAAACAATGGATTCGTCTGGATAAATCATTGGAACTGTTAGATACCCCCGGTGTGCTGTGGCCGAAATTTGAGGATGAGCTGACAGGGCTGCATCTTGCGATGATCGGAGCAATCAATGACGAGATCTTACAGGCGGAAGAACTGGCTTGCAAAGTGATCTTACTGATGCGGGAGGAATATCCAGGAAGACTGCAGGAGCGCTATAAAATAGATGAGAAGGGTGATCCGGCAGAGGTGCTGGCAGAGATCGCTTTGAAAAGAGGGTGTCTGAGAAAAGGCGGGGAAGCGGATTCTGATAAAGCGGCGGGGCTGCTCTTGGATGAATTTCGCGGAGGTGTTCTTGGACGCGTTACGATAGAAAAAATCGGAACAGTTTGTGACGACAGCGCCGATGAGTAAAAAAATAGCGAAGTAAGTATGAAAAGTAAGAAAAAGGTATGGATAGCAGGATGAGAGAAGAACAGAATTGGAATCGTGACAGGGATCTGGAAATGATCAGACTGGATGACGTGCCTGTGCGGAGGCAAAGGATTCCGGAAAGAAGGGAAGCCAAAGCAGAGGAAAAAGAAACAGAGACAGAGCAGAAGGAGGAAGAGAAGGAAAAAACTTCCCCCAGATCGATGATGAAGGAAATCCTATATAACAGTCTTTTTTTGCTGTTTGTTTTAATTATAACGTTGTTGTTGGTGAAATATGTAGCACAGAGGACCACTGTCTCGGGAAGCAGTATGGAACCGATGATCCATGATGGGGATAGCCTGATCGTGGATAAGATCACATATCGCTTCCGTGATCCGGAGAGGTTTGATATTATTGTGTTTCCTTTTGAGTATCAGCAGGATACCTATTATATCAAACGTATCATCGGACTGCCGGGAGAATCTGTACGAATTGATGAAAATGGCAACATCTATATCAATGGTGAGATCTTGGTGGAAAATTATGGCGCGGAAGTGATCGATAATCCGGGAAATGCATATAATGAGATCATCCTTAGGGAAGACCAGTACTTTGTGCTGGGCGATAATCGGAATAATTCGTCGGACAGCAGAAATCCGGCGGTTGGGCTGATCAATCGGGACCGTATTGTCGGGCGTGCATGGCTGAGAATCTTTCCATTTGGTTCCTTTGGCTTTATCAGGCATCAATAATAGATAGGTGACTACAAAATGACAGAATGAAAATACACAACTACAGATTTTGACGCGGCATGGAGGCTAATGATGGGCGTTCATAGAAAGATCAGTGAGATACAGAAGGAATACCGTGAACTGACGGAAAAGGATTATGAGACATTTATCCATACATATCAGGAGGATGAACGGGCTGCTGTTCGGAAGATGGCGGAAGCGGTGGTAAGGAAGCGGCAGGCATTGATCGCGGAACAAAAGCGTATGTTTGAGATGTTTGCTTATGAACGCAAATATCAGGAGTATCAGTATATCTGTGGGATCGATGAAGTGGGCAGAGGCCCATTGGCAGGGCCCGTGGTTGCGGGCGCAGTAATCCTGCCCAAAGATTGTTCCCTGTTATATCTTAATGATTCCAAGCAATTGTCCGAAAAAAGAAGAGAAGAACTTTATGATCAGATCATGGCAGAGGCGGTTGCTGTCGGTATCGGATATGCGTCTCCGGAACGGATCGATGAGATCAATATCTTAAATGCGGATTATGAAGCGATGCGCGAGGCGATTAGCAAACTTCCCGTCAAACCGGATCTGTTATTGAACGACGCGGTGACGATCCCGGAAGTAGAGATCCGTCAGGTGCCGATCATCAAGGGAGATACGCTCAGCGCATCCATAGCGGCGGCAAGCATTGTTGCTAAGGTGACAAGAGACCGGCTGATGGTGCAGTATGACGCAGTGATGCCGGAGTATAAATTTGCTTCCAATAAAGGATATGGTTCCAAAGAGCATATTGAAGCGATCAAAGCTTTTGGACCGAGCGTGATTCATCGAAGAAGTTTTATTAAGAATTTTATATAATATTATTTCGTAATCTAAAATTCGCAGACTGTGGAAAGGCATGGTTATTGGTATGAGTTTGTTTTCTGGAGTTTATGGTAATCATGGATATACGGATAGTTCTATTACAGGTGCTGTTTCCGGAACGGCGTCTTCCGCATCTGTCAGCGGTCAGTCTGTCAATTCCCTTTCCGGTCTGAGTGCAGGTCAGACGATTGAGGGAAAAGTGATTGCAAGCAATGGCGATACTGTCCAGATTGATATCGGAACGGGAACGCCGGTGACGGCGAAACTTGACCATGCCATGGATCTGCAGAAGGGGCAGAATGTCATATTTGAGGTCAAGACCAATTCTTCGCAGCAGATTACGCTTTCCCCGCTTTATACGAATCTTACCAACAGTTCTACCGCATTGAATGCGCTTCATGCGGCAGGGATGACGGTCACATCCGATTCTCTGGCGATGACAAGCGCTATGATGGAAGCGGGGATGAATATTGACAGGAATTCTCTTGCAAATATGTATCATACGATTTCAAGTTTTCCCGGTCATGATCCGGTGAATATTATACAGATGCATCAGATGGGAATGGAAATTAACGAGCAGTCGCTGGAGCAGTTTGGGGCATTTAAAAACTATGAGACACAGATCGGGGAAGGAATGAAGCAGATCGCGGCGGATATCCCTGAAATGTACGGTGAGTTGCTCGCAGACGGTAAGGACGATGCGGCGATGCAGTTTATGAAAGCGGTTGTGGATATCTTTCTGGACGCGTCGGGTAATGCAGTAAATGGAGAAACGGCGACAGGATCTGTCCCGCAGGATGGCGTTCTTTGGCAGGAGCTTTCTCAGGAGGCTGCTCCTCAGAACTCGTTACAGGCCGTGGTCGTTGATGGAAAAGTAGTCGGTAGCACGCTTCTTCCGGAGGATGGCATAGTCATGACAAAGGAGGATGTACCGGCGGATGCTGTTCCGGCGGAGGATGTACCGGCGGATGCTGTCCGGACACCGGATGATATCATGATCGCTTCGCCAGAACAGGAAACGCATGAAGCCGGGAAGAAACTTTCCGCGGAGGGAAGGGAACAGACGGTGGAAGTGGGAAAGACTACCGTATCCGGCAAGGAAGCTGCTGTGCAGAATACATTGGAACAGACAAAAAATATGCTCTTGGGAATGCTGAAGGAATCCGGCGTACCGGAGAAACAGATCATGCGGCTTGCGGAACAGCCGGCGTCTGCGCAGGAGTTGCTAAGGACGACATCGGAGCTGATGAGGCGGATAGACAGTGGCACGATGCCGGAAGAACTTGCGGCAAAAATGAAAAACAATATCAAAAATGTATTTTTATCCAATGGATTTAGGAATACGATACAGCAGGCGGTTCAAAAACAGTGGTTTCTGGAACCTTCTGAAGTTGCGGATAAAGGTACGGTGGAGAGTCTGTACCGCAGACTGGATCAGCAGACAAGACAGCTTACGGACACTTTGTCCGAACTGGCCAGACCGGAGACGTCTCTGGCTCAGGATCTTTCCAATATGAACCAGAATATGAATTTTATGAATCAGATGAACCAGATGTATCAGTATATCCAGCTTCCGCTCAAGATGAACGGCGGGGAAGCGACGGGGGATCTGTTTGTTTATACGGATAAAAAAAGTCTGACGCAGAAAGATGGCAATGTCAGTGCGATGCTGCATCTGGATATGCAGAATCTCGGCATGGTAGATGTGTATGCTTCCATGACAGCCGCAAAAAATGTATTTACAAAATTTTATCTGGAAAGTGACGAGATGCTCGACTTCATTGAGGCGAATATCCATATTCTCAATGAACGTCTGACTGGTAGAGGATATCAGCTGACGACGGAAATGGCGAAACATGAGGAAAAGAAGGATCTGATATCGCAGGTAGCCGTTAAGAAGGACGGTGCAGTTCCGAAAGCGATCGCACAATACAGTTTTGATATCAGGGCCTGAAGTATAGATTAGATTTGTGTCTATGCATCGAAACAACGATGCGAAAACGCAGAAAAGAAATGGACGTAATGCAGACAGGATAGAACGGGGCGGGAGGGCATCCATGGCAGAATATGGGAATAAAGGTAAGACGAAGAAGAGGCAGGCGATTGCTCTGGAATATGATCCGGACGACGCGGCGCCCCGGGTCATTGCATCCGGACAGGGTATTCTTGCCGATAAGATTATTGAAAAAGCAAAGGAAGCCAATGTTCCGGTGCATCAGGACGGAAAACTGGCGGATACCCTTTCCAGACTGGAGATCGGGGATATGATCCCGCCGGAGCTTTATGAGGTGGTAGCGGAGATCCTTGTCTTTGTGGATGCGATGGATAAGATCAAAGCGAAAATGGATAAGGCGAAGAAGTAGATCATTGATTTGAGGAAAAGTATTTGACGTTAATAAAAGGCAGTGGGGAAAGTTATATTGAATAAAAGACGTCTTGGCGCGGAATACGAAAGCATGGCAGTCGACTATCTGACCGGACAGGGGTATCAGATCATTGAGCAAAATTACAGAAACCATTTCGGGGAGATCGACCTGATCGCAAAGGATACGGACGGAACCATTGTTTACTGTGAGATCAAATACAGGAGCGGTGCCTCCTCCGGGAATCCGTTGGAGGCAGTAGATTATAGAAAGCAGAGAAGGATCAGCCGGACGGCGGAGTATCATTACGCGTATCACGGGCATGAAGCAGGCCTACCCTGCCGGTTTGATGTAATAGGGATATATGCGGATGGAAACATCCGGCATGTTAAGAACGCATTTGAATTTATCAAGTAAGATATTTAGTGAGACAACTGGGAGAGGACTATGGTATGGAAGGATGGGCGGCGGACGCCGAAGCTGTTGGAACAGGATGGAATCCCATATTTGCAGTTTGAAAGTCTGGCTAAGACGGGAGTGGTCAGGCATCTGTTTACGACTAGAGGCGGCGGTGTCAGTGAGGGCATTTATGCTAGTATGAATCTGGGATTTACCAGAGGCGACGATCGGAAATGTGTGGAGGAAAATTTCCGGCGAGTTGCGGAGTTGCTTGGTTGTAGGCGGGAGGACATGATTGCCTCGGATCAGACCCATACAGCGAATGTGCGTCTGGTAACTGGAGCGGACCGCGGACATGGGATCACAAGAGAGAAAACTTTTTTTGATACGGACGGATTGGTCACGGAGGAATCGGGGATCGTGTTGGCAACATTTTATGCGGACTGCGTGCCGTTATTTTTTGTGGATCCGGTCCATCCGGCAGTTGGTCTTTCTCATTCCGGATGGCGGGGGACGGTGCAGGGCATCGGCGAGGCGACGGTTCGGAAGATGCAGGAGTGTTTTGGGTCAAAGCCGGAGGACATCGTCGTTGCAATCGGACCATCCATCTGTGCGGACTGTTATGAAGTGAGTCAGGATGTGGCAGAGCATTTCCTTGGGGAATTTTGGGAGAAGTATCATAATGACAAGTTTTGCAGGCTGACAACGGAACCTGCTAAAATGAGTGATTCGTTATTGTGCAGAAAGAAGAAACCACTTCAGGGCTCAGATGAAGATGCAGAAGATATCAAATATCAGCTCAATCTTTGGGTGGCAAATCAATGTGTCTTGGAGAAAGCTGGCATCCTGCCGGAGCATATAGAAGTGACGTCGCTTTGCACCTGCTGCAACAGCGGGGAATTGTTTTCCCATCGTGCCAGTCGTGGACAGAGGGGAAATCTGGGAGCGTTTTTGGGGTTAGTGTGAAAAATATATCTAAGGCAGCAAAAAACACTGCCTAAGATATATTAAGTTTCACACAAAAAAACGCAAAGCAAACTCGTTTGCTTTTGAAGCGGCGTTTTTCATTTCTATTTGAGCCGCCAAAGGCGGCATGAGGGATTAGAGTGAGAAGTGGCAATTATTATAAAAAGAGGAAGTGACAGCAGATGAAATTGATCCATATGGAGAAAGTCAGGGATGGCAGATATCTGAAAAATTATCAATTAACCTATTTGAATAAAGCTGGCAGGGAAAAGAATTACGAGATGGTCAGCCGTAATGATCTCGCCGCACCGGAGGACATTGGAAAAAGGACAGATGGGATTTCTATTGTGGCGTTTCATGAGGATAAGCTGCTTTTGTTAAGAGAGTTTCGTATGGGCGTGAACCGCCATATCTATAATCTCTGTGCCGGTATGAAGGAACCGGAAGAAAGTATGGAGGCGTGTATGGAGCGCGAATTATATGAAGAGACCGGATTAAAGATCAGTCGGGTCATAGATATCCTTCCGCCATGCTTTTCTGCAGTGGCTATTTCGGATGTCAAGACCAGCATAGCGTTTGTGGAAGTCAGCGGGGAATTTACTGATCATACATCGGAGAATGAAGAGATCGGGGCGGCATTTTACAGCCGCGAAGAAGCGAAAAAGCTGCTGGAGACGGAAGAGTTTTCTTCCAGAGCACAAATGGCAGCATATTTCTTTGTGATGGGGATGAGACTGTAAGGGCTTGATAATGCCTTTACAATAGAGTAGAATCATGGTATATTTGGGAAACAGAATCAATTGAAAAACAACAGAATTGGAGAACGGTAAAATGGAAATCTTTGAAGAACTAAAAGCAAGAGGACTCTTAGCGCAGCTTACAGACGAGGAGGAGATCAAGGAACTGATCAACAATGGTAAAGCGACTTTTTATATTGGATTTGACCCTACGGCAGACAGCCTGCATGTGGGACATTTTATGGCATTGTGCCTGATGAAACGTCTGCAGATGGCTGGCAACAGACCGATTGCGCTTTTGGGTGGCGGCACTGGTATGATTGGCGATCCCTCCGGTAAGACAGATATGCGTAAAATGATGACAAAGGAGACGATCCAGCATAACTGTGACTGCTTTAAGAAGCAGATGAGCCGGTTTATAGATTTTTCTGAAGGCAAGGCACTGATGGTCAATAATGCGGACTGGCTTTTGGATCTGAATTATATTGAGATGATCCGGGACGTGGGAGCACATTTTTCGGTTAACAACATGCTTCGTGCGGAATGCTATAAGCAGCGTATGGAGAAGGGACTGACCTTTCTGGAGTTTAACTATATGATCATGCAGAGTTATGATTTTCTGCGCTTATATCAGGATTATGGATGCAATATGCAGTTTGGCGGCGATGATCAGTGGAGCAACATGCTTGGCGGTACGGAGCTGATCAGAAGAAAGCTGGGGAAGGATGCATATGCCATGACGATTACCCTTCTACTGAATTCCGAAGGAAAGAAGATGGGTAAGACGGAAAAGGGCGCTGTATGGCTGGATCCAGAGAAGACGACGCCATTTGAATTTTTCCAGTACTGGAGAAACGTTGCAGATGCGGATGTTTTGAAATGTATCAAGATGTTGACTTTCCTGCCTTTGGATGAGATCAAGAAGATGGAAAGCTGGGAAGGCAGTCAGTTAAATGACGCAAAAGAGATCCTTGCATGGGAATTGACGAATCTGGTGCATGGCAAAGAAGAGGCGGACAAGGCAAGGGATGCAAGCCATGCGTTATTTGCAGGGGGCGGAAGCAAGGAGAATATGCCGACAACCATTTTAGCGGAAGAAGATTTTAAGGACGGAGGCATTGACATTCTGTCGATGTTAGTGAAAGCGGGACTCTGTACGACAAGGTCTGACGCGAGACGTAATGTTGAGCAGGGAGGCGTATCCGTCAATGACGAGAAAGTAACAGATATTAAGGCTGTTTACGCGAAGGATGCTTTCCAGAATGAGTTCATCGTAAAGAAAGGCAAGAAGTCATTTATGAAATTTAACCTTTCATGATGGAACTGATGGTGGGTGGTAGATAGAATCTACCACCCATCTTATTCTTCATCATCAAATACCCGTCTATTATAATCGCTTACGATTTTGTTGATCTTTTCGGTCGGCGTTAGCACCTTCGCAAAGGAGATATCATGGTTGGAGAAGTCAATGATGGATGCCATGAATTTACTCATATCCGCTACCAGCACATAAGACCGACTGGTCACTTCTGGCGGCAGATAGGTGAGGTTCGTGGTGATGACATAATCAAAGTAGCCTTTTTCATATGCGTTGTCAAATGACTCCATACCATTGGTAAACAGGCCAAAAGTAACGCATAAGAAAACCCGTCTGGCATTCATTTCCTTTAACTGTCTGGAGGTATCCAGCATACTTTCGCCGGAAGCGATCATATCGTCAATGATGATCACGTCCATACTGTCGATCTTCTCTCCAAGAAATTCATGGGCAACAATCGGATTTTTTCCATTAACGATCACTGAATAATCACGACGTTTATAGAACATACCGGTATTCACACCGAGGACAGTGGAAAAATATACGGCACGGTCAAGAGCGCCTTCATCCGGTGAAATAACGACGGTATTATCTTTGTCAATGATCAGGTCATGTACCTGATGCAGCAGCATCTTTGTCAGCTGGTAATTGGGTGAGAAGTTGTCAAATCCATAAAGTGGCGTTGCGTTCTGTACTCTGGGATCATGCGCATCGAAAGTAATGAAATTGGAAACACCCATTTCCCCCAACTCTTTTAATGCATTGGCGCAGTCTAAGGATTCTCTGGCTGTTCTTTTATGCTGCCTTCCTTCGTAGAGAAAAGGCATAATGACATTAATACGGTGCGCTTTGCCGTTGCAGGCAGCAATGATACGTTTTAAGTCCTGATAATGGTCATCTGGAGACATATGATTTTCAAACTGTCCCATGGAGTAGGTAATGGAGTAGTTTGTAACATCCACTAATATGTACAGGTCTGTTCCGCGGACGGATTCATATAAAACACCCTTGGATTCACCGCTGCCAAAGCGTGGGCAGTCGGCCTTTAACAGATAGTTGTCCGCCACATAACCTTGAAATGCGGGGTCGTTTTTAAAGGTATTGTTGATGTTCTTCCGGTAGGAAATAAGGTGCTGATTAATGCGCTCCCCTAACGAGGCAGCCCCTTTTAATGCAATCAATTTTAATGGCGCCACCGGCATGGCTTTTTCCAGTTCTTCAATTTTTGACATGGTTTTTCTTCCTTTATCATTTTTCTGCTATATGTATGTTTGAATCGATATATAAAATTATACTACAAAGAAAGCATTTTGCAATTATTTTATAAAAAGGTTTTACGACGCAGCAGGTGATTATTAACTTGTGTTGTATGTTTGCTTATGATAAGATAATGGTGTTAAAGCGTTTGACAAAAGAGAGGTGATTCTAAGAGTGAAAAAAAGCATGATAGTTAAATTTTTACTATCTATTTTTTTGACATGTCTGGAATGTATCCTCCTAATTGAGTCCATTATTGGGACGGTATTATATGATTGGGGCAGTTTCGGAGGGGGATTAGGAAATGATATGATTTCACTCATTTTGCTAATACCTCTGGTGGGTGTAATGGGAATATTTCTAAGCAGCATTGTGTGGCGCATAAAAAAGATGATTAACTGGAAAGAGTTTTTCATTGAGTGTGTTTATATAGTGGCTGGTATAGGCGTAGGCACAGCACTATCCACATTCTATCTGGTGATTCGGATTATGACTTTGGGAACCACGTTTCAGTTTTTTTAATAGATCATTTTAATTGGAGCAGTTATGAAAGAAAATCATCATATGATCAAGTCGGCAGCGCCGGACAGCATTGCAGAGGAACTTGGTATTGGAGCAGGGGATGAGCTTTTGGAAATCTCCGGTCAGAGGATCGAGGATATCTTCGATTATCAGTATCTTTGTATGGAAGAATATCTTGAGGTGCTGGTCAAAAAGCCGGATGGCGAGGAATGGTTATTAGAGATAGAGAAGGAAGAACACGAGGATCTGGGGATCGTATTTGAAAACGGACTGATGGACGAGTATCATTCCTGTCATAATAAATGTATCTTTTGCTTTATCGATCAGATGCCTCCTGGGATGAGGAAAACACTTTATTTTAAGGATGATGATACAAGGTTATCCTTTCTACAGGGTAACTATGTAACATTGACAAATCTTGATGACCATGATATTGAACGGATGATCCGATACCGTCTGGAGCCAATCAATATTTCCTTTCAGACGATGAATCCCGAACTTCGATGTAAAATGTTAAATAACAGATTTGCGGGAGATGCCCTGAAAAAGGTGGACAGGCTCTATGAGGCGGGGATTACCATGAATGGGCAGATCGTTCTATGCAAGGGGATCAATGACGGCGAAGAACTCCACTATAGTCTGGACCAGCTGATCTCCTATCTTCCGGTTTTGGAGAGCGTCTCGGTGGTGCCGGTGGGGTTATCCAAGTACAGGGAGGGGCTTTATCCGCTTGAGCCGTTCACGAAAGAGGATGCCTGTGAGGTGATCGATCTGGTCGAGGAGTATCAGAAGAAGGCGCTGGCAGTCGGAGAGCTTCATTTTGTCCATGCCAGTGACGAGTGGTATATCCTTGCAGAGAGGGAACTTCCAGAGGAAGAACGGTATGACGGATATCTTCAGCTGGAAAACGGCGTCGGAATGTTGCGGCTGATGATCAATGAGACCAGAGAAGCGATCTCCAATTTTGCAAGGATGCGGATCATGCGGCCCTCAAGGAATCTCTCGATTGCGACAGGGATTCTGGCTTATGAAACGATCTGTATGTTATGCAGGGAGATCATGGAGGCATTTCCAATGATCAGGATCACAGTCTATCCGATTAGAAATGACTTCTTTGGGGAGATGATTACAGTGAGCGGTCTGATTACGGGACAGGATCTGATTGCCCAGCTGAAAGGTAAGCCGCTGGGAGAATGTCTGCTTCTTCCGGAGAATATGTTTCGAAGCGGAGAAGAGGTTTTTTTGGACGACGTTACCCTGACGGATGTGCAAAATGCTTTACAAGTTCCCGTAGATATTGTAAAATCAAGCGGTATGAACTTTGTAAGCAGGATTTTAGATGATCAAAATCTTTGATAAAAAATAAGAAAGCATAGAGAGTCAGTATATGAGTAAGAAAAGGAAACCCATTGTTGCGGTGGTGGGCAGACCAAATGTAGGAAAATCGACTTTATTTAACGCGCTGGCGGGAAGCAGGCTGGCGATCGTAAAAGATACGCCGGGGATCACAAGGGACCGGCTGTATGCTGATGTGACGTGGCTGAATACCAATTTTACGTTGATCGATACCGGTGGCATTGAGCCGGACAGTAAGGATATCATTTTGTCACAGATGCGTGAACAGGCACAGATTGCCATTGATACGGCGGATGTGATCTTGTTTATGACGGATGTCAAACAAGGACTTGTGGATGCGGATTTCAGGGTGGCTGATATGCTCAGGAAGTCCGGAAGACCTGTTGTATTGGCTGTGAATAAGGTAGATAGTTTTGAAAAATATATGCCGGATGTTTATGAGTTTTACAATCTTGGTATCGGAGATCCATGGCCGATCTCCGCGTCAGAGCGGCAGGGGCTTGGGGATATGTTGGATGAGGTGATTTCCCATTTTGAAGAGCCATCGGATGATGAGGAAGAGGATGATCGTCCCAAAGTCGCTATCGTAGGGAAGCCGAATGTGGGTAAATCCTCAATCCTGAATAAGCTGGCCGGAGAAAACCGTGTGATCGTATCGGATATTGCTGGTACGACAAGGGACGCCATTGATACGGAAGTAAAGTATCAAGGCAGGGAGTATGTGTTTATTGATACGGCGGGACTGCGCCGTAAGAATAAGATCAAGGAAGAACTGGAAAAATATATGATCGTCCGGACGGTCAGCGCAGTAGAGCGTGCCGATGTCGTCGTACTGGTGATTGACGCGGCGGAAGGCGTGACGGAGCAGGACGCTAAGATCGCGGGGATCGCCCATGAACGCGGAAAAGGTATGATCATCGCGGTCAATAAATGGGATATGGTTGAGAAGAATGATAAGACGATCAATGAATATAAAAAGAAGATCAATCAGGTATTATCCTTTATGCCGTATGCGGAGATGATTTTTGTATCGGCTGTTACGGGACAGAGACTGGTGAAGCTGTATGAAATAATCGATATGGTGATCGAAAATCATTCCATGCGTGTGGCGACCGGCGTTTTAAATGAAATCATGACGGAAGCGGTGGCATTGCAGCAGCCGCCCACGGATAAAGGAAAACGGTTGAAATTATTTTATATTACACAGGTCAGCGTGAAGCCGCCGACGTTTGTAATCTTTGTCAATGATAAGGAGCTAATGCATTTTTCTTATACAAGGTATATTGAGAATAAGATCAGAGAATCCTTTGGATTCCGGGGAACTCCATTAAAATTTATCATTCGTGAGCGGAAAGAGCAGGGATGATAGCAGTTAAAAAATCAGTGTGCTTGCAGCATAGCACTAAAGTGCATTAAAATTCGCAGGTTATGGAAAGGCAGGGTGATTAGTATGGCGCAGACAATTGGAATTCGTATTGTTTGTCTGGTGATTGGGTATGCGTTTGGATTGATCCAGACATCTTATATATTAGGCAGGATCAACGGGATCGACATCAGGGAGCATGGGAGCGGCAATGCAGGAACTACCAATACCCTTCGGGTGCTGGGCAGAAAGGCTGGGCTGATCGTATTTTTATGCGATATCTTAAAAGCGTTTGCCGCTGTGGTCTTAGCGTATTATCTGATTCCTGTTTTGTTTGGGGGAGGGTATCAGGAGCTTTTGTATTTATTTAAGCTTTACACCGGTCTGGGTGTTATTCTGGGGCATAATTATCCATTTTACTTAAAATTTAAGGGCGGAAAAGGTATTGCTGCTATGGGCGGTACTATTTTAGGATTCCATGGAATCTTTGCGTTGACGGGTTTTATTATCTTTTTCAGTACATTCTTTCTTTCACATTATGTGTCGCTGGCATCGCTGGTTTTAAGCGTCGGATTTTTTGTGGAGATGCTGATCTTTGGAATTGCCAAGATTGGAGTGTTTGCGACGATTCCGGAGAATGTGCTTCTGGAGATGTATATCGTAACATTTGTTATCAGCGTCATGGCATTTTTACGCCATCATGAAAATATCAAAAAGCTGTTAAAGGGTGAGGAAAGAAAGACCTATCTTGGAAAAAAGAAACGAGAACAGGATTAGTGTGAAAAATATATCTAAGGCAGTAAAAGACACTGCCTAAGATATATTAAGTTTTACACCGAAAAACGTAAAGCGAACTTGTTCGCTTTTGATGCAGCGTTTTTCATTCCTATTTGAGCCGCCAAAGGCGGCATGGGGGATTAATATGGAGGAAAGGCAGGGTAACAATATGGAGAAGATTGGTATAGTCGGGGCAGGAAGCTGGGGGACGGCGATCGCAGTCTTATTAGATCATAATGGTCATGAGGTAACGATGTGGTCGGCGATCGGAAGTGAGATCGATATGCTGCAGGCGGAACATGAGCACAAGGATAAGCTGCCGGGAATCAAGCTTTCCGAACGGATGAGATTTACGAAGGAACTGAGGGAAGCAATAACGGATATGGATCTGGTGGTGCTTGCGGTTCCGTCGGTATATACAAGATCTACGGCGCGGCAGATGAAAGAACTGATATCGCCGGGACAGATTATCGTCAATGTTTCTAAGGGAATTGAAGAAGCTACTTTAATGACGATGTCACAGATTATAGAGGAAGAAATCCCGCAGTCTGTAGTTGCGGTACTCAGTGGTCCTTCCCATGCAGAGGAGGTTGGAAAGCTTCTTCCCACCACGGTAGTAGTCGGAGCAAAAAGGAAAGCAACTGCGGAATTTGTGCAGGATATCTTTAAATGTGATGTGTTCCGGGCTTATATCTCACCGGATGTGATCGGCATTGAACTAGGCGCGGCTCTAAAAAATGTTGTCGCCCTCGCCGCAGGTATGGCGGACGGACTTGGATATGGAGACAATACCAAGGCGGCACTGATCACAAGGGGAATTACGGAGATCAGCCGTCTGGGCATGGCGATGGGAGGACAGCTGGAAACCTTTGCGGGATTATCCGGTATCGGTGACCTGATTGTTACCTGCGCCAGCATGCATTCCAGAAACCGCCGCGCGGGTATCTTGATCGGACAGGGAAAGACGATGGAAGAGGCTATGGACGAGGTTAAGATGGTAGTGGAAGGTGTATACTCTGCCAAGGCGGCAATTGGACTTGGTAGAAAATACCAGATAGAGATGCCGATCGTCGAGCAGGTCAATGAAATATTATTTGAAGGTAAGAAGGCATGCGACGCAGTGAAGGAACTGATGCTTCGGGAAAGTAAGGAGGAACATACGAGACTTCCGTGGCTGTCCGATCTGGTGGCAGGGGAAGTGCATGAATGAAAGGTTAAGTGATACAAAAATAAGAAAGGTTAGGGGATGTAATGCAGACAGAATTTAAAAGTACAGGGGAATATGTTGCAAGCGAGCAGTTGATGGCGAGTGTAAATGTTGCGATTGCATTGAAAAAACCGCTGCTGATCAAAGGGGAGCCCGGCACCGGTAAGACGATGCTTGCTCAGGCGGTTGCCAACTCTCTTGGAAAGAAACTGATTATCTGGAATATCAAATCAACCACAAAAGCGCAGGAAGGCCTTTATGTGTATGATACGATCCAGCGTTTGTATGATGGGCAGTTCGGGGAAGAAGGTGTAGATGATATTGCCCGCTATATCAAGCTTGGAAAACTGGGCGAAGCATTTGAGAGCGATGAACAGGTCGTGCTTTTAATTGATGAAATCGATAAGGCTGATCTGGAATTCCCCAATGATCTGTTATGGGAGCTTGATCAGATGGAGTTTTATATCCATGAGACCAAGCGGACGGTAAAGGCAAAGCAGCGCCCAATCGTAATTATTACCTCTAACGCAGAAAAGGAACTGCCGGATGCTTTCTTAAGAAGATGTATCTTCCATTATATTGATTTTCCCGATCAGGAGCTTATGGAGGAGATCGTAAAGACTCATTATCCGGAGATCGAGGAAAATCTATTGAAAAATGCTATGGAGGTATTTTATTGGATCAGGGGGATCCGGGATATTCGCAAGAAACCCAGTACATCAGAACTGATTGATTGGGTCAATGCGCTTCAGCTCGGTGGTATCCCGGCGGATACATTGATGGAAAAGCTGCCGTTTGTCGGGGTAATCGTAAAAAAAGATGAGGATCTGGAGACCGTGAAAAATCATCATTAAAATAATAAGATACAGAGTTATTGACAGTAAGTATCATCATTGAAAATACAGAAACCGGATATTAGTGTGGGGGATTATGTTCAGTATTTTTTTTCAGACATTAAAAAATAAGGGATTGGATGTAACGCTCAGTGAATGGCTGACGCTGCAGCAGGCATTGAATCAGGGACTTTGTGAAAGCAGCTTGACGAAGTTTTATTATGTCGCAAGGATGATCTTAGTCAAAAGCGAGACGGATTTTGATAAATTTGACATGGCGTTTGACGAGTGCTTCAAAGGAATCCGTTCCGATGACGAAGTGACGAACCGGATGTTAAGGTGGCTGGACAAACCGGAAATGAACGATCTGCTGCATGAAGAAGATAAGGAATATTTAAACCGGGTGGAACAGATCCAGATTGATAAGGATGACGTGGAGCAGAAGTATAAGCAGCGTCTAAAGGATCAGGACAGTGAACACAACGGCGGTTCCTACTGGATTGGAACGATGGGCAAAACTTCTTTCGGCAATACAGGTGGCAATATCGGCGGTATCAGGGTTGGAGGAAGTACCGGATATCAGTCGGCATTTCAGGTGATTGGGGCGAGAAAATACCGCGATTTTAGGGATGACCGGATGCTGGATAACCGGCAGTTCCAGATGGCGCTTCGCAAACTCAGGCAGTTCTCAACGAAACTGGATATTCCGAAGACCGAGTTAGATATTGATCAGACCGTAGATAAGACATGCAACAATGGCGGATGCTTACAGATCGTAATGGACAGACCGAGAAAAAATTCTGTCAAACTGCTTCTGCTGATGGATTCCGGCGGAACGATGATACCGTACTGTAATCTGTTAAATGAATTGTTTCAGGCGGTACACAAATCCAATCATTACAAGGAAGTGAAAGCATATTATTTTCATAACTGCATCTATTCCCATGTCTATAAGACACCGGAGTGTGAGAATGGCGACTGGATCGAAACAGAGTGGATGTTCCGCAATCTGGATAAGGATTTTAAGGTAATCATTGTGGGGGATGCCGCCATGGCTCCTGAGGAGCTTTATGCAAAGGATGGCAACTACCGCGGACCGAACGGCGGATATTCCGGTGAAGAATGGCTCATGAGGATGCGAAGAAAATATAAAAAGATTGTCTGGCTCAATCCGAAGATGTCATTGGTTCCGGCACCATGGCGGGAAGCGGAGACACGGATCAAGGCACTGTTCCCGATGCTGCCGCTGACGGTTGCTGGGCTGAATGACGCGATGGAGATTCTGATGAAACGTGTCTAAAAAACTTTCAGATAGTAGTACGGCAGGAAAAGATATGACAGCGGTTTCAAAGCCGGCAGAAACACGGAGATATCGATAAATACCGGTGTGAAGACCAGACACGCAAGAATGAAAAGGGGTAATAGAGAAGTGAATATTACCCTTTTTTTTATGATCAAAGTCAGAATAAGAGTTTTAATGACGCAGGCAGCGGCATAAAGAATCAGGAGGCATATCTCTTTTCCGAGACCGGCACCAAGACCGGCAAAATGGATGCAGAGCAGCATGACCGGAATCGTGCAGAGAACCGGAATGACGATGCACCCGACGCGTACTTTCCATGTATCAAATACCGGATTTTCGGCAAGACGATAGTAGGAGATGGTCCCGGTCAGCGCGGATAACAGCATCAGCACTGCCAGCAGTCCGCGGATAGGAGAAAGGAGTACGGTCGTTGCGGTCAGACGGTAATCTTCCGGACTGCCTTCATATTCAAAATGGAAAGTGGAATCGCCAAGCATATATTTTTGATAGAGTTCTTCGATCATGGCATCATCATACAGGACATCATACTCTGTGGAGACAGCGCTGTCGTCCGCAAGATACTGTTCTAAGGAAAGCAGGGCAAGATCTTCAAATACAAAAGAATAAACGGTCTCATTAATGACAGGCAGCATTGTGGTGGAAGGGGAGGCAACTGTGGTGATTAAATCTTTTAGGTTGCCATCTAACAGTTCTTCATAAAGAGTTACTGAAAAGATATAACCACATTCGGCACGACCGACAGCAACGGCATCATAGACTTCCTGCTCAGAAGCGCAGAGCCGGAAGGTATATAATCCGTCATACGTAGAAAGTTTATACGCAAGTGATGTCAGAGCCGTATCTGCCTGAAGCGCTTTGTCAGAATCAGTGACAACGCCATCAAGATCTTCATGGGTAACGGAGGGAATATAGCATGCCACTTGTATCGGCTGTTCTTCTGTCTTTGCCAGATGGGAAAACAAGATAGTCAGAACCGGCAGGGAAAGCAGCAGAAGCAGACATTCCGGTTTTCGGATATATTGTTTTAACAACATATAAAATAATCGTGGGAATCTCATAAGTGGTTATACCTCCTGCGGCAACTAAATATGATCATGCAGAACAGGAAGAAGATCACAGGATAGATCAAGATGGGAACGGATAAGGTGATCCGTGAGTCTTCCAGCAGTTCAATCAGTCCTTTGTGCAAATAATAAGTAGGAAGATAAGAAGATATCTTTTGCAGTGAGGTCGGGAAGAACGCGGAAGGGATGATACAGCCGGAACAGAATGCCATCAGGCTGCTGACGCTGTAGGAAATCAGAATCCCGCCGGAGACATCTTTTGCCGCAAGAAATATCATATTGGCATAGGTTGCGAGAAACAAACTGCTGATCAGGAAGAAGACCAGACAGTTGTTACAAAAGATGTTTCGGGGACGGAGAACCAGTCCTTCTATCTCCTGCAATGCAGGAACCGATGAGGCAATCAGATAAAACAGGATCTGCAACAGAAAGAAAAACAGGGAAAAGCTGCATATTCTTGCAAGCAGATACTGGATGGAAGATACGTTGCGGCTGAATAAAAGCTGATAATAATCCCGGCTCTCGCGCCGCAGCATCGCTGTAAATGCGGTTGTGATAAATAACATGACAAGCAGGATGCCGGCCGCAGCATAATAGATCGTGGTACTACGGGTTCCTTGTAAAGAGGTGGCATCTTCGAGAAAGAGCTTTTCACGGTTCAGCGCATAATTAAGATTAGTTCGGTTGATCCTGTCATAGGTGTCAGAAAGGGCGTCTTGCATGCCAAGTGCAGTGTAAATCTCGCCAGTTGCATAAATCGCAGCTTGTGCGCCGGATAGAAGCCTTGCGCCGGCAAGGGTCGTTTCCGTCAGAAAAACAGAGGACAGCGCATCTTTTGTCGCAAATAGGACACGGATGGGCGGGTTGGTTCCATAAAGTATCCCGTTGATCAATTGTTTCGGAAGGAAAAGAATGGCGATGAGCTGATTCTTCTGCAAGGCCGAACGGGCTTCCTGCTCAGACATAACATGAAAATCCATTGTAAGGGAAGTGCTGTCCATATTGCCGATGAGGTTCAATGCAAGCTGCAGATAGGAATCCTCTATATCATCAGTAACCACCGCGATATCAGAACGTGACAGGTCTTCCTGGCGGTAAAGGAGCTTTGAGGCACAGAAAGCAACTGTGCCCAGAATCAGGCACAGTACCAACATTCCCAACAATGCGTAAGGAAGTTCTTTGATTCCCTTTTTCAATTCTACAGAACAGCATTTTATAAATGAGGACATAGATATTCTCCCCTGCGGTAAAATCTACGGCAGTGATTACCACCACCACAAACCGTTGGCGATCTCATCAAAAAACAGCTCATAATCCTGCATGCTCATGGTAAACAGGTTGCGTTCTTTTCCTTCAGGGAGAGGGACGCGGTCTGTCAAAGGAGAAAAGGAAGCTTCCGCGTTAAGGGTAACTCCCGATTCATCAGACCCGGAGCCGACTGTCAATGTTAATTCTTCCAGATCAAACTCTATGGTATCGTCTTCCAACGATAGAGTACTGTCTGAAACAATGTTCAGCAGGTCTATGCGGTCTTCATCAGTTACAGTCAGTTCCACGGTAAGGTTTTTATCATCGGCCTGATAGGATGCTTCATATGCGATATCATAACTGTAGGAATCGCCATCGCCTTCCAGATCGAGCGCAGCGTTCAGAATGCTGTGATAGATATCGTTGTTATCGGTTCTGTTTTCACCCGTATAGTTTGCTTCACAGGAACAGCCATTATTGAAATCGATCAGAAAAGAACCCTCATACCGTTCCGGCAAGTAATCCCTGCCGTGAAATACGATTTCCGCAGATATGGTACAGGTTTCGGGAAAGTCGGAATCATCCGTGGAATCATCAGCACTATCATCGACATCAACATCGGGATAATTGCCGCTGAAAACGTCAAAATAAACATAAGCCCACAGATCATCAAAATCAAGTTCGTCACTGATTTCGTCGAGCAGATCCATTTCGGCGGAATCATCGCCTAACATACTTTGGATGCTGCTGGTATCCAGTTCAATTTCATAGGACGCAGCGGCCAGCCGGTCCTTATTATCCAGATATACATATATTTCATGGTCTACAGCTATAAGCTCTTTATATACGTCAAAGATATCCCTGAGTAAATCCTCGTAGGAGGAAGGGAAATCCGCAAAGGAGCTGTCAAGGGAGCAGAGATAAGTATAATATACATTATAGTTTTCAATGGTCTCCTTGTTGGCGGAAAAATACCAGTCTTCGTAGGCTTCGAACAACGTCAGGACATCTTCTTCTGCCAATGTGATCCGATATTCGTCACATTCCTGCTGTTTTGTGCCAATCAGGATAGATCTTGTTTTGCCGGTTTTATCCACCTCTATATTGTCATAAAAATCCTTTAAGATCGAAATGGTATCTTCAGCTGCCATAAAAGAATCTTTGTCCGGTGTTGAAGGACAGAACAGATCATAAGCGGAAAAAGAAATCGAAGATTCAAGCTCCTGAGGAATCTCACCTAATATGGAAGGGAATATGGAGGCATTATAGGAGGTTCCGAACGTGTCGGTAGGGAGAGTAAGATACCCGTCAAAATAACTTGGCATTGCCATGGAAATAGCTTTGTCGGAGAGATAATATTTTCCGAGGGAAATTTTAAGAAAATTGTACTGCATAGTCAAATCATAATAGGCGACCCGGTTGATGGTATCAACATCTCCGGCAACTTTCATACCGATGTTTGATAATGAGCCATAGCCCACAAGATCCGTTGCGTCAAGATCTGACATGGCATAGGAAGCATCGACGGAATATCCGCGTTCCTTCATGGATTCTAACGCGTCAGATGCTTTTAACAGATCGGCAAGGTATTCCGGAGCATATCCGTATTCGGATACACCCATATTGCCGGAATATTCTGAGATAATGCTGCTTGAACCAAAGGTTCTGGAAAGCGCGAGCATGACTCTTGCCTTAGGCGACAGAAAAGCGCCTGTTGCAAAGAGAACCGTCAATACAATGGCGGCAACTAAAGCAAGGCAGATGGGGATAATAATAAAAATGACCTTTTTTGATTTCATAGATGACATGCTTCCTTTCTTAAATTGGTAGGATCTTTTTTAAAATTGGCTGATCAGATCAGCACCTCTTAAATCTTTATTTACTTTATGAAGCGAGCCGTTTTTCAAGATATAAAGCGTGGTACAAAGGTCAAGTTCTGCTTCCTCATGGGTCGTGATCAGAACGGTCTTTCCGGAAGACAGGCATTTGCTGAGATAAAGATGCATATCCTGCTTGCAGGGAAGATCCAGAGCCACAGATGGTTCATCCAAGATCAAAAGTCTGGGATCGTTTAACAGCGCAATTCCAAGACTGACTCTTTTTTTCATGCCACCGGATAAACTTTTTGCCGGTTTATGGAGGAAGTCTGTTAACATCAGCATTTCCATGGATTCCTGACGCAACGCCTGCTCAAAGTTTTTTTTGTTTCCGTGAAACCAGAGAAACAGATTGTCATATGCGCTTAGTTCGGGGAGAAGTGGATTCTCCTGCGGAACATAGCCTATCAGATGGGACAGGGCTTTGGCATTTCCGGCGATATCTTTTCCGTTATAGATCATGGAAGCGGATGCGGCGCGCCGGCTTCCAGCAAGGATGGAAAGGAGAGTGGATTTTCCACAGCCATTGGCTCCCACAATGCCGATACATTCTCCCTGATCGATCTGCAGGGAGAGATTTTTTAAAATAGGATTTCGTTTATATGAAAAGTTTATATTGTCGATTTCAATCATATGCATGGAAGTTCCTCATGGTGTTATGCCGCACAACGTATACGCCTGATTTCCTTAGAGTATAATAAGCTCAAGAATCCAGCCGCTACGCGTCTGTCGCGCTTAAAATCTGCTTCGCAGATTAGATTCTTTCGCTAGCATGTCAGGTGAAATCAAATGCTCACTGCGTTCGCGCTTGATTTCCTGCTGACATGCTATATTGTATCAAAAGATAGGTGTCATTGCAATTTATTTCATAATAAAAGTCATAATATGTTCCGGGAATTCATATATTGATATCGGAAAACAATATGGGTAGAGCCGGAGGAAGAAGAAAGAGTTCCGGATGTGCCTGATGGCACAGATTGCCAGACCATGGAAAGGAGAAAGTTGGAGTATGGAATATCGTGACATCTACAAGGATATGGAGGTTCGGACGAAAGGGGAGATCTATATCGGCGTAGTTGGGCCGGTCCGGACAGGAAAATCAACATTTATCAAGCGGTTTATGGATCTTCTGGTGCTTCCCAATATGACGGGGGAACATGAAAAGAATCGTGCTGTGGATGAACTTCCACAGAGTTCCGGTGGCAGGACGATTACGACCACAGAACCGAAGTTTATTCCAAAGGAAGCGGCGGAAATTTCATTAAACGATGAGACGAGGGTAAAAATAAGGCTGATCGACTGTGTCGGTTATATGGTGGAAGGGGCTGCCGGACATATGGAGGAAGATGAAGAGCGCATGGTGAGGACACCGTGGTTTGAAGAGGAGATCCCTTTTACGGAGGCGGCGGAAGTGGGAACCGGCAAGGTAATCCGGGATCATTCCACGATTGGTGTGGTCGTGACCTGTGATGGAAGCTTTGGCGAGATTCCAAGAGAAAATTACATAGAACCGGAGGAGCGGACCGTCAGGGAATTAAAGGAGCAGGGAAAACCCTTTATCATTTTGCTGAATACCACTAGACCTTATAGCGAAGAAGCAAAGACGCTTGCGCAGGAATTATATGAAAAGTATGGAATTTATACCATGCCGGTAAACTGCGAGCAGCTGAAAAAAGATGATATCCATAATATCATGGAACAGATTTTATATGAATTTCCGATCGCCAAGATTGAATTCTACATGCCGAAATGGGTGGAAATACTGGATAAAAATCATCCAATGAAAGCGGATATCGTGGAGCATATTAAGACGCTTGCCGGCGATGTCAGGCTGATCAGGGATTTTAATGAAAAATCATTGCAGATGGACAGTGAGTATATCAAACGGTGTAAGGTGGATCAGGTCTCTATGGCAGACGGTAATATCGCAGTGGCAATTGATGTCCCGGAGCAGTGCTACTATGAAATGTTAAGTGAGATGTCGGGAGAAGAGATCAGCTGTGAGTATCAGTTGATCAACAAGATGAAGCAGCTGTCCGAACTTAAGAGAGAATATGAGAAGGTGAAGAATGCTATGGAGGCAGTTCGCGCTAAAGGATATGGCGTTGTAACGCCGGAACGCGGTGAGATTGTATTGGATAAACCGGAGATCATCCGTCACGGCAATAAATATGGGGTAAAAATCAAGGCATACAGTCCCAGCCTTCACTTGATCAAAGCGAATGTAGAGACAGAGATCGCGCCGATCGTCGGGACGGAACAGCAGGCCAATGATCTGATCCAGTATATCAATGAAGCGGGTGTTGATCAGGAAGGCATATGGGAGACTAATATCTTTGGAAAGACGGTAGAGCAGCTTGTCAATGATGGTATCAACAGCAAGATCACAGCGATCGGTGAAGAAAGTCAGGTAAAGCTGCAGGATACGATGCAGAAGATCGTCAATGACAGTAATGGCGGTATGATCTGTATCATTATCTAGGGAAGTGCATTGATCAGCGTTTTCACAAACAGGAACAATAGTTCAAAATTATGCGTACTATAGTCTATATCAATTAATTACGATATTGGATAAAATATAACATAAAACACAAAAGAAGGGAGTAGTGCGGCATATGTCGAAAATAATAAAAAAGACTTATATTTCTGGCGCAGCCAGTGACAGAGGCACAACAAAAAAGATCAATCAGGATAAAATCTGTCTTAGAAGTACGAATACGGAAAGTGGGGAAGCGGTGTTTGCAATTGTGTGTGGCGGTATGGGCGGCATGGCAAGAGGAGACGTGGCTGCGAATACCGTCGTCAGGGAATTCACCATATGGTTTAAGAATCATGTTGGGGAAGCGCTAGAAGATCCCAAAAGAATCGAGACAGACTGGAAAGAGATCATAGATGAACTGAATGAGCGGATATGGGGATATGGAAAGCAGAAGGGGATAAAGCTTGGAACAACAATGACCGTCCTTTTATTACTGCCGGATGGAAAGTATTACACCGCTGATGTCGGAGACAACAGGCTTTATCGTATCGTAGGAAACGAGTTTCAGCAGGAGAATAAAAAACAGACGGAAGGAAAAGGAAAGCAACCCCGGTCTATGATGGGCTGTTCTGATCTGGTGGAGCCAAACTTTACGAATGGCAGCATACATAGTGGAGAGAGTTTCCTATTATGTACGAATGGTTTTTATCATTTGTTGTTTTCAAAGAAATTGGATAAAAAACTGTTGGATGACAGCTTAGAAAAGGATGATCAGATCCGAAAAAAACTGGAAGAGATGATCAAAGAGATCATGAATCATGGAGAAAAGGATAATATATCCGCTATTTTGATTAAAGCTTGTTAAAAGATATGAAAACTGCAGGAAAAGCGCCTTTTATGGGCGCTTTTCTTGATTTTACGAAACATCCAAAAAAAATAAAAAATAGACTAAAAGAACCTAAAACGTATATGGAAGAGCCAAAATTATTTTTATAAAATATTTTATAGGAATACGGGCAGAAAGGTGCATGCAATGGCGAAATCTCATAATAACAAAGAAATTGCAGGCAGGCTGAAAGAACTGAGGTTGAATTTAAAATATACACAGGAGCAGTTTGCGGAATTTCTTGATATTTCTGTTCAGCTTTATAAGAAAATGGAGAGTGGCGAGAATAATATCAGTATTGCCACTCTGCATAAGATGAAAAAGAAGCTGAGATTTTCAGTAGATTATCTTCTCTTTGGAGAAAAAGATGATCAGGAATCTATTTGGAATAGAGTGATCGCGTTGGATGATTCCGATAAGGAAAAGCTGCTGCTCAGGCTGTTTGTCATGATGACTTCGGATGATCGGCGGGTTAGTGCAAAAAGCAGGGAAGAGCATTTGTTTCAAATGTTGGATCAGGTCAGGGAAGCCGTCCCCAAGGACAATCCCCACACTAAAACTACGAAGAGAACGAAAAACAAGAGATGACAAAATGTGTATTGATCATAGAAGATAATATAAATAGCGTCAATATGATAAAAAAGATCATAGCATCGATAGACCCGTCTGTTGAGGTGCTGGTGGCGGCAAGCAGTGATGCCGCCTACAGACATGCAATGGAGAAGGATATCGATGTTTTTATTATTGATATCGTGTTAGATACCAAAGTCATGGGAGACACTTCCGGGCTGAAGTTCGCGGAATGTATCAGAGAGATGCCGAAGTATCTGTTTACTCCGTTTATTTTTACGACATCTTTGGAAGACCCGCAGATGTACGCTTTTCGGAAACTGCATTGCTATGGCTATCTTGAAAAGCCTATTGATGTGGAACAGGCAAAGGAACTGATCCGCAACGCGCTGCGTTATGAAAATAACAAAAGTATTTCCGAAACGGTTTATTTTAAGAAGGATAAAGTAATCTATCCGGTCAATGTGGATGATATTTTTTATACCAAAAATGAAAATCATGAGATGACCGTCTATCATAGAAACGGCACCCGCTTAAGGATCCCGTATAAGACCTGCAGCCAGCTCTTAAAGGAAGTGCGTACCGGCTGTCTGTTTCAATGCAGCAGGAACACTCTGGTTAATAGGCAGTATATCGAATCCATAGATTTAGTGAACCGTTATATCACTTTGGGGGATCCGGATCATACGAAGCTCGATATTGGGATCAGTTTCGTGAAGAAGATGGAGAGGGAAATAAAATGACGATGATTATAAACATTCTGCAGTGTTTATTTGAAATTCTTTCTATTTTAATGTGTTTATCATTGCTATATGGAGAGAAGTTTTGTTTAGATAAGCTATCTGTTGGATTGATTTTATTTGATGTTACTTTCTGTATGGTACTGGCGGTATATCATCCTTTGAATGAATCCTTAACGGTGCTTGTGTATCCTGTGATCGTAGTATATTGTGGATTGAAGTACGGATGGAAGTGGAAGCCGATTTTTGTGAATAATATTTTATATATTTTTATTGTTGGAAGCTTGCAGGTATTATACTTAAATATTTACTACTTTTTTCTAGGCACATTTTTAACTGAAAATATGATATTTGTTATAGCATGCGCTTCAATGTTTTTGATGTTTTATATGTTAAGAAAGAAAAAATGGTATGTCATATCTGATATGATCCAGAAATGGAATCCTTTTATGAATATGGGATTTATTGTTCTGTTTTCTTTTGTGGTTTTAGCCATCATATTATATAAAGTCTATAACAGGATGAGTATTGAGGGATATCTGATTATTTTTCTATACGCACTTGTGATTTGTATCATCCTGGCGATATGGCAGGAGTTTCGTATCAAAAGGGTGGAGATGGACGCGGAGATGAAATGTTATAACACTTATATCCATGCCTATGAGGAATTGATCGATATCGTCAGGATGCGCCAACATGAGTTTGATAATCATCTGAACTCTATCATCAGCCTGCAGTATACCACGGATGGCTATGAAGCACTGAAAAATGCGCAGACGCTTTATATCCATGAGATACAGTCAGATAACCGTTATAATAAATTGTTAAAAGAAGGAAATCCTTTCTTTATTGGATTTTTATATGGAAAATTCCAAAGTCTTTCTAAAGAGGGTATTGATATTGATTATCAAGTAAAGGTCGGGATTCTGGAGGGATACGGTCTGCCGGTGTATAAGCTGATTGAAATCGCCAATGATCTGATCACCAACGCCGCGGAGGCGCTGACCCAGACGGAGGAAAAGCGGCTGTCGGTCACGGCGCTGGAGGACGAGGAGAAGTTTGTGATGGAAGTTAGAAACCGTGGGGAAGTTCTGGATCCGGAATATATCTCGAAATGTTTTGAAAAAGGAACCAGTAGTAAGGGAGAAGGCAGGGGATATGGGTTGTATAATGTTAGGGATATTTGTGACAGGTATCGTCTGGAACTTGCTTTTTATAATCAGGAGCAGCAGGGTAAGAATTGGGTCTGTTTTCAGATCACAGCAAAAAAGCTTCCAGGATAACGTGGAAGCTTTTTTACTGATTAATCTTCAGGAAATGGATATTCCCCAAAAAAGATAACACTATGAAATGGGGGGATAATGATGGTATCCGCCAGCAGGATCAGCAGCGCAGTCTTGATAAAATTCTTCATGGGTTACGCCTCCTTTCTGATAAGATTTGTCATTTTGGCAGCCATCAGCTGCAGGGTATCCAGCAGGATGATCCAGAAGCCTGCCTTGGCAAGGAGCATTTCCGGATACTGGCAAGAATATAAGATAAAACAGCCGATAACTGTCAATACACGAATCAATGCCTTTTTGGTACTTTTCGCAAGGTTGTCTTGACTTTTAAACCTCGCCCTACGTTCTTTTGTCATGACAGGGCCGATACAGTAGTTGAGGAGAGCGCATACAACGAGGAGCGCGACGCGCCAGATCAGGGCGATCTCTATATAAGGTAAAAGATCAATGCATACGAAAAAGAGAACTGCGGAGGCTGCCAGACATCCAAGATAAGTACGGCAGTGCGCTCCTCCGGTTGCCGTATGGATCATGGCAAACAGTAATACGCACCCAAGGTACGTGGGATATTGGTTCAGGAACAGGCATCCGATCGCCAATAGTTTTCCTGTTTCTCCGAAAAAAACCATGAGATAATATTTTAACAGCTTTGTCTGATAGTCTGTCAGTTCATATTTTGTCTGAATTTTCTGCAGCATAATGATTTCTCCGAGTCGTTAATATGATGATCTAAAAAACGGAACTATTTGATTAAAATAAGGATATGAAAAAAGATGACGTAATATGGTTTTTTTGCGTGAATTATGTAATATCAAACGCGGAAATGTAAAATCTGGTCAAAAGATAGTTCTTTATGATCAATTTTGCGGTTTGCGGTATAAATAAAAGGATTGGCGCAAAAAATAATTTTTATGGTAGATTTGCTCTTATAATCTATGGTATCAAAAGGAAAGTCGTGGTAATTAATATGGATTATAAAGAGATTGGGGAGCGGATCGCACGTTTAAGAGTGGAAAAAAGTTATTCCAGAGATGTTTTTGCAAGGCAGATCGGTGTTTCCTCAAGGTTTTTATATGATCTGGAGGCTGGGAGGAAGGGATTTTCCGTATGGGTTTTATATAATATTTCGCAGGCATTGTCTGTCAGCTGTGATTACATTGTCACGGGGCAGGAGGATTCTCATTATGAAAAAATCGGAAGAATTATGACGGAACTCTGTGAAGAGATGAATCATTCTCAAAAAGAAGGGGCAGATATAGAGGAAGCAGGATAACGAAAAGAACAAATGGCAGATGTGAGAATACAGGTTCCCGTGGGAACTTGTATTTTTTTGCGTGACTTTTCTATTCTGACGGTTGTCTGGAAGGTAATCCATATGATAAAATATACGCGAAAGCAATGAGCAGTGCGCGAGCGAGTAACATCATACACCGCCGGAAGCTTGCTTGCGGTGTATGGTGTTGCGAGAGAGCATAGGGCGAAGCCCGTGAGCGAGATGGAGCAAAGCGGAATCGAGCTTAGCACTGTGGATATGATAGAATATAAGCAAATTCATAAAAACGTTTTTTGTTTATTTAGAAAAATGGGGGTATCCTAATGGAAGAAAAAGAATTGATTCGCGCTGCCATGGAGGCAAGGCAAAGGGCATATGCGCCGTATTCGGATTTTCTGGTGGGCGCGGCGCTGTTGACGGAAAGTGGAAAGGTCTATCAGGGCTGCAATATTGAAAATGCTTCCTATGGCGCGACGAACTGTGCGGAAAGAACGGCCGTTTTCCGAGCAGTCATTGAAGGCGAGATCCGTTTTAGTGCCATTGCCATTGTAGGCGGCATGAGAGATAAGGAGCTGACTTATGCGTATCCTTGTGGGATCTGTCGGCAGGTTCTTCGGGAGTTTTGCGAGCCGGAGCGGATGTGGGTGATCGTTGCCCGGTCAGAGACGGATTATAAAAAGAGGACACTCAGCGAGCTGCTTCCGGAGAGCTTCGGACCTGACTTTGCCGGATGAAATGACAGAATGGGAGATTGATATCAGATGAATTTTGAAGTATGGGCAGGTATTTTTCTGGGGCTGCTTCTGCTGGTCTGTATTGTCGGATGGCAGGAGAAGAAGCGGTCATTGAAAAACTGCAAAAAAAGGCTGCAAAAGGATTATGGACGACCACTGACGTTGAAGAATGATCTGCTGCGCATGGAGTGTATTCCAGCCTATTACAGGGCGCATGATAACGGGAAGGGCATTGATGATATTACATGGAACGATCTTGGCATGGACCAGATCTTTGCCATGATGAATTATACCTATTCGGCATCCGGAGAGGAATATCTTTACCATATACTTCGCACTCCGGTAGACCGCGAGGAGGAACTTCTGGTGAGGGAACAGGAGATCCAGTATTTTATGGAGCATGAGGACAAGCGTCGTTCCCTACAGATGATCTTTATGCGGATGGGAAAGAAGGATCAACATTCTTTATATGAATATCTTGGTTTTCTACGTGAAGCATATGGAAAAAGAAAAGTGGGTCTGGCGGTCTGGCTGCCGCTTTGTCTTGTGATATTGTCAGTGATTTTGCTGTTTGTGAGGACAGGCGTGGGTCTGATCATGCTGATGGTTGTTATTTCCTATAATATCTTCCATTATTTTAATCAAAAGGGAAAGCTGCGACCGTATTTATCCGGTCTACAGTTTCTTGTCAGACTGTTTTCCGCCGGCAGAGCGGCAGGACAGATCGACTTGGAGATCTGTAGGGAACAGGTGTCTGAGATCAAGGAAATCACCAAAACATTTCTTCCCTTTTTAAAAAAGGCGCGGTTTGTGTTTGCCGGCGAAGCAGGAAGCGGTAATCCGTTGGAGATCCTGCGGGACTATGTCAACATGGTATTTCATTTTGACCTGATCCAGTTAAACAGTATGCTTTCTATGATTGAGAGCAGGGAAGAGGAGATTGACCGATTTAATACGGCGCTCGGTTATCTGGAGACGATGATTGCCATTGGTTCTTACCGGACATGCTTAAAGCAGGGTGAGGGGTACTGTACACCGGAATTTATAAGTACGGATACGAAGATAACAGGAGAGGGGATAACTGTGGATGACGAAACAAAAACTTCCGATATCAAGCAGATTGTACTCGATGGGTATCATCCGATGCTGAAAGATCCGGTGAGTAACAGCTACCAGATGAATGGACCAATGCTGCTTACCGGTTCCAATGCCTCCGGAAAATCAACCTTTTTAAAGACTATGGCACTTAATCAGCTTTTTGCCCAGACCGTCCATATGGCGTGCGCGAAGAAGTTTCAGACCCGATTTTACAGGATCTATTCCTCTATGGCGTTGACCGATGATCTGTGTGGCGGAGACAGTTATTTTATGGTGGAAATCAAAGCCATGAAGCGCATTATTGAAAAGCGTAAAACAGAGGGAGTTCCCGTGCTGTGTTTTATTGATGAAGTGCTGCGCGGGACCAATACGGTGGAGCGGATTGCTGCATCGGCGCAGATATTGAAGTCGCTTGCCGAACAGGGAGTCATCTGTGTAGCGGCTACGCATGATATAGAATTAACGATGCTTTTAGAGCCGTGGTATGAAAATTATCATTTTACGGAGAGCGTGGATGGGCAGGATGTAACGTTCAGCTACCGGCTTCTAAATGGGCGGGCGGATTCCAGAAACGCGATCCGGTTGCTGCAGGTCATGGGATATGATGCAGGGCTCATAGAGGACGCGGAAGCGATGGCGCAGGAGTTTATCAGATCGGGACAGTGGAAGATCCGGTGATGAATTTGCGAAAGAGTTAAGTCCGGCTTACATAACTCTTTGTTTGAAAATAGTTGTTTTAACATCATAAATGAAATCATTTTTGGAACAACTATTTTCAAACTTCAAGTTATGCAAACCTCATGGAAAGAATTGTGGAACGAAAAATGATATAAGTATAGGAAAAAGGGAGGAGGCGCGTTATGAAGGTAACAATATATACAGATGGTGCTGCCAGAGGGAATCCTGATGGACCGGGAGGATACGGCGCTATTTTGCAATTCGTGGATTCCAAGGGAACGCTGCACGAGCGGGAATACAGCGCCGGGTATAAAAAGACCACCAATAACCGGATGGAATTAATGGCGGCGATCGTAGGACTGGAGGCATTGACGAAATCCTGTGAAGTGGATCTTTATTCAGATTCCAAATATCTGACGGATGCATTCAACCAGCACTGGGTGGATGGGTGGATCAAAAAGGGCTGGAAGCGCAGTGGTAATGAACCGGTGAAGAATATCGACCTCTGGAAGAGGCTGTTAAAGGCGATGGAACCTCACCGGGTTCATTTTATCTGGGTGAAAGGACATGCCGGTCATCCTGAAAACGAGAGATGTGATGGACTTGCCACAGCGGCTGCGGATGGCGACGGACTTCTTGACGACGTTGTGGAATCGTTGTAAAATACACATAAATAAAAATTTATCGAAAGGGGCAATCAATAAGATGGCACAGAATGCGATTGCGTTTACTAATAGTTTTTTGGAGTATCTGATTGTTTTTGGAGTGAGCGTTGTTGTTGTACTCATAGCATGTTTTCTGGGGGTATCCATGAAGAAAAGCAAAAACGCCAAAATGGAGATGGAAGCTGTAGGCGTAGATCAGACGGGAGCCGCCGGTCAGGAGAATACGGAAGAATCATAGGACAATATGGCAAAATCAGAGAACCAGAAATTAAAATTGTTATATATTGCGCAGATTCTGAAAGAATATACGGATGCTGATCATCCGATTACGACCAAAGCATTGATTGAACGGCTGGAAAAGCTGGATATCAAAGCGGAGCGTAAGTCGATTTACAGCGATATGGAATGTCTCAGACAGTTTGGTATGGATATAGAGTATTTGGCATCCAGATCGGAGGGCGGTTATTATCTGGCATCTAGGGAGTTTGAACTGGCGGAGCTGAAGATTCTTGTGGATATGGTGCAGTCTTCCCGTTTCCTTACAAAGAAGAAGTCGAGAGAACTGATCAAAAAACTGGAAGGCATGGCGGGCAGACATGAGGCTTCACAACTGCAAAGGGCGGTCTATGTGGGTAACCGTGTCAAGGCGGAAAATGAGACCGTTTATTATGGTGTAGATATGATCCATAGGGCCATACAAGAGAATAGGGGGATCTCCTTCCAGTATTATGAATATACCGTCGGTAAGGAACTGCAATATAGGAAAGGCGGGGAATTATATCTTGTCAGTCCCTACTATCTGACATGGCAGAATGAGAATTATTATTTGATCGGTGTGGATGAGCAGCTTGGCGAGATCCGGCATTACCGCGTGGACAGGATGAAGAAGATAGAACTCTTGCAGAGCGGCCGCCGGGCACAGGAACTGTTTCAGGATTTTGACATTGCGGAATATACGAATGCCGCCTTTGGAATGTTTGGCGGAACGAAGACGTCAGTTTTGTTGGAGTGCCACAGCAGTCTGATCGGCGTAGTGATCGACCGGTTTGGGAAGGAACTTCCGGTCCGTAAGTCAGATGGGGAGCATTTTACGGTACGGATCGATGTGGTCTTAAGCAGTCAGTTCTATGGTTGGCTTGCGGGTTTGGGAAACAGGACGAAGATTCTGTCACCGGATGCGGCGGTAAAAGAGTATCGTACCTATTTGAAAGGAATCGTTGATTTATATTCATGAAATCATATAGAGACAGACTAGTTTATAAAATTTTAAGGATTCATCAGGAGATTAAAAATTGACCGCAGGCAGCCGTTCGGCTGCCTTTTGTAATTTTAAAAATCTCAAAATCCTTTTATTGACATACCTATGTTTAGTG
>JAIDPF010000027.1 GCA_029062895.1 Lachnospiraceae bacterium
CCTTAAACAGAAAAATGGCTAGGAAAAGGTTTATAATTCTCATAAAAAACGCCTTACAAAAAAATCTTTAAATGCTATTTACTATTTTCATAAAATGTTTTAATATTCTATAAGTAAGGAAAAAATATATATAATTTAAGGAAAAGGAGATATTGAAAATGAATCTTTCACCTCTTCAAAAGGCAAGATATGAGTACGCTCCCAAACTACCGGGAATGCTCAGAAACGGTATTGCAGAAATCTGCGTTAAGGAAGGCGCTGAGACATCAAGCGTAGCAGATCAGGACAAAATCAAAGCTCTCTTCCCTAACACATATGGAAAGAAAGAAATTACCTTTGCAAAAGGACAGAATACAGCCCCTGCTAAAAAACAGGTTGTAGGCGTTATCCTTTCCGGCGGACAGGCTCCCGGCGGACACAATGTTATTACAGGTCTTTATGATGCCTTAAAGGCTACTAACAGCGACAATGTTCTTTACGGTTTCAAGGGCGGTCCCAGCGGACTTCTGGAAGATGATTACGTGATCTTTGACGACGCGTTTATCGATCAGTACAGAAACACTGGCGGTTTTGATATCATCGGCTCCGGCAGAACAAAACTGGAAACGGAAGCCCAGTTTGCCGTTGTAGAAGAAATGGCTAAAAAACATGGCCTTACAGCGATCGTTATTATCGGTGGTGACGATTCTAATACAAACGCCGCTGTTTTGGCTGAATACATGGCAGCCCACAATACAGGCGTTCAGGTGATTGGATGTCCTAAGACGATCGACGGTGACTTAAAGAATGAAGATATTGAAGCTTCTTTCGGCTTCGATACCGCTACCAAAACCTATTCTGAAGTAATCGGCAACATCGAAAGAGACGCCAACTCCGCGAAAAAATACTGGCACTTTGTAAAAGTTATGGGACGTTCTGCTTCCCACGTGGCTTTGGAATGCGCACTTGAGACACAGCCCAACATCTGCCTAATCGGTGAAGAAGTTGCTGCTAAGAAAATGTCTCTTTCCTCTATCGCTGGCTATATCGCTGATTCCGTAGAAAAAAGAGCAGCTAACGGCGACAACTTTGGCGTTGCCATTATTCCTGAAGGTATCGTAGAATTTGTTCCTGAATTCTCAGTGCTGATTGCAGAAATCAATGAACTTCTTGCAGGAAGCAAAACGGATACTTTCAATGCTCTTCCCAGCTGGAATGAAAAATATGAATTTATCAAGAACGGTCTTACTGCAGAATCATTTGCCGTATTTGACATTCTTCCTACAGGCATTCAGCAGCAGCTCTTCCTTGAAAGAGATCCTCACGGCAACGTTCAGGTATCCCTGATCGAGTCAGAAAAGTTATTCTCAGCGCTTGTAAAAGACGAGCTTGCCAAGAGAAAAGAAGCGGGCACCTACAAAGGTAAATTCAATGCGCTTCATCACTTCTTTGGTTATGAAGGAAGATGTGCATTCCCTTCCAACTTTGACGCAGACTACTGCTACTCTCTTGGTTACAATGCATTCATGCTGATCTCTTACGGTTACACGGGATATCTTTCCAAGGTATCTAACCTTTCCAAACCCGCTGACGAATGGATCGCAGGCGGCATGCCAATCACCAAGATGATGAACATGGAAAGAAGAAACGGAGAAGACAAACCGGTTATTCGCAAAGCCTTAGTGGAACTTGACGGCGCGCCGTTCAAATATTTTGCAGCACACAGAGACGCATGGGCTGTTGAGACAGCATTTACCTATCCCGGCGCAATCCAGTATTACGGTCCTTCCGAGGTATGTGATATTACAACAAAAACACTTGCTCTTGAAAAAGGCACCATGTAATTTAAAATCATCTGAAACCTACAGGTAAAGACAAACCCCATATGCCGGATCCTCCGGTATATGGGGTTCATTTTATATAACGTTATGATACAGTCGCAAAACTATGATTTGTTATTCATCTTATGACATCATCAGAAGATATACGAAATACGCGATATACGCCACAAGCATTAAAACACCGAATCCCCGTTTCAGCTTCTGGTCTTTGTTCAGAACACCGATCCACAGCAGGAGCGCCGTTACTAACGCTACAATATTGTCGATCAGGAAATTCGTGGTTTCATTCCTATAAGGCAGTGGCGTAATCGTTGCTGCGGCCGCCAGAACAAACAAAATATTAAATATATTGCTTCCAACGATATTGCCAATCGCAATATCCGCTTTCTTCTTTGCTGCCGCCATCGTGGAAGTAATCAGCTCCGGCAGGGATGTTCCAAATGCTACGATTGTTAATCCAATCAGCTTTTCTGTCATGCCAAAGCTCTTAGCCACATAACTTGCAGAGGACACCGTCACATCAGAACCAAGTACAATAGCGATTCCTCCCAACAGCACCCACAGAATCAGCTTCCACATCTTATCATTTTCATCCGCGCCTTCCACATCATCGGCGCCTCCCTGACCTTTCTTCGCCATATTCAGAAGATAGATTAAAAAGCATGCCATCAGTCCCAGCATGATGATACCGTCAACTCTGCCCAACGCCCCATCAAAATACCCCATGACCAGAACAAACGCTGTGATCACGATAACAAAAGGAATTTCAAGGTTTCTCGTGGATTTCTGTACGGCAAGGGGACAGATAATCGCTGAAATACCCAGAATCAGTAAGATATTCATAATATTACTTCCCAAAACATTACCAATGGCAATGTCGATGCTGTCACCGCTTAATGCCGCCGTAATACTGACCGCCGCCTCCGGCGCGCTTGTCCCGAATGCCACAATCGTCAGTCCAATAATCAACTGTGGAATCCCCAATTTATCCGCGATCTTACTGGCGCCATCCACAAACCAGTCCGCTCCCTTGATCAGCAGGACAAAGCCAAATACCAAAAAAACAGCCTGCAGAAGAATATTATCCGCCCATGCATCATCCCCATACAGCTTTAATAAAACACCTATCACAATCAATACGACCTTGACCGCTATCCCGACTGCTTCGCCTGAACCAGCTTTCTTTTCTGTTACTGCCTTTTCACTCATCCTTTTCTTCCTCCCTAGCACATGTATCCATAATAATATAATAACAAAATCAATCTTTCCTATATTATCTTACAAGAGCATCCGATCCCCAGTCCTCCCGGACCAATATGGCAGCAAAGCCCCAGTGGCAGATCGCCATATAAAACTTCCTTCCCCGGAAAGAACTCCTTGATCTCAGAAAGCCATGAATCCGTCGTTTCCCTGTCTGCACTGGATGCCGCCAGAAGATAGATATCATCTCTGTCATAAAACTCTTTAAAAGTATTTTCCAACTCATTTTTCATTGCGAGCAGCATCTCTATCCTTGCTTTCTTCATTCCCCGGCATTTTTTATAAACGTCCAGTGTCCCGACATCAAATTTTAAAACCGGTTTAATATTGAGGATCGTCCCCAAGGATGCTGCTGTGGAACTGATCCTGCCGCCCTTTTTCAGATACGTCAGATCCTCCACCGCAATATAGATGGACATCTTTGCTCTGAATTCCTCCAGCTTATTCTTGATCTCTTCCGCGTTGTATCCTTTCTGTATCAACTCAAGAGCATCTAAAACAGAACGATATAAAAGAACGGATACCCGGCCATTGTCAACCACATGGACTCTGCCCTGATAATCGTCCTCCTGCGCCATCATCATAGCTGTACTGCAGGAACCGCTAAGTCCGCTGCTGATGGGGATATATACAATCTGCTCATACTCCTTTAACGCCTCATCCCAAAGTTCCATCACGCTTGCAGGCGAAGGCTGCGAGGTGCTGATCTCCATGCCGGCAGCCATCTTCTCAAAAAACTCCTGCCTTGACATCGTTGGAATCCTCTCTTCGGATGCATTTACCTGCCCCGCGCCTCCGGCGTCGGAGGTCTCATCCATATCATCCAACCCTTCATAGCAACATTCTTCACCAACATAAAAAGGCATGGGGAGCACCTTCACTCCCAATGTCTTAGCAATCTTCTGTGTAATTCCGCTATGACTGTCTGTAACAATTCCTATTGGCTGCATGGTTTCTTCAAACACCTCTGTCAATAATCTTCTAAGGAAGAGCTGATTACATCACCGCTTCCTTAGCGTTTCCATAATATTATAGCACAATGGAATAAAATTAAAAGAGTGTTTACAAGGTTTTCAAAATTTCTACTGCCTTAGCCACAGACATACAATTGCCCCTTAATGATGTCCACCTCCATGACCAGAGTGATGATGACCTCCACTGTTTCCTCCATGACTATGTTCTCCGATCTGCGTGCAGCCTGCTACTCCGCAGGAATTGTGCGTATGACTCTCCACCTCTGTACAGTCCGCTACTCCGCAATTATGGTATGCGTGCCCATCATCCGCACTATGTGGATAACAGTATTCCCCATTGTGCATATGCACTCCTGTTTCCGTACACCCTGCTATACTGCATATGTCATGGCTGTGTTCTCCGATTTGGGTGCAACCGTCAATTCCACAAAAGCCGTAGCTGTTCTCTCCACTCTGTGGACAGTCTTCATTTCCACAAGAGCCGTAGCTGCACTCTCCGTTCTGTGGGCAGCCCTCATTTCCACAAGAACTGTAGAGGCACTCCCCGTTCTGCGGGCAACCCGCTACCCCGCAGGAAGATGTCATCTCATCTGCCTGCGCCGTCTTCTCATTTCCGGCTTGTAGCGCGTCCGCAATCTCCACTTGCGGCGCGTCATTGATTTCCACTGAACTTTTATTCATTGCATAAACTGAAACGATACCGCCTGACAGCATCGCAATCGCCACAAACGCAATGACCGCTATCACTTTTTTCATTTCCATCCTCCTCTTTTCCAAACAAGGTCTATGAAAATATATTTATACAGAAACATTCATCAGAAAAGCCATCACCACTGCAAACAGCAAAAATCCAATCATCGAAAGTATGAAACAGACTAGCCCATCGACCCTTTTCACTCCACAGGCACTTTTCCAACAGCGTACTCCCTGAACAATTCCCCAAATGCAGGAAAGAGGAGGAAGATAGAGCACAGCATTCAGGGTAGTAAGCAGGATAGCATACCCAAATACACCAGTCAAAATATTCAATTCCATGAGCCCCATAAGCCCAAGCCAAACGATACAAATGAGGATAAAAACAGAAAATACATAAAATACATTGAAAATGCCCAAAGGCCACAACGTTTTATTTTTCTCTTTCATAATGATTCTTCCCTCAATGGACTTTTGCTAATATTTTAGCATAGCAAATTTTTCTTGACAACACTTTGCGCCCTATAGGCTACCGTCAAAAATAGGCAATTCTTTTCATCAAATAACTTGAAACGCTTTCCATTTTCCCGATTTCTGACGCCAGATAAAAATAACCGCACGGATTACCCAGTCGCAGACCATGGCAATGGCAATCCCTATCACGCCCATGTCAAGAACTATTCCCAGCAGATACGATAAATACAACCGTCCTGCAATCGTGGACAGAACCGAAACATACATCGTGAATTTTACATCCCCTGCTGCCCGGAGTCCATTGCTAAGCGCACCGGAAAAAGGAAATGCAACTGCATTGAATATGTTATGGATCAGTACCAGCCAGATCACAAGTTGTTTTGTCTGCGGCTCCAACGCATAGAACCGCAGAAATAAGGGCGTAAACAGAAATATCAGCAAATTCCATACCGAGGACAGCAAAAGCGTTATCTTTGATAATTTTGTAAGATAATAGGCTGCCGCCTCTGTATCCTTATTTCCCATACACTGCCCAATCACGGTGATAAAGGCAGGTCCCATTGCCACACCTGCCAACGCCGCCAAAGACCAGATGCTTTGCGCCACGCCGTTTGCCGCAATCTGATAAGTACCAAAGAGCGCAACAATACTGCTGAGCGCTACTTTCACTAATTGAAAAATCCCATTTTCCACCCCGTTTGGTATGGCAACATTCCATATCTGTTTCAAACAATCAGTATCCCATTTGCAAATCCAACCTGCAGTGTAGGCCACTTCATTCTTTTTTCGAAAACACAGAACTGTAATGGCAACAGCAGAAAATGTCCTCGCAATCAAGGACGGCCATGCCACACCGGCCACCCCAGCTTGAAGTACAAATACGCCGATCACATTACCGACCACGTTAATAATATTTGACAACACAGAGATATACATGGTTACATTTGTTTTTCCAAGGCTCCGGTAAACCGCCGCACCGGAATTATAGATTGCAAGCGCCGGATAAGAATAGGCTGAAAACTTCAGATATGTGACACAGGCATCCATGACAGAATCCTCCACCTTGCCAAAAAGCAGCCGGAGCATCCCTTTATTTCCAGCCAGTACCACTACTGCAATCAGTATAGAAAAGACCGTTCCAAACATCAGAAGCTGGCTTGCTGACTTTCCCGCACTTTTAGAATCCTTTCTGCCAATATACTGGCTGATCACAACAGCTCCCCCAGATGCCAGCGCAGTGAACAGGTAAATAAAAATCGTGTTAAACTGATTGACCAGTGAAACACCCGATACCGCCGCTTCCCCTGCATAACTGACAACGAGCGTATCCGCAATCCCCACAAGCATTACCAGAAGCTGCTCTAAAAACAGCGGAATGATCATTTTTTGCAGGTCTTTTCCTGAAAATGGCATCGTTTTCTCTTCCATGTCCGCCTCCCTCTTTTTCCCCATCTTCCAAAAATATAAGTGCAGAGGGCAACCTTTAAATCTTTTTTGATGCGATAGGCGTATCCCCAAGAATCTGCGCAACCGCTTCCTCCACCGAAATACAATCAGCAAATCGTTTTGGCCACATCATTTCGTTATAATATTTATATGTGGTTTCTTTATCCATGTAGTCATTGTCGAATGTTGAGTTGGTTCCTTTTGGTATGACGACCTTATATCCTCTGTCAAACGCGGACTTGACCGTTGCGTCAATACAGAAATTGGTCTGCAAACCAACGATCATTAAGGTATCTTCCTTCTTTTCTTCCAAATAACCGGCAAGTTCTTTGTTTCCAAAACAACTGTTGGTTTCTTTAATATACCTCTTTTCGCCTTGTGCCGGCTTCACCTGATCCGCAATTTCAAATTCATCATCCCCTATAGAGAATCCGGTACCGGGTCCATCGTCATGCTGAATATAAATTACTTCCACATTGTTTTTTCGGGCAGTCTCTATGATCCTGACTGTATTTTTAATAAATTCATCAAAATGATAGAGTCTTTCATCTGTGATTCCCTTTTGAATATCTACTACCAATAATACCAACGCTTTTTACTCCTTTCTATCAATTTTCCCCTAAAAATATTTATAATTTTAACCACTGCTCCTTAGTCATATAATTCGTATGGCCCACTCTTATTTCATTCAACAATGGAACCGGAACTTCGCTACAGGTATGATGAAATACAAAGCCAACCTTTTCCTGTACTCTCTTTGACTTCTGGTTTCCGTCATAATAACCGCACCAGATGGTTGTCATTCCAAGATCTTCAAATCCGCGTCTGATCAGTTCCCTCACAGCTTCCGGCATATAGCCCCTTCCCCAAAATGGTTTTCCCAGCCAATATCCAAGTTCACACTCATCGTCCCGTTCAGTCATATCCGTATGACCATTTAATTTAAGTTCCACTGCGCCAATTGCCTTATCACTGCCCTTTTCACATATCGCATAACACTCAGCGCCATTAAAAACATTCTTGATAACATCTAAGCTTTCCTCTATATTATTATGAGGAGGCCATCCGGCGATCGGTCCAACCTCCGGATCTTTTGCATATTCATATAAACTGTCCGCATCCTCTTCCTTCCATCTGCGAAGCGTCAATCTTTCTGTATTTAATACCATCTGAGCGTCCCTCCGGTAACTTGTAAATTTATATTGTTATCTATTATTAGCTGAATGGAAATAACATTTCCATTTAATAATATCATAAATAATTATAAATTTAAATCTCAAAACGGATATCAAAAACGACATCCAATATAGCAGAAGAGCGTCTTCCCCTTTCAGGCAAAACGCTCCAAAGCCTTGATTTTGCTATAAATAATGCGGGTGACAGGACTTGAACCTGCACGGTCGCCCACCAGAACCTAAATCTGGCGTGTCTGCCAATTCCACCACACCCGCTGATATCATGCCATCCGGCACTCACTGTATCTTACCAAAGGTTACGTCAAATGTCAATTATGGATTATTCCTGATCCGCCAAAAGTCCTGTTTCTACGCCGGAATCGGTCTGATAATTTTACGATAGATACGAAACAGCAGATAAGCCGATACACAAAGTGACATCACCTCTGCAATCGGAAATGCCCACCAGATCAGATCCAATCCCCCAATTCTTGACAGGACATACGCCACGGGAATCAAAACTACCAGCTGCCTTGCAACGGAAACAATCAGACTGTAAACACCATTGCCCAGTGCCTGAAATACCGTTCCGCTGATGATACAGAACCATGCAGCCAAAAAATGAAATCCGATGATCCGAAGCGCAGGAACGCCGAGGATGATCAGGCTGGGATCTCCCGTGTCAAAAAGACGCAGGAGTTTCTCAGGAAATATCTCAAATAAGGAAAATCCTACCAACATAAACAAAAACGCATATACCATGCTGAGCTTGATCGTCTGCACCATTCTTTTGCGCTTTCTTGCGCCATAATTATATGCAAGGATCGGCACCATGCCGTTATTGATACCAAACACAGGCATAAAGAATAAGCTCTGCAGCTTAAAATATACGGTAAATACCGCAACGGAATCCGCATTCAGTCCTGACAGGATACGGTTCATGGTAGACGTCATAACAGAACCGATTGCCTGCATGACGATAGAGGGAAATCCCACCTGATAAACCCTTGCTATCATCTTTAAATTCGGTCGAAATCCCCTAAAATTCACATGAACATCCGTATTCTTCTTTGCATTTAATAGGATAGCCAGAATCGCGGCACAAATCTGTCCGATCACTGTCGCCAGTGCCGCTCCGGCCACCTTCATTTCTGGCATGCCATACAGCCCAAAAATAAAGATCGGATCCAGCACAATATTGATTACCGCACCTGTCAGCTGCGTAATCATACTATAAACCGTCCTTCCCGTAGACTGCAGCAACCGTTCAAAAATAAACTGAGTATATACACCAAAAGAACAAGCGCAGACAATCGTCAGATACTGGGTGCCATAGGTCAGTGTTAGTCCTTCCCCTCCCTGCATACGAATCAAAAATCCCGAAAAGAATATCCCAATAATCAGGAACAGGATAAAATTACAGCCCGCAAGAAAAACCCCGTTATTCGCCGCCTGATCTGCTGTCTTCTGGTCTTTTTCTCCAAGTGCCTTGGAAAGTACCGCATTCACACCGACACAGGTTCCCGTTCCGAATGCAATCAGCAGCATCTGCACCGGAAATGCCATGCCCACCGCATTTAATGCCGCTGTCCCTGCAGAACCGCTGACAACGACATCGTCCTTGATCTTTGCCACAAAAATACTATCCACAATGTTATAGCATGCCTGTACCAGCATCGATATAACCATGGGAAATGCCATACCTGTCAATAATCTTGGTATCGGCATGATACCCATTTTATTTTCTTTTGTTTCTTCCTGTAATAATTTCTGATTCTGTTCCATTTTCCATTCCTGTCATTTCAGCCGTCCTATTTTAGCCGGCTCCTTCTTCTGACTTGCCCCTCTTCTCCTCGTCTGCGGTAATACCTATCGTTTCCTCTTCTTTTCTTTCTACCAATCTTTAAACGTCATTGTTTACCTTCTCCTTAAAATCAAGCCATTTTCCACAATATTCACGCTCCATAAATTTATCTATTTTTATCCAGTTCGGCATATCGTGAAGCTGATAAATTTTTTCAAACAATTCATTATTATATTTGTCAGTACAAATATAATCCTTTCTCATACCTTGTGCAACAGAAAAATTACCGTCTGCAATCAAATCAAGCAATGCGCGTATGTGATTTGCCGCATTATAACATTCTGTATGCTCAGGAATTTTTTTATTAGTTTCTATGCCGTAATCTCCCCATATGCTTCCTGTGCTTTCTTTAAGATCAAGCTTTTCCCATTGAATAGCTGATTGATGCCAATCGCCGCAAGTGTCAAGATTACAATTCAAATTAAGTGCGTGTATTCCCGAAATATATTTCATACATTTGAACCACTTCCGCTTTCCGATGTCTTCTTTTCTTCTGCCTCTTTCTTTTCCTCTGATGCTTCCTTTTCTTCCCCGTCTTCCTCAATTTCTCTAAAGAATCTTTCTGCCATATTACGGACGATCTCTTCTACCATCCGGTTCAGTTCCATTGGATCTTTTTCTTCCGTCTCCCTGTCCATCAGCTGCAATTCCAAAGCCTCTGCAACATCTTCCGTCTCAAACTGATACAGATTCTTTGACATTTCCGACAGATCATACTCAGCCTGCGAAAGTATCTCCCTAATGTTTTCCATATCATACATGTCGAGTGCCCCAGCATCTTCGTCCATATTGGTAACGATCCGGTTTCTTCCATGTTCCTTTCCATAATACAGCCTGTCATCCGCCATACGGATCAGTTCTTCATGATCATCCGACAAGCGACCATCAACAAGCCCCATTGTCATCGTCACCCTGACCTCCTGTCCCTGACAGGGAATCGCAATACTTCGGATATTTTGAAGCATCTGCGTCAGCGTTTCCAGTACCTCTTTCCGGTCAAGTCCTTCCAAGACAATTAAAAACTCCTCACCGCCCCAGCGGCAGGCAAAGCCCTTACCTACAACCGCCCTTTTTAGCTGCTCCGCCACTCGTATCAGCACGGAATCCCCGGCCTCATGCCCGAAGGTATCATTGACCTTTTTAAAATAATCAATATCCCCCATCGCCACCGCATACGACAGACCGCTACGAGCAGCCTGCGACTGGATCTTTTTTAATTTTGCCGTACCGTACCGTCTGTTATATAATGTCGTCAGCGAATCTCTCTCTACCAAAATACGGACTGCCTTCTGCATTGCAACCACGGATCTTCCGGCGTCACCGATCTCATCTTCTCTCTTTAAGATTCTGCTATTCATCAGATGATTTAGCTCACCCCGCGTCATACGCTGCAAAAAATCGCGGATATGTTGGATCCCGTCTACCAGTCCCTTCGTATAATTAACGCTAATATATCCTGCTAAAACCATACAGCACAATATGATCAACCAGATAGGTTCCAATGTCTTCAGTACTGCCTCTGAAATCTGATCCGACTGCCTTGCCACCCCTATCATACCGATCAAAGTACCATCGGAATGCATCATCGGCACATAACAGGCATAATATTCCACACCATCGATCTCTACATTATAATACTGGATCTGGAGGTCTCTCTCTATCGCGCGATAAATAACGCTGTTTACTCCCGTAGCTACATACCGCTCGCCTTCCGCATCCTTTAACGTCGTTAGGATCCTTGCATCCTTATAAAATAAAGTAATCTCTACACCCGCTTCTGCAGAGAGCCGGTCAATGATTTCAAAATCACCGGTCAGTTCCTGTTCTCCTTTATATAGAGAAAACTGCCCGTCTCCTATCAGCACATAATCCCCTTCGTACAGTTCGTCATAAACTGCCATCACAGAAGATGCCGTCATACTTAACATAGGCTTCATCTGTTCATACAGCATTTTTTCATAACGATTGCTTGCAAATAGCGCAATAACGATTCCCATTAGCATAATCGGAACAACGGTTCTGATCAGCACTGCCTTTTGTAATTTCCCCATCTTTTGCTTCTACCTCTCTATCGTATACTCCGGCGCCTCCTCCAGTGCCGCTGCGGCACCGGTGATCGTTACCTGCCTGACGCCATCCATCCCCGGTACTTCAAATAACGCATCCTCTAAAATCTCATGGATAACAGCATTTAATCCTCTGGCCCCGATACTGAGTTTAGAGACCTTATCTACAATAACGTCGATGGCTTCCTCCGTAAATTCCAACCGAATATGATTCTCATGATCAAATTCCCTCTGGTATCTGGCAATGATGCTGTCCTCCGGTTCCGTCAAAACTTTTTTCATCATTTCCCTATTCAGTCCATGCAATACCGAGACCGCCCCCAGACGTCCGGCAAGCTCCGGTTTCATCCCATACTCCATCAAATGCTTCACTTTAATATTATCTTCACTAACCTCAATTCCCGACTGGTCAATCAGGCTACTGTGAAATCCCAGACTTCCTTCCTTCTGAAGATCTTTTCTGACAATCTTTTCCAGTCCCTCAAATGCGCCTGCACATATAAACAAAATATTCCGTGTATCCATCCGAAGTACGGTGTCATTTCCAGAACCATTCATATAAGGGACATCTATCATCGTACCTTCCATCATTCCGAGCATCTGCCCCTGAAGTTCCTGATTAATATCCATCCCCATACTTTTATTTCTAACCGGTATCATCTTATCAAATTCATCAAAAAAAACGATTCCATGCTCTGCCGCCTCCATGCTCTTATCGGCCTTCAGATACAGATTCAGCAACGCTTCTTCTTTATTTCTCCCTCTCCATGGGGTTGCAACAATACCGCTGAAATCGGAAATAACAACAGGAACATTAACCAACTCCTCTATCCTGCGGATCAGTTCCGTCTTACCACAGCCGGTAGGTCCAATCAATATGACATTGGATTTCACCAGATCTTCCTCCGGATGCAGTATCCTCTGATAATGATTATAGACCGCTGCACTGATACTGATCTTCGCAGCATCCTGTCCGACCACATAACGATCAAGATATGCTTTGATCCGGTTCGGAGTATATTCCTGCAGAAATTTGCTGCATTTTTTAATAAAACGAGGATCTTTCTCCCTTACGCCTCTTGTTTCCCTCCGTTTCATTTCCAGTCTCTTTCGTCCGTCTTTAAAAAACTGGATCTTATTGACCGCTATCTCCCCAAGCTGCAGATACCTTTTTTCCTCATCAGTTTCCTGCTCGACTGCCCATTCCAAAAAATCAAAACATTCATCAATATCCTCATTGGAGACAACCTTTTCCAGTCTGGTGCCATTAACCAACAGCAGATCATCCGCATATTCCTCGGCTTCCCGATTTAATATCGCCCAAAAAGGAGCCTGTCTGTTTCCGTCTTCATAGGATGCTCCCAAGAGCTTCATCACGCTTTCCAATACCTGTTCATCCTTATCCCGCGATACAAATATATAGTGGATCACCACAGACAGATAGGCATAAATCACCATACTATTGGTAAACGGTTGAATTTGCTTCTGATATAACACCATGGATCTTTTCAAATACAGATCATATGTCTTATCATTACATTTTTCAAAAAGCTTCCTCATCCCACTCTCCTGCTTTCCAATCTGCCGCGTCTTTTGCCATACAAAAAACCGGATCTTTTTCTCCTGATACAACTTCCCCTGTGATCGTAATACTGCTGACTCCTTTTAATCCCGGTGCTTCATACAAACATTGTCTGACAGCCCGCCTTACGATCTGATGTAGCGCCCTTGCCCCTGTCTCCTCCGCAATCGCTATATCCGCAATCTTTTCCAACGCTTCTTCCGTAAATACCAAATCCGCTCCACAGGCAAGCCGGATCTCTCTGGCATACCGTTCAATCAGATTATCTTTGGGAACCGTCAATATCCTGATCATATCCTCTCTTTTTAATGGATTTAATACAGCAATCTCGCTGATCCTTCCCGCCAGCTCCCGTTTCATACCATATTTCATCAATACTTCATGAGTAATATTATTCCTACTGAAACCTACATCTATCTCGCTCATCAAAGGATTGTTAAATCCTATAAATCCTGACTGCTGCTCCTCTTTCACCTTGCTCTCACGGACACATTCCTCAATTCCCTGAAACGCGCCGGCAAGTATAAATAAAATATGAGAAGTATTCATTGTAAAAACCCTGCCATTGACTTTCAGTTCCACATCGCTTCCCTCTAACATAGTAAGCAGCTGGGACTGGACGTCATCATGGACATTGATGCCCCGTTCGGAAAATACGGGCTGCAGCACCTTATCAAATTCATCCATAAATATAATACCATGCTCCGCCTGCGCCTTTTTCCTTCCGGACTTTTCCCACAAGGAGATCAGCAGATCCTCTTTATGTCTTCCACGATACTGCGACGCCCCCAAAGAAGAAACATCCGTGCAGATGACCGGATACTCCGTGACCTCCTGAATCCTTCTCATAATCTCCGTTTTTCCACAGCCGCTTGGTCCAATCAGCAATACCACATTGGCGGCAAATTTTTCTCCCGGATGTTTTACCATCTTATCATGACGGTATACCGCTACCGCCACCGCCTTTTTGGCAGCCTCCTGACCAATCACATACTGGTCTACATACCGCTTTAATGTTCCGGGTGTCAGCCTTTCTGCCGTTTTCTTTTCCTTCTCACCGGAAAAATAGGTTTTTTTCAGCCAGCGCACCCGTCCTAAGGTTATCACCTCTGTTTTATTGTTACAGCTCAGCAAAGCACACCTTAGCAGATCCGCCTCCAGAAAATCCAAAATAAACTCTGCCCGCGCAGCAAAGATTCGGCGGTCATACATCAAATCCTCCTCCAGTTTATCCAGTATATGCATCAGACCGCGTTCTTCAGGAGCAATACGACGATCCTCCAAAACACGCTGATACAAAATGGTAAGGTAAGCTACGCTTTCCGCATCTTTGGCATTAATATCTTCACAAACGATAGCAAGTCGTTTGATAATGTATTCCGTAATATCCTTAGCAGATCTTTCCAATCGAAAAATATGGATCATATTCAGCCTCCATAATTCGTGAGAAGAAGTTTCACACTACACATTTAGAACTTCTTCTCACGCTAATTCTCCTACGCATACATTTTACATTTTTTCTTTCTGCTCCGCAAGCCTATTCTATATAGAAACCAATATCCGGTCTGATTACTTCTGAAATCTCTCTTCCCCGACAGTGAATAATAATATCCAGATTGGCATGCTTTACGGCAAACTGTTTCCTAAATACAATCTCATACCTTCCTGTCTCTCCTTTCTCCAACATCCGGTCTTTGATATGGGTATGAAATGCATTTTCTCCATGCAGAATCAATACAGCCCCCAGACGGCGCTTACTTCCATCAGCACGGACAGAATAGAGTTCTGCAAGAGAAGCCTTGGCAATAATCATCCAGGCAATTAAATATGCCAGTCCTAAAGTACTTGCCGTAATACCGGTCACTTCAATGACTCTGACAGCCGCGGAACTGTTCCAAAGCATCCCCGTCTCCGTCGTTCCTTTGGGTGCCATATTTTCTGATATCCGATGGGAAACCGTCTCCTGTGCCACAATACTCTCATCTGCACCCACATCAAACGCGCTGCTGTCTTGATTCGAAGATATGCTGACATCAAACGGTTGCCCATCCCCATCTTCATGTTCTTCGTCACTTCCGTCATAGTTGACTTTGTCTGCACCTCTGCCAGCGCGCTCCTGTCCGGAGTCAGATCTCTCGTCTGGAGATTCGTTACCTGTAATATCATTACCCGATATATTATTTCCTGATATGTTATTATTTGATATGTTATTGCTTAATGTATTATTACTTGATGTGTTATTACTTGATGTGTTATTATCCAGATCGGAATTGTCTGATACGTGACCAGATAATGCCGGTACCATTCCATCATCTTCCCTCTCTCCGTCTCCATGAGCTCCTTGATTTCCTTGATCAGATGAAGCTTCCGGTTTCTTATGATAAACAGCCTCTAAGATAATATTGCCTTCCTCATCCCAGTGCCAGACACCCGTGGCATTGCCGTCCGAATCAAAAACCTGTTCATCACCCAGATAATATCCATCGAAAATGTATCCATTCCTTTGCTCCGCGTCAATTTCGACCGGACCGTACTCTTTCCCATAAGTTACATGAAGTTCATAATCCCCTTTTCCATCCCCATCTTTATCTTCTCCGTAATATACGCTATAAGATCTGGCTTCCCATTTTGCTGTAAGGGCCTCTTTCAATGCACTGCCCGTAAGCGTTATGGATTCGTCAGGATTACCCTTCTCATCATACCATGCCTTGGCATTCCCATTTTCTTCATCGCTTTCTCCTTCTTCCGTAAAACCAACATAGTATCCCTTAAAATCATATCCTTCCTTTACCGGGATCTCAATATTTGGTAAGGGATCACCATAGAATACTTCTATTTCGTCAAGCACCTTATTCCCACTCTGAAAGACCAGTAAAATCGGATTGGAAATCTCCACATAATCAATCGTTTCCGTATGGTAAACCCCTGTTTTTGTGTCTCGCCAGTTAAGCGTGGCACAATATACACCATTCTGCGATATCGTCACCCGTTCTCCTTCAATCACGCTCCGATCAGGATATTTCCAGCAAAACGATACATCGGATACGCCCGTTCCCTCACTAGTAACGCTGGCAACCAATTCTGCCGGTGCAGATCCTTCAGAAGATTTTTCCCCCACATCTCCAATCCCAGATAATACTTTTGTAACCGTAAATGTGCCAGCTACAGTCTGATCGCAGCTCCTATAGTTTATATACTCGCCATCATGCGCACCTGTATGCTCCTGATAATTCCATCCGCTATGTATCGTTGACAGTACCACTCCATTGCTGGTTATCGTACTGTATTGATTGGAACATATATATACGGTAGTTCCCACATACTCTTCAAAATAACTATGCCATATGCCGCCGCACGGAACCCATTTCTGACTCCAGCAGTCAGTCTGTGTGTGTTCATGGTACAATGTTACAGAAACAGACTCCTCTGACTGTACCAGTTCACCCGCATGAACGGACATCGTACATTGTAGAACAATAAGACTCAATGCAAGTAGTGTTTGATAAAATTTTCTTTTTGCTGTTTTCATGACCTTCATCCTCCTTCATAATAATACAGAGGGTAACGTCATATACAGATTTCCCGACTAAATATAATGTATGATCTTAAGATGTGTAAGTGAAACTATAACACATTATTTTTTTAATGTCTAGTAGATTCTTTCTTTTTTTTTTGTTATACTGTTCACAGTAAATGCCTGTGCCTTTTCTGGCGTCGAGGCAGAAATGAAAATAATGTGCCCGCGGCATAGCACTAAAGTGCATTAAGATTCGCAGGTTACGGAAAGGCATGGTTACTAATATGAAAAAAAAGAACGTCGTCGTTTCACTCGGTCATGAAGCTCTCGGCTATACGATCTTAGAACAACAGGGCGCTGTCAAAAAAACGGCAAAGGTACTCGCCGATCTGATAGAACAGGATTATCATCTGACCATCACTCATTCCAATGGCCGTCAGGTCAGTATGATCCATAAAGCTATGACAGAGCTTAGAAGAGTCTATACTGATTATACGCCCGCGCCTATGTGCGTCTGCTCCGCAATGAGTCAGGGGTACATCGGCTATGACATCCAGAATACACTTCGTTCTGAATTATTATGCAGAGGCATTGCGAAACCGATCGCTACCATCCTGACACAGGTAACAGTGGATCCCTATGACGATGCATTTTATGAGCCGAAAAAGGTCATCGGTATCTATATGTCCAAAGAGGACGCTGAACTGGAGATAAAAAAGGGAAACTATGTCCAGGAATCACCAGGCAAAGGATACCGTCGTGTGGTAGCTGCTCCAAAGCCTATCGGCATCGTCGAGCTGGATACGATACGCACACTGGTTGATGCCGGTCAGATTGTCATTGCCTGTGGAGGCGGCGGTATCCCTGTCATCGAACAGAACCATATCTTAAAAGGCGCGTCCGCAGTCATCGAAAAAGACAGCATCGCTGGAAAACTGGCCGCCGATCTCTCCTCAGACCAACTGATCATATTGACCTCCGTAGAATGTGTCTATCGTGATTTTGAAACAGCAGCGCAAACACCGATCCGCCATATGACCGTCTGCGAAGCCAAGGAATTGATCGAGACAGGTCAGTTTGGTCTGACCAATATGCAGCCAAAGATCGAAGCTGCCATCACTTATCTGGAAGCAGTTCCGGAAGGAAGCGTATTGATCACTTCCTTAGACCGGGTTCAGGATGCGCTGAAAGAAAATGCGGGAACCCTGATCACCTTGAAATAATCACCTTTTTTATTAATACCCTGCAATTTTCTCATAGGTTCCCACGAGATTGAGCAGACCGTACCCCATCATACGATCCGGATATACGGTGTCCCGGCGTTTTGTCGTACCACGGATCAGATAATTGCGTATTTCTTTATCATCAAGATAAATATCTTTTTTCATTATGACGCCCCATTGAAAGATCTGCGCGACTGCTCCCGCTGTCAGTGCCGCTGCGAAATCCGTGCCATTTACCACCCCATATGGCGTAGTATAGCCGACCGCCGGCGCGCACAGATCTGGATAGATACGGTCATCTGCAGTAAATCCTCTGGAGGAGTTCAGATAAACGCTGTTTTCGTAATTATTATATCCGGATACCACGATGATCCCCCGGTATGGAACCGGCGATGTCAACGTCTCATAAGGCGACGACCGAATAAAATATGCCTGATCCTGCAGAAAAGCGCTGATTGGCAGCCACATATGGTATTGCAGATCGATCCCCACATCCTGTGGCAATACCTGAATCGTCCAGATCCCCGCCGTAGGTCTGATCATTCGGATGAAAACCCCCTGCCAGCCGGAATAATCCTCCGCCAGCACATAGTTGACCTGTAACTGACTATCGCCATAAACATAAGAATAAGTGAGATCCGTCCCATTTTTATTATTGATCATCCCCGTAGTTTCTCCTGCCGGAGATTTAACAGCGATCTGAAATACACCGGGCTCCTCCGCCCAGAATTCTAGAAAAAATCCTTTGCTGCCCTCTTCCACAAATAGTTCCATTTCCTTCTGAGAATTATCTCCGGCAAGCGATTCCCCGGCATAATGATGTCTCGCGTTTCCTTCATCTCCTCCGCAGGATACGATACAGAAATTACGGATATTTGATGTCTCGGATATCATGGAACTGAGTGCCGTATTCCCCGCGTGATTTCCCATACTGCTTCCTAGTCCCAGACATACCACCACCGGCTGTCTGGTTATTTCAACAAAACTTCTGACATAGGAAATGGCTGCCATAATATCATTCTCCTGATAGCACGGCACCTCATCCGGAATCAGATACAGTTTTCTCAAATATGTCTTCGCCTGCTTTAATTTTACCACCAGAATCTCTGCGTCCGGCGCAGGACTTGTATATATGGTATCCAATACCCTGCCGTTCCCCGCCATCACGGAAGCCAGCGTGCTTCCATGTCCGATCTCATCCACGGAAGCAACGTACTCCAACGGGTTCTCACGGGTCAGGGCATCATTAATCTCTGCCATAGTATATTCCGTCCCGTAATCAAATCGGTTCGGTAGTCTTCCGGTCTGTATGGTCTGATCCCAGATGGCGCGGATCCTAGTCGTCCCGTCTTCATTCCGAAACAAGGGATTCTGATAATCGATCCCTGTGTCAAGGATGGCAACCAAGACCTTCTGTCCTGTCAGACCAAGGGGTTCTTTCTGGATACTCAGGATCCCTGTGTCACTTAAGGGCAGATAATTAAAAGGCTCTCTGGAAACTCTGTTGATATTGTTATCGGAAACGATTCCATAACAATTCGGCAAAATAGAAAACTGTTCCGCCGCAGGAAAAATATCCTTTACCTCATCCAGACTGATATAAATATTGCTGATATTATCCGTGACATTCTGTATACAATAGTCCATAAATCCCATGGACAGGTCGCTCTGATCTATGTTTACTTCTATGATATCAAGATAATCCTCCGATAGGATTTTTTCCTTACAAGTCAAAATGCACCGTCCTGCAAGTCTTTTCTTTATACTATGCAGAACGATGCATTAGGTTTCCTTTGTCGTGACTTTACGATCTAAGCTCTCAACTCGATCAACGGCGCTCCTTTGCCTTCAATATACGCTTTCGTGATCGTCACGCAGCCAATATTGTCGTCTTTCGGTATCTCATACATGATATCCAGCATAAATTCATCGATGATAGAACGCAGCGCCCTTGCTCCTGTCTCCCTCTCCATTGCTTTTTCAGCAATCATCTCCAAAGCGTCCTCATCAAAGCAAAGCTTGACCTCATCCAACTCCAAAAGTTTCTGATACTGTTTCAAAATGGCATTTTTTGGTTCTTTTAAGATCTGTACCAGCATCTCCTTATCCAGTCCTTCCAGTGTATAAATCATCGGCAGACGCCCCACAAATTCCGGAATCATACCATACTTACGGATATCCTCCGTCGTCACCTTACTCAGAATGTTCTTATCTTTATTAAATTTACCCTTTAATTCGGCATTAAACCCAATGGAAGTCTGCTTATTGATCCTATCCTCAATGATCTCTTCCAAACCCGGAAACGCACCGCCACAGATAAACAAAATATTCGAGGTATTGATCGTCGTTGTTGGCACCATAGCGTTTTTAGAAGACGCGCCGATGGGTACTTCAATATCGGCGCCTTCCAGCAGTTTCAACATTCCCTGCTGAACGGATTCTCCGCTGACGTCTCTGGAGTGGGTCTCCTTCTTTTTTGCAATTTTATCAATTTCATCAATAAAGATGATTCCCTGTTCCGCCTTATCGACATCATTGTCCGCTGACGTCAGGAGCTTGCTGACAACACTTTCGATATCATCGCCGATATATCCCGCTTCTGTCAGACTGGTGGCGTCCGTAATTGCCAGAGGCACGTCTAAAAGCCTTGCCAACGTCTTTACCAGATAGGTCTTTCCGCTTCCGGTAGGTCCAATCATCAGCATATTGGATTTCTCGATCTTGATTTCCTCTGTCGTTCCCGTAGCAACACGTTTATAGTGATTATAAACGGCTACAGACATAACCTTCTTCGCATGCTCCTGTCCCACCACATACTCGTCCAGCATCGCCTTGATCTTATGCGGTGCCGGAATATCTTCTAACGCAAGCAGTGGTTTCCTGTCTCCCTTGGATCGTTTTTTGACCTTAGCTCTCCCGGGAAATCCAAAATCTCCCGACATATCTGCCAGATTGATAAAGCTAAATCTCGGAATCGCTTTCTTCACGGTGTCCTGCGGCGCAGATTCTTGATCGGGTGTCTCTGTCGGCGCTTTCGGATCTTCCACTTCTGTCGCAGTCAAATCGGTCACTCCCGCCTCTTTTACTATACCGTCGTCTGCCGTCCCATTCACGGCAGACGGATCCGCCGTCGGATTCATAGGCGTGATCCGCATGAATGCTGACGGATTCGTCATTGCGCTGCTTAAGACATCACCGTAATTCTCATCAATCAATTTTGTCATCGAATCCATACAATGACTGCATACATGGATATTGCCCGGCAGGTGCAGCATTTTCCCCGCCAGACTTTCCGGACGTCGGCACATCATGCAAAACTCTTCATACTCGCCGCCGTCATTTTTGTTCACATTATCTCCCATCCTCAGTTCCCTCTCTATCTATTCTCTGCAGCGCCGGACAAAAGCCCTTCTGAATGTCCATACGCACGCTTCATGGAGCAGTTTACTCCGTATCCATATCAAGCTTGCTGCCAAGAGTGACCTCCAGCGTTATCTGCTGATATCCACGGGCAGTCTGCCTCATAACTTCTATCTCTACGGTAGAACCCGCCGCATAATAACACAGCTTATTTGCCAAACTCTGCATGGACTTAATGGTCTCCCCGTCAAAGGAAACAATAAAATCTCCCTGCTGCACTCCGGCTTTTTCTGCAGCTGTATCTTCAAAAACCTTCGCCACATAAACGCCTTCAGGATAACCATAATACATGATCTCCTGTGCCGTAGTCGTAGCGCCGCTGATCCCAAGATATCCCTGTTCCTCTTCCGGAAGCAGTTCTCTGGTCTCCTTTAAGGAAAGTTCCTCGATGATCGGTTTCGCTGCTGAGATTGGTATAGCATATCCCATACCTTCCACGGTACTACCGCCGATCTTATTGGAATTGATACCAATCACTTCACCATTGATATTCAAAAGCGCGCCTCCGGAGTTGCCCGGATTGATTGCGGCATCCGTCTGTATAAATGTGCCGCTGACGTTATCCATATTCATCTCACGGTCTAAGGCACTGACAACGCCGGTCGTCACGGACTGTCCATAGCCAAGGGCATTGCCGATGGCAATCACGGGCTCGCCTACCTTTAAGGAATCGGAATCTCCCATCTTAGCAATTGCGATCGTCTCCAAAGTCCCTTGATCCAAATCTTCGATCTTGACCGCGATAATCGCCAGATCTCTGGTGGCATCCGTTCCTTTTACCTGCGCCGCCACATCCGTTCCGTCCGCAAATGTCACCGTAATCCCGTTATTGTCCTCTATCACATGGTAGTTGGTTACCACCAGCAGCTCGCTTTCATTAGAGTCTATAATAATACCCGAGCCGCTTGCATCCGCATTCCTTGTATAATAGTAATAATTATAGGTCAAATGATTGGTGATTGAAACGATAGCGGGCATCACCTCATCCACTACTTCTGTTACATCCGTTTTTACCGTATAAAGCACAGGAATCATCAGTTCCTGTTCTGTCTTATCTTCCACCGTATCAGATGACTGTACGACAACCGACTCTTCCAAATATTGCGGTTCTGATGTCTGCTGACCGGTACTTTCTTCCAATAATCCCGTCGTAACGCCGATCTCTCTGACTACAAAAAAGGAAACTGCAGCAAAGGATCCAAACAATATCCCACAAAGACAGGATAAAACGATTTTTTGAAATGTTTTCATAAATCATGTGCCTCCCTATACCGTTAATTTCACAAATTCAATTTACAATATTATTGTAGATCGAATTTGTGAAAAATTTTTGAAAAAAAGATTGATAATCTATGTTTCCATTAGGCTTCTTTTTTCCAGTAGCATTCATTCATGGTAAGCTTTCTGACCAGCGGTCTGGGAAGTTTTTTGTATGCCTTTCCAAGACGGTATCCCAGGTATTTATAAAAACTGGTGAGATACAATCCGGGAATCTGACCTGCCTTTTTGCTTTTTTTTAGAAAAGCAGCCGTCTCAAATACCAGCTTTTTTCCTTCTGCAGAGGACGATATCTTTCCAAAGATTTCCGGATGGTCCGCCTGTGATACGCCAAGATCAAAATTACGCTTTAGCTGCTGCAGATTGGAATAACGGTGATAATGAACCACTCTTGCGTCCGCCTCATACGCAATGGCATAATTCGACATCAGAACCTGATAGGCAAAGATCATATCCTCATTAAATATTGTGTGTTTAATAAATCCGCCCAGTTTATCATAAATCTGCCTGTCATAGGCAGCGCATACATTGGAACAGAAAAAAGCTTTAATTCCCATATCTTCAATATTTTTCTTTGTCTTGATCTTGGATTCTTTAGGATAATTAAACTTTCTGGTAAAATACTCCATTTCAGAACAATGCATTCCCGCAAGCTGTCTTCCGTAAGAAACCGCTGCCTTACCTTCCAGCAACGGCGACAGCAGATTTTGTACCAGATATTTATCCTCCGGCACAGCGTCATCTGTCATACAGATAAAGTAATCCGCATGAGATAATCCGACAGCCATTCTACGCGTACCGCCGTGGTCAAATTCATATTTAGAAATATGGCGGATGATCAGGTTATGATACTGCTCCAAAAAAGTACTGCCATAAAAGAATGTGTTAAAATATTTTTCCTCAGTATTGACCAATATAATATGCGACACCGGATAAGTCTGCCTCTCCAGCATCGATATGATCTTTTTTAATTTTCCGGTAGGTTTGTAAGTAGGAATGATCACATCCACCGTCTTCATATTATTCCTCCATGTCAGAGCAGTTTTACTACGATGACACGCGATGAGAAATCCGCGCAGGGGTTTTCTCATCTGCGATCAGATTGAAAATAAGATATCAATCTTTTTTTCAATCTAAGCAGCCTCTCTTTTAAGTTCAAAAAGGAACCGGTCCGCACCCGGTTCCTTTTTATTGTACCACATTTTTAATATTTATACGATAGTGAATCTATCTAATTTCTCAAGTTTTTATCGCATCCGGAAACACCACCCCAAGTATCGCATCGCAATAACAGTTAATATCCGATATAAGGAGCAGTATCTTGATATATACGGTCACTACATTCCTGTACCGTAGCGGAGGGCTGATAGTTTTCCACACCGAATAAAAATTCATGCAGTTCCGAGACATTTTCCACAAGATTGGTGGGCACAACACAACTACCCTTTCCTCCAATCGTACCACCGCCTCTGTGATCATCAAAAGGAAATCCCTGAGTCGCAACGATCTCATAGTTTCCAATATCCGACACCGTAGAAAGGATCATATTCAGATCAAAGGAGGTAGCCACATTCGGGAACGTATTCTCTGCGATCTTTGTCAATGTTGGTATATTGATATTCTTTGCCTGCTCCATCATCTGAGAGATTACTGTTCTCTGGCGCTGGGTACGCGCAAAGTCATTACCGATATAACGGATACGGCAATAAGCTGTTGCCTGCAATCCATTTAAAATCTGAACACCCGAATTGGTCACCGGCGTATAGTCAATACCCTCGTTTGCATAAAAATGGATTCCATCGTCCGACTTTCCAACCATACTGATCTGATAATCGTTCAGGTAGCCGATCTCATTGCTCTGTACATCAATCTGAACACCACCCAAGGAATCAATACAGTCAATCAGTCCCTTAAATCCTACTGTAACATAATTTTCAATATTCAGATCCAGATTCATATTCAACATAGCAATCGCCTGTTCCGGACCACCTCTCATATAGGCGCTGTTGCATTTATTATAACTGTCATTGCCAACATTCAGATACGTATCTCTATATACACTGACCAGCTTCACCTCTCCTGTATCCTGATTAATGGACGCAATAATAATCGTATCGGTACGGGTATTGGCAGATAAGGCTCCTTCTCTGGAATCGACACCAAATAATGCAACATTTAAATAACCTTTCCCCGCTGTTCCATCTTCTGTAGTAGGCAATTGGGCAATATAATCATCTATTCCCTCATTCACTGAAACGGTGATATTGACCTTTTCTATTTCATCCACCCTTGTTACAGCATATAAGACTACACCCAAAACTGCCAGAATAAATAACTCTCCTACAATAAGAAGGATACGATTCCTTCTCTTTCTTGCCTTTGCCTTAGCTGACATTTTTCGCGGATGGGAATTGCCTCTTTCCGTATCCTCCCGCCGCTTGCTTCCGTTTCCCATAATGCCTGTCTTTCCTTTCTACTTAGCTGCATTTAATATGCATTTTTATTAATAAATCCCTTAAATAACGTCAAAAACAAAATTTTAATGTCTAAAAACAATGTCCAATTCTCAATATAAAACAAATCAAAATCAATACGCTTCCATATTGAAGAATTACCCCGATAACCATTGATCTGCGCCCAACCGGTCATGCCGGGACGCACTTGATGCTTAATCATATAGCGGGGAATCTCCTCCTTAAATTCCTCCACAAACTGCGGACGCTCTGGTCGAGGTCCGATCAGCGACATATCTCCTGCCAGCACATTAAATAACTGAGGCAGTTCATCCAGACTTGTTTTTCTTAAAAACTTTCCAATCGGCGTAACTCTAGGATCGCCTTTCTTCGTCCATCCGCTTTTTTCCTCCTCATCCGTCTGCTGACGCATGGTACGGAATTTATACATCTTAAACGTCTTATTGTGATATCCCACACGCTCTTGAGAAAAGATTACATTTCCGCCATCCGTACATTTTATCAGCAGCGCCGAGAGCAGCATGATCGGAGAGAACAGGATGATACATATGATCGACCCCACCACATCAACGATCCTTTTCATCATACTGTTGGCCGTATTGCTGAGAGGAAGATGTCTGATATTAATAACAGCAAGTCCCGTCAGATCCTCGATATACGGCTTGGTAGGAATAACGCTATTGTAATCTGGTATAAACTTTGTGTGGACGCCGGATTTTTCACAGATATTGACCAGCTCCTCCAGTTTTCCATAATCGGTCAGCGCTAATGTTAGTCCGATCTCATCAATCTTATTTTCCGGCAGTATCACATGAATATTGTCAATTCTGCCGATGACCTTAACACCGCGGTACAGTGTACCTGCCGGAATCTTATCATCCAAAATGCCGCAGACAACATATCCCCACTGCGGATTTTCCAGAATACGGTTGATATATTTTTCCGCGGCTCGCGAATATCCTACAAGCAGGACATACTTGATATTATAACCCTTCCTGCGAACCGCACGAAGCAACAGACGCAAGAACTGACGGAAAATGATCTCAAACAGGATCGCCGCCCCGTAAAAGATACTTATCATGGTACGGGATATATCTTCCAGCTTTATCACGTACAGAAAAGCAGCCAACAAAGCAATTCCGATGGTATTGGCCCGAATGATGTTTAAAATCTCACGCCAGCCGCTGGAATAACGCTTTGACATATACAAACCGCAGAAATAATACAGCACAAGGTAGATTGGAATAATAAAATACAAAGCTCCAAAATAAGTCTCTTTCGACAATACACCTACACTTGCTTCTTCTATCGGATTCCTGAAAAGCACAAACTTGATATACCACGCAAGTAAATAAGAGCCCGCAATTACCAGAGCATCAATCAAAACATGTATCCAGTTAAATACCCGTTGATTATCTCTTATCATATCTGCTCTTGCTTTCCTCCATGCAACCTCAAAAGCACGCACTAATTTATATTTTACTATATTCTACCAAAAATGACAACTATAAACGTTAGTTTTAATTGCTTAACCTACGAAAAGTGTTTCCAAGCAATTCTCCTTCTATTTTTAAGCAGCGGCGCAATCCAATCTTCTTAAAATCCTGCCTGTGAAGAGTTCCTTCTGCTGATCTGCATATTTGAAATCCTTCTGATATTCCTTTTATATAAGTATCTCCCATACCTTTTAAAATATAGAACGATACCTTCAAAGAATAGCCAATTACAAAAAGAGGTAGATTCACTATAATTTGCCAATTCGGCATATTTTTGTAAATGATGTAAATACTATTCCTTGCAGAATACCTTGCCTTAAACGGATTATATCTTGACCCGGAAGCTGCACTTCCCGCATGATACACGATGGCATTCGGCGTAAACAGATTCTCAAATCCATACAGCTTTGCTCGGTATCCGATATCAATATCCTCCAGATAAGCGAAATGATTCTCGTCAAATCCTCCTAACATCCGCAGGATCTCTTTATTATAAATGGCTGCCCCACCACATGCCGCAAAAATCTTTCGTTCCTTTTCGTAATGGGACGCTGGTTTTCCTTTCCCGGCTGCATACGCCCAACCTAACGCACAGTAATAATCTCCCGCGTCATCCATGATCTCCTTCTCCTGCATAGACATCATCTTGGCCTGCACGGAAAATATTTTTTTGCGGCCTGACAATTTCTCGTATCTGCGGATAGCATAATACAGTTCCTTCACAAAGGAGGGTTCGACCATGGTATCGTTATTTAATAAAATCACATATGGTGCCTCCGCCAGCGCAACACCATCATTTACGGTGCAGCAGAATCCTTTATTTTCTTCATGAACCGCATATCTTGTACGGGGAAATGCACCATTCTCCGGATATTTTTCTTTTACTCTTAATAAACTATCATCTGATGATGCATCATCAATTACGATCACTTCAAAGGATCTGACGTCCTGCCTCATCAGACTGTCCATACAATTCTCAAGGTACTCTTTTCCATTAAAGTTTGGAATGATCACGCTTACTTTAATCTGCATATTCTGTCATTTTGCCTTTCCAAACGGGTCATATAAAATACCAATGTTTTTCTTTCTTACTTTATTGCAAAAATCTAAACTTTTTTTTCTAATATTTTCCTCATCTTCTTCCGAGTGCATCTTCACCCTGCATTTTTCAGGAACCGGATACGGATATCCGGTTATCTCCTCAAACAAACTGATCAGATCTTCACGGACCATCATATTACGAAGATCCACCGCATCCACATCCTGCTGTAACACTCCCCGGTTCAGATATCCCGAAAATCTCTGATGAAGCCCCCGGTACATAATGGTTCCATCCTGACGCATCGCCCCGCCGGATATTTTATGATTACCATAAACCGCTCCGCCAATAACACCAAGATCGCCTCTCTGACGTAAGATCATTTCCCAGTTACCTTCACCCCCGGTACCCTCCGAATATTCTATCCTGTAAAAGCCAAGATGTTTCAGATGGCTAACCTGCGCGTCCCAATTCTTCCCTTTGACATAATTTTCCAGAGCACGCTTACCGGCTTCATAGGCATAGGATTTGGAAGCTGTATTGAGCGCCGTCGAATCTTCGTGGCAACGCCAATGATATAGGATATGCGGAATATGACGGATGTGATCTTTCCAGGGAATCCCTGTCCCAGTCATTTTCCCACCTTGTTCCTCAATCAGTGCCATCGTCCGAAGCACAAGATCATAATCCTGCGCGCCATCATATTCTTTTCGAAGCCTCAACTGCCGGATAACGTCAGCACGGTAAAAAGATAAATGGCAGATATAGTTATTAGTCAGGATCAGATCATAATTAAAATCTCTTTTTTTATTGGGTTCATAATATACTTCCAAATACTCGTTGGTCTTATCTTCATCGGTATAGAGCAGTTCCGGGCTCAGTTTCTTTTTTCGGCACTTTTCCAGCTCCCTAGCCACATAATAAAGCGCGTCCGGCGTCAGGAGATCGTCATGATCCAACAAGCCGATATACTCTCCGGTCGCATGGTCCAACGCCACATTTGTATTTTCTGAGATTCCCCCGTTGCTCTCAAGTCTCACATATATAATCCCTTCATACTGTGTCTGAAAATCTTTTACGACTTTTTCCACAACATCCGTTTCGGATGCGTCGGCAATCACCAGTTCATAATTCCGATAAGTCTGCTCAACAACGGAAAGAATAAGATCCTGCATAAAGATCGGCTTTGTCTCATAAGCGGGTACCACAAGGGATAGCTTCGGGCGCCAGATCCATGAGGCGTTCATCTGACGTTCCAGTTCTTCCTCAGCGGGCTGTTCATACTGATATTTTCTCTGCTTCCTTGTAACGATCCGCTCAAGAGCAGCATAATAGGTATCTTCCAGCCCATTCTTTTTAAGATAATTAATTGTTTTTTTCAGATTCGCTACAGAAAGCAGCATTTTCTGTCCTCCGTATATACAAAAACCATGTCCGGAGACTTCCATCCGGATATGGTTTTTTGTTTACGATATTTCTCTTCTTTTATAATTTTGCCTTTAACGCCTCTGTTAATGCATCCACTTTCTGCGCCGCATCCTCCAAGCTCGTTCCCTTCACTCCCATATAGAACTTGATCTTAGGCTCAGTGCCGGACGGTCTTGCACAGCACCAGGAATCATTTTCCAGATCAAAATAGAGAACATTGGAAGACGGAAGTCCTGTCTTGGATTCCGCTCCCGTAGCAAGGTCAACGACCTTATCTGCCTTATAGTCACGGAACTGTTTTACCTTCAAATCGCCAAATTCCTTCGGCGGATTTGCCCTTAATTTTTCCATCATGGCAGCGATCTCTTCCAGACCTTCCTTGCCCTTTTTCGTGATGGCGTACTGGGTTTCTTTATAATAGCCATATTTCTCGTACATATCGATCATCATATCCCACAGGGTGATGCCTTCCTTCTTGCAGTAAGCAGCCACCTCTGCCAGACACATCACCGCCACAACCGCATCCTTATCCCTTGCATGGGTTCCAGCAAGACATCCATAGGATTCCTCCAGACCAAAGACGTAATTGTTGCTTCCGCTCTGTTCAAAGAACTTGATCTGTTCTCCAATATACTTAAATCCTGTCAGCACATCGATTTCCTTCACATGGTAAGCGTCCGTAATAGCATGCGCCATATTCGTCGTAACGATGGTGGTTACCAATGCAGGATTCTCCGGCATCGTACCGGTCTTTGTCCTTTCGCGCAGGATATATTCCGCGATCAGCATACCGGACATATTGCCGGTAAACGGAACATACTCTCCGGTCTTTGTATCCAGCGCATAGATTCCAAGACGGTCAGCGTCCGGATCGGTGGCCATGACCACATCAGCTCCCACTTCCTTAGCAAGCTTCAGCGCCAACGTAAATGCCTTGGGATCTTCCGGATTCGGATATTCCAATGTCGTAAAGTTCGGATCAGGATTCTCCTGCTCCGGAACCACATAGACGTTCTTAAAACCAAGCTCCTTCAGGATCCTGCGGACAGGAATGTTGCCTGTTCCGTTAAACGGGGAATATACGATTTTAATATCATCCGCCACTTCCTTGATCACATCCGGGTGAATGATCTGCTTCTTAAGTTCTTCCATATAGGCGTCATCGATCTCTTTGCCGATCACTTCATACAATCCCTGTTCCATGGCTGCTTTCTTATCCATGGTCTTTACCGTATGATAATCGGTAACTGCCTTTACCTCAGCAATGATCTCCTCGTCCTTCGGCGCGGTTACCTGCGCGCCGTCTTCCCAGTACGCCTTATATCCGTTATACTCAGGGGGATTGTGACTTGCCGTCACCACGATACCGGAGATACAGCCAAGCTTACGGAGTGCAAAGGAAAGCATCGGTGTAGGTCTTAAAGATTCGAATACATATGCCTTGATGCCATTCGCCGCCAGACAAAGCGCCGCCTCGTCTGCAAATTCCGGCGACATTCTTCTGGAATCATAAGCAATCGCTACGCCCTTGGAAGCGCCGCCCTGCTTGATGATATAGTTCGCCAGTCCCTGCGTAGCCTTTCTTACGGTATAAATGTTCATGCGGTTCGTACCAGCGCCAATCACACCGCGAAGACCACCGGTACCAAATTCCAGTTCCTTATAAAAACGGTCCTCAACTTCCTTTGTATCATTGCGGATCGCAAGCAGCTCATCTTTTGTCTGCTGGTCAAAATAATCATCCTCCAGCCAAAAGTTAAATTCTTCCATAAAACCCATGTGTTTATCCTCCTTGAATATTTATAAAAATGTGTTTGTATTACTCAATTGCTAAATAGCCAAATATGTTGCAAATCTTTCTTGTACGATTTGCTTGTATAATTTAATCGTATTATTTTATTGTATTATTTTATTGTCCGATTTACATAACTCCTTATTCGCCTATTCATGTTCCAAAAACATCATAAATGAAATCATTTTGGGAACATGAATAGGCGAATTTCGAGTTATGTAAATCTCATAAGAGTGTTTCCAAATATTATTTATCGTAGTTTTGGTAAAAATATCCAAGACGTTACATGCAGATATTTTACTACATATTTACTATGATTTCAAGGAGTAGTCGCTCCGGTCCAGCGAAAAATTCACATTATAGAAGGGATCACCCTGATCGATCAGTCCGCCCCATCGCTGGCGGAAAAGTTCGCACTCCTTTTCATATCGCTGCGCGCTTTCTCCGGAAAGGTCGGAGCCTCTGGAATTGGACTCATAATGATATAATTCCGCAAATGGTGTCCAGATATTCCAAAGTCCCATCTTTCTAAGTTTCAGGCAGAAATCCACATCGTTTAACGCAACGGCAAAGGTCTCGTCCAATCCGCCGACTTCGTCCCACAAGGATTTTTTGACCATTAGGCAGGCGCCTGTCACTGCTGTAACATCCTGCGCGTAGCAAAGCCTGCCCATATAGCCAAGGTTGTCCTTTCCTACCCGGTAATGCGTATGCCCTGCCGTCCTGTGCACGCCAAGTCCTAAGACAACGCCCGCATGCTGGATCGTATCATCCGGATAGTAGAGTTTTGCACCCACTGCGCCCACATCACTGCGCTGCGCGTACATCAAAAGCTCCTCCATCCAGTTGACGGTAATCACCTGCGTATCGTTATTTAACAAAAGAAGATATTTTCCCGTTGCGTATCCTGCGCCAAAATGATTGATTTTGGCATAATTAAATTCCCCTTCATAAGTTACCACCCTGATCCTTGGATGCGCCTCAAGCTCCTTATAATAAGCAAAGATTTCCGGCTCCACACTGTTATTCTCCACCACAATGATCTCATAATCAGCATACGTGGATCTTTCTACGATTGACTGGATACACCGCTCCAGATCCGCTTTATGATCTTTATTGGGTATGATAATAGAAATCTTATCGTCCGATAAGATAGGATACTTGATCCTGAAGATCGTCTCAAAGGCTCTGGTGGATGATATCTCAAAATATTCATAGCCCTTATTTGTCAGATAATCCGCCACTGCCCGCTTAGCAGCATCAATGGCATAAGATTTCGCATTGATATCAGAAGCAACGCTGCCTTTATGGGAACGCCAGTAATATAAAAGCTTCGGTATGTGGACGATATTCTTCGCCCGCGCAGTCAGTCTCAGGATCATATCGTGATCCTGACTGCCATCATACTGCGAACGGAACAGCTCTGTAGAATCCAACAGTTCTCTGGAAAATACCGAGAAATGACAGATATAATTATTGGCGCAGAGATTATCCGGAGAGTAATCCGGTTTAAAATGAAGCGTGATCATATTGTCAATGGAACTGCCGTGAAATGTACATTCATCACAATAGATATAATCGGCGTCCTTTTCGCAGATTGCCTGCATATAGTAGTACAAAACAGAAGGGTGCAGCACGTCGTCATGATCAAACAGACCGATATAGCTGCCTGTCGCCATTGCGCAGCATTCGTTGGTATTGCCTGCAATTCCAAGATTATTTTCCAATTTGCGGTATTTGATGCGCTGATCCTCCGCCGCGTATTTCCGGCAGATCTCTCCCACAAATGCATTCTCCTCATCAGAACCATCCGCCAGGCAGAGTTCCCATTTCTCATACGTCTGTGCCTTCACAGACTCTATCATATCACGTAAAAACTGCTCCGGCGTATTGTACAGCGGCACCAGAATAGAAAATGTCACGTCTTTGGAGAAAATAGTCTCTCTCTGTCTTGCCCCTTCCTCCGGCGACGGAAAGCTTGCTGTCCCATGCTGCTTTCTTGCGGCAAGTTCAATCTTCTTTGATTTCGCCTTTCGGGCAATTCCTCTTGGACCGCCAAGATTCCCGATCCTGTTCTTCTGCCGGATCCCCCAGTGCATCATGACGCGCAGCGGTTTACTCGCTTTCCAGAGCGGGTTATTTTTAATCCGCTGGATCTGCCTGTCTTTCTCTTCCGCCTGAGCTATGGCATCCGCCAGCCTGCCGGACAATACGACACTTTTCTTTTTTTCCAACTTATATGCCGCTTTATATTCTTCGATTCCCCAGTCTTCCATATTTTCAGGAAACTTTCTATTCTCTTCCATCAATCCAGATTCCTCGATGCTTCTTTCATTTATCTTGCGGTTATCACGCCGATCTTTAATGCTATTATAACCGCTTCGCATCAAATCCACAACAAAATATGGCAAAAAAACGCTAACCATATTTGATTAGCGTCTTTACAAACTCCATAGCATCAGCCTACATAATATTAATATCCAGTTTGCGGATCTTTTCCAAAAGAATATCCTCTTCCGTCTGCGGATCTGAAGATTCATCGATCTGCCTGCGGATCTCCAACATCTCCTGATCCGTCTGGGATATGACATCTGCACACTTTTTCAGTTGATCAATGATCTCCTGCTGGTTCGGGATCTCCTGCTTATATTTCATCTGATGCTCCAAACTTGCCCAGAAATCCATGGCGATAGTCCGAATCTGTATCTCCACAGCCATCTCCTTACGCTGTTCCGAAAAGAACACAGGCACTTTGACGATCAGATGAAGGCTTCGGTATCCGTTTTGCTTGGGATTCTCAATATAATCCTTCCGTTCCACCAGCGTGATATCATCCTGTTTCAGCAACGCTTCCGCAATCGTATAGATATCATCAATGTAGGGACAGACCACACGGATGCCTGCCACGTCATGGACATATTCTTCAATACTTTGCAGCGTAAGTCCCTGATTCTTCCGCATCAGCTTTTCCATGATGCTGGACGACTTCTTCAGGCGGGAAGTGATTGATGTGATTGGATTTCGTCTGTAACGCACATTATATTCCGTATCAAGTATTTCCAATTTTGTCCTGATCTCCTGAATCGCGCAGGCATACATCATCATCAACTCTTTATAATCCACAACCGATCCTGCAAAATGCATGGCATGGTGAAACAGTGCATTGACCGCCGGATTAATATCTGATATCTGCAATCCGAACAAATTTTCTTCCATAATGTTCCTCCATTCTTACCGTACTTTCCGATGTTATGGCATGTACGCTATGATACCTGCCACCTTACTGCGGCGCCACAGTTATCATAAAATAGAAATGTTTACAAATTGCTTCCATTATGTTAAAAATTTATGAACTTCACTTTTACCAGTACCAATAGCAAAAGGCTTCCTGATGCTCCAGCAGAACCTCCACCAATCCCATTCCCATGGCAAAAAATATCAGGACAAGCATGAGAATGATTGCAGACACATCATATTTGAATTCCACTTCGTCCTTCCTGCTGCCCCATAGGATCTCCAACCCCAACATAATGAATATACAGGGCCACAACCGGAAAATCATAATGTAATCCAGCCCTGGCAGAAAGGTATGCGCCAAAAACAACAGTCCTGCAGTCACCAAAGTTACGCCAAATGTAATTGTTCCGATCCGATGAATTTTTTTCATAGTAATAACCATGCCTTTCCATAGCCTGCGATTTGGACCGCAGGCACAAATTGCGATTGAAAAATCTTTGATTTTTCAATCTAACTACTGACTTTGAATACTCTCATCCTCCAACTGCTTCTTCTTTCCACGTATCATATAGATGCCCAGAACAATAACCGCAATGCTAAACACCACTCTTGGGAGATAGTAAAAAATGAAGTCATTCATAATCATACGAACCTCCTGCGGAAAATATCTCACCGCCACATAGAAAAATGATTTTAAAAGTCCGCTGATGCCTATGACGATCAAAACGACCGCCGCCACTTTGCGGTATTTCCCTGTAATCATCATTTTTTCTTCTTCCTTATCGGCAAACGGAAGCAGATACTCATCTTTTACCTCAAAAAACATTTCATCCGGCAGTCCGGCAAGATTGTGTACGTGAAAAAAACTGTAAAACCACACGATTACCGCAATCAAAACCATAAAATCAGACACTCCCATATCAGCTAATATTAACGTGAGAAAAAAACAGCACATCAAACTGATTCCCATTTTCATAAATCCCATATACATCTCTCCTGCTCCCGGCAGCAATGAAAAGATAAATGTAAAAAATTTGTTTTTCTTCTTAATCATATTATTTCTTCCTCCTTTTGATTATTTAATCTTTTGAACCGCTTCTTCTCCCGGATCATTCCACCATCCGGCGGCAAAAAAAGATTTCCCGAACCCCTGGCGGGTCAATGCTTCCAGTTCTTCCTCCATGGTGCGCCGCATATTGACTCTGTTCATGGTCTCTGTCCTATCCTGAATCTGCGCCTGTTCCCTATCCGCTGCTCTGTTCCGCATCCGTTCCAATTCCGTCTGCGCAGACTGTTCCAAATAGTCTAATGACTGCGCTTTATCCATCACCGGTACGGTAAGGATCACGATAACCGCAGCTGCCGCTGCTGCCATAATCTTGACACTGTAGACAAAGAGCTGCATCCCTGTAGACATCTTATGACCGCTCTTGTCGTATGCTTCCGTTTTATCAAGGATCATGTTCTTTAAATATTCCGGCGCCGGATGAAGCGGTTCTGCTTCTACATCTTTCACTAGCTGTTCCAGTTCTTCATCACTAAGATATTCCCATTCCATACCGCTCTCCTTTCCCTCTTTCTACTAAAAATTTTCATTTTGAATTTTTTCCCTCAGCATCGCTCTGGCACGATAGATCTGTGTCTGAACCGTCTTAATATTTTTACCGGTCAATCCGGCGATCTCCGCTGCCTTCTTTCCTTCCATAAAATACATAGCAGCAATCCGGTCATAAGGCGGCGACAGACTGCCGCATCTATTCTTCAATTCATGATAGGCGTCTTTTTCCAAAATATACTTTTCAGGCTGACCATCCCCCGCCGGCTGCATATCCAGTGTTTCTTCAGTAGAAGGAACGCTTCTTCGTTCCGCCTGTTTCATATAGTCAATACACTTATTTGACGCGATCCGGCATAGCCACGCTTTCTCATTTACTCCATCAAAGCGGTCCAAATGGCAAAAGGCTGCTAAGAATGTATCCTGTGTCAGGTCTTCTGCCACAAAGTAATCCTGCGTCATTTTCACACAGACAGAAAATATCAGATGCTGATACTTCTCTATCATCTGCGTCAGACGCTCTTTTGAGTTCACATCCATTTCCTCCCGCTTTCCTCTTCTCACAATATATAACGAGTCATACTTCGAAAATCCTTCATTTATTTTAAAATTTTTAATATTATTTTATCCAATAATAAATGCGGCTATCGAGTTTCAATAGCCGCATACATATTTTCATGATGCTTTTCCTGCCTTTGTGTCTCCGCATTTCAATAGCCGCATTTACATTTTCTTCATGGTATAGCTGCCGCCGGCACTCTTAAATGACTGTTTAATCGTTCCGACAAGCCCAATAGCCGACAGGAAATATCCAATAACCAGATTCTCTATATAAATAGCCTTATTGTTTCCATACTTCATAATCTTTGACCATTTTCTGTTGACTTCCGCAAATGTCATATCGTCCGACAAGACCAAAGATAGACGTAAAGCAAAATCATTTGCCAGAAAGATCATAATGACAGTAATCAGAGCACATACCACCACGCCTTTTCTATCTACATTTTTACCAAGCATTTCATATCCCTTCATCGCACCTAAAAAAATGACCATTCCCGCGACACCCGCAATCCAATGTGCCTGAAAAATAATCGCCCACAAAGCAACGCCGGGCAAAGAACCGATCAACGCCCCTATGATACCCAACGGCAGATTTGACTTCACACTTGATTTGCTCTGCCGTTCCGCCTCTAACTGATTCAGCGACTGCCGTGCGCAGGTAGAACATAGAAAATGCGGAGCGCCATTGACATCATAGCTGCTGACATCATATTCGGCACCGCACATCTGACATCCGGTACCCGCTCCTTCCGTCTGTAAAAATCCGATAAGATGATTCGTCACCGAATCAATCATCGGAGTGGTATTCTTTGCAAGATTAGCCGGCATCAACTTTACTTCAATCACATAATCCCCCACATTTGTTTGGGTAACCTTTTTTTCTGTAACCCGCAGCTGGTTCAAGACGCCATACGCCCTGTTCTTAAAGCTGTTCAGATCCATATTTTCTGCAAGCTTGTAATTGATGCGGATCAGAAATCCCTGATTCATATGTACCGTCACATAATATCCCTTATACATACCGCATACCATATACGGTGTTCTGTTCATACTGCCACTGTCCATCAGTATTTTGTCCATAATTCCCGCCATGTCTTCAATTCTCCTCTTATCTTTTTTAGTTAATTGCACAGCTTTGTCCTGCAAAGATATGCCTTATCAAACCATAATTTACTTTACTATGATTATGAAAGCATCTGCCGAATATGTCCATACCACTGTTTCGAATTTACCGAATCTAATCTGTATTTTTAAATATTCTAGCACAAATCTCCGGCAAAATCTACCCCCACTCTTTCACTACCGTTCTTTCCGTTATATTCGTTATGTCTGCTCATGATATTCCTGCAGAAACCTCCTGCGAGCTTCCTCATAGAGCCGCTCATATGCTTCATTTTTACTGACATTAACCTCATGCAACACGCCTGCGCACCCACCGTTTTCAAATATTCCCACACGATATCCCCGTCTTCTGTATTCCATACACTGGGAAATATCATAAAAATGAAATCCTTTAAAAAGATCTTCCCGCCACGGCACGTCCTCCCTCGTTGCCATTAGTACGCCGTCTATACTTTCCACTTCCTGACACTCTTCATCTGTGAACATATCCGATAATTCCTGAGATGAAACCGCAGACGCATCTGTAACTGCCTCAAGCACCTGCAGCGTAAAATCCTGATACAGACAAAACCGCATATCATCGGGATCGCTTTCTCCCCATATTGCGCTCCCCGGAAGTTTTTTGGTGCCTGCCAGTCCGAGCATTGCATAATCAGCGCTTCGCAGCGTCTCTATAAGATTCTTCAAATACTCCTCATCAAAGATAAATGTGTCCTGATGCATATATATTTTAATCTCCGCAGGAATGCTTTTCCTTGCCAGCTCATATCCTGCTGTCATGCTTTTAGCACCGCGGACGATATACATACCCAGATGATATCCTTCCGGCATATTCTGACGTTTCAGATATAAGATCATCTCTTTAACGTAGTCCTCATCATTAGCGCACAAAATACAGGCGATCTCATGCTCCTGATCCGCCGCATAACAATCCACTCCATCTCTTTCTGCGTCAATATCAACAACTTTAAGAGCATGATATTGATTCTCCCCTGACATACATAGTTTTCCGCTGGGATGCATCCTTTCAAACAAAGTAGCATAATGGGAAAGCCCTGACGCCGTTTCCGTCCGCCCGGCGTCCCGAAATAACTCCGCAGATCTATTCATAACCGCCGCAGCATAATCTTCATGGACAGCCCCCTTACAAAGCACTGCCAGAAAATCAGCCGATACCTGATACCGGTCTGCAAGACGGACCAGAAGCTGCTGTGCCTCCGATTCAAATCCAAACCAGATCCGCCGAAAAGCAAATTTAAACTGCCGCAGGGACATTTCAAATTCTCTCCAGTCTGTCCATTCCTTCATCACTGTATGCACAGATCCCCGGTTTCTTTCGCATATGGCGATCTCCAATAAGATATAATAATAGCGCACCCACCGGTCAAGAATCTTTGCAAACAAAAACTTATTTGGCTGGAACATCAGATAACCGAGAAAAGCAAACGTACTGTCATAACGTTCTGCGGCAATCAACCGACGGACCATCGCTTCCAAAAGTTTCTGCAGAAGATTGCAGTCTAAGGAATCCGTATCTACGGCATCCGCCTTTTGGGCTGCCGCAATCCTCTCCTGATCCTGACACAAAGCAGCCGCCAGAAGATCATATAGATATCCTTCCTCCCTATATCCCGCCTTTCCCAATACTTCTCCCAAAGAAAGCGCGTATCCCGGCTCCTCCTCTGAAACCGACCGAAGCTTGTTCAGCCACTGGTCTTTTTGATCCCCGGTAAGAAATTCGCTGATCCCGTCCCATGATCTTATCCGGCACGCGCCAAACGCTTTCCCTAACATATCCTGTAACGCCTCATTTGTCTCCATACAGTAAAACAAGATGTCAAATTCCACACCGGCTAATCCGGTAATTTCATCCAGTCCCTTTACCGGGAGTCCAAAAACAACGTCGTTCTTTTCTTTTTCTCCATACACCCCCAGAATATCAAAGGGTTCCTCCGATAATTCCAACCCAAAATAAAGCAGCTGTGCCTGTCTGCCTGTTCCGAGAATGACAATTTTGGTAACTTTTTCACTCACTTTTTCTTGATTCCTTTTCCCCTATTCCTTTTTCCTAACAATAGAAGCGGTTCGACTTTGCAGCTCCGGCGTACTTCCCAGAATCAGCCTCTCACCATACTGTACCAGTGGTCTGCCGCCCGAACGGGGGCAAAATAAGTATCCCACCTGATACTCCCCGTCCTGTATATCCTGCACTCTGATCCTTACCACAAATCCGCATAATGCGCCATGTGGTTGCTCCGACAGTATCTCTGCCGCGTCAGGGCGCAGCTTATCAAATATCTCCAGCTGCTCCGCCATACCATCCTGACCGATCAGCATAAGCGCCCTCTCGTACTCCGCCATATCCCGGTCAGTCAAAGCACACCAGCCTTCTAATTCCAACACCATAGAATCTTCCTCAAAGAGATCTGTCTGCCGTATCCGTGCCTCATCCAAATGATACTGATTCCATGATCCCTTCCGGGCAAGCTTACGAAACAGGCCGTTCTTCGTTTCTCCAAGACAATCTATCGGCTGTCTAAAGCTAAACCTGTCACTCTGCTCATGTTCATATTGCATCTCTACGTGATAATCCGCATCCAGACGCTCCTGTACCAGATGTCTGCTGTAAAATGGATCTTTCCCGTACAATTCCGGATGTCGTTGGTATAGCTTTTTTCTCTCCTGCAACAGCCTTTTTTCCTTCGCTGCCACCCGGTCGCTTCCCCGGCTGTAGGATTCATGATGAAACAGCACCACATCGTTTCTAACCAGATTGTAATATCCCTTTTCATATAAGGAAAAGCAGATATCCACATCATTATACGCCACAGCAAGTTCCTCGCAGAAACCGCCCACCTCGTCATATTTTTTCCGTTCTACCGCCATGCAGGCCGCCGTAACGGCAAGCACATTATGATCTGCCAGATTTCGTCCATGATACAAACTTCCCTGATCCTCCATGCCGCCCAGCTTGTGTGCCGGTCCGATCTTCATGTTGGTAACACCCGTATGCTGAATGATCTTAGAATCCGGATAATAAAGCTTTGCCCCGACAGCTCCGGTATGAGGCTGCAGTGCCTGCTCCGTCAGGATCGTCATCCACTCTTTTCCCTGCGCTTCAATATCATCATTGAGAAAAAGAAGGACATCCCCTTTGGCATGGGCAGCTCCCAGATTACACATTTTGGAAAAGTTAAACTCCATCTCTTCATAAAGATAAGTAAAATGCATCTGTTCCTGCATGGATCGGATGAGGCTTTGGTTTTCCGGAGTGCTTCCGTTATCTACGACAATCACTTCATAGGAGGGATATGCGGTCACCCCATGGATCGCATTCAGACACTGTTTTAACAGCTCCGGATGGTCTTTGGAAGGAATGATCACCGAAACCAGTTTTTCCCCGCCTGCCATCGGATATCTGACATGTACTGCCTCAAAATCCGAACAGGTAGTCTCACGGACAATCCCGGAACTCTGTTCCATGCCCTGCTCCTGACTTTCCTGTCTCTCTTTCATCTGTCCAGTTACGTATCTATGATATAAAATCCTGTCAACATGTCCGAAAGATACTCCCATAACATCCGTCAGCCAAAGCAGAAACCTCCAAAAATCCGAATATTTCCCATATCCTTCTCCCAATTCCTCCAAGACCGTCTGAGATATGTCTTCCTTTCTTCTTTCCGGCAGATATCCTGCTGTTTCCCTAAGCTTCTCCGCCGCTTTCTTAAGCAGTGACACCCTCATAGCGATCATATTGCCGATATACAGGCAGGAATGCAACGTATCCGGGGACCAATCCGGCTTAAACCATGGATTCTGCCGCTTCTGATCTTCCTTGTTCCATTCATCCTCATCCCCATATACTGCTTCCGCTTCTGGATGCATCTCAAAATATTCTCTAAGATAATATTTTGCTTGTTCTGCAATCCTACCTTCTGCGCCGGTCAGGATCACGTACTGCACGTTTCCGGCCAATTCCCGCAGAAATAAGGACAGCGCCTCCACCGGATCCGGTTCTACACGAGAAGAAAAGATATCTTCCCACGGCTGTACAGCAAAACAGACGTCCTCTATCCTCTGAACAGGGATCTCCCCCTCCCATTTCGCAATCCACTGTTCATAGGCTTCCGTCTGACGCCTGTATTCTTTTTCATATACCTCGATCCACTGATCTTTATGGTTCTTCTTTTTCAATAATAATTCTCCATTTCAATCCGTAACCACCAATGTCTGCTCTGCTCTGTTACATAACCGCTGTCTGGAATAACTGCATTTTGCCTCCATCCAGATCTCATAGGTGTCAGACGGCAGCATTTTCTGAGGAATCCTTGCCACAAAACCGGACAATTCCACATGCTTTTCATTTTCAATCGTCTTACTGACATCGGGACGCAGCCTTCTTATCGCCGGGATCTCATAGCATCCCTGCCCACCTTTTAAGACCATCCGATACCGGTAATCACAGCTGTCCAGTCCACGCACATGTGCATGGAGATCAATCAAATAGCAGGGCATCTCCCCCTGTCTGGCTAACAACTCCTTGTCCGCTGTATCCACCTGAATAATCAGCGTTTCATTCATAGCGGTTCCGGGATACTCCTCTGCAGATTTTCCGGATAGTTTTTTCACCCCGCTGACCGGCGCGATATTACGGTTTTCATAAGGAAGCGTACATTCATAAGCTTCGCTGGCTCCGGTCAAATGCCTGCTGTAGAACGGGTCATAATCATAATATCCGGGGCTGCGCCGATACAACGTTTTCCGCTCTGCCGCCAGCCGTTCTTTTTTTGCCGGATCCAAATGATCATTGCCCCGGGACAGGGATTCGTGATGATACAGGATCAGGTCGTTTCGGACGACATTAAACATTCCCATCTGATGCAGCCGAAAACACAGATCCACATCATTATAGGCAACCTTCAGTTCTTCAGCAAAACCGCCTGCCTGAAGGAATTTTTCTTTCGAGACCATCAGACACGCGGCCGTGACGCCGATCACATCCCAGACGCCGCGGTTTCTCCCATAATAGTATTCCACGCGGTCATCGTACTTTAAAAGCTTATGGACAGGTCCCTCATACATGTTGGTAATACCGGCATGCTGGATCAGCGTGGTATCCGGATAAAGAAGCTTTGCTCCCACCGCCCCTACATGAGAAAGGGCGGCAAACTCCAGCATCTTCGCAAGCCAGTCTCCGCTTAGGATCTCCATATCATCGTTTAAGAACAGATAATAATCCCCGCCGGCAAAACCTGCGGCCAAATTACACATTTTGGAAAAATTAAACTCCATGGGCTGATATTCATAACGATATCCCAATTCTTCCGCATAAGCGTCATACAGTCTGCGGTTTTCCGGTCCGCTACCATTATCTATGACAATGATCTCATATGTCAGGGATTCTTTGATTCCCTGTCCACTCTTTGTATCCTGTACTCCATCCTCTATGATTCCTTGATTATCATGCTTACGGATGGATTCAACGCACCGCCGCAGGATATCAGGATGATCCTTAGAGGGGATCAGTATGCTGATCCGATACTGCTCACGGCATACTTTTTTTCTCTCCACATATGCCAGCCAGCGCCCCAGCCGCACTGGATCCAGAGGCCTTTTTAAGATCCGATCCAGCAGTAGTCCATCCTCCTGCTCTGCTTTCCGCAGGGGTTTTCCGGCATCTGTTTCTTTATGATACATCACTATATCCATCAGTGCCGCCGGTTCCTGTGCCGTCAACAGCAATACGGCAGCATATAATATTTCCCGAAATCCATTTCCCGATTCCATATTCTCTGCCTGTTCTGACGTGGGAAACATTTCATGAAGATCCTGTATTACCCTTCGAAACATACCTGCCCTGACTGCAAAACATTCTCCAAAATAAAAGAACGACGCCAGCGTATCCGGCGACCATTCCGGCAGGAAGCGGGGATTGCTCCGTCTGCCCTGATAGTCAATCTCATCCGTATGAAAGTAAACAACCGGAGTCTTTGGATGCTTCTGAAAATATTCCTCCAACTTAGGCAGATGACCGGTCGACAGTCTGCCACCCTTCGCTGCAAAAAGAAGATAATCCTCTTCCAGAACGCAGTTGTACATTTGATCAGTAAAAAAATTGATTGAGAGGAGATCCTGACATAAGATCACAGTATGCCCATAGAATTTCATCCATGTCTCGCCATCCGTCTGACCACCGCCTGTCGTACCCGCAAGTGTCTTAGGCAGAACCTCAATCATATCTCCTGCCAGTCCGGCTTCATAAATACGCAGAAAAGCCGCATAGGAATCCTTTTGCAGCTTTAACTCTTCTTCGTATTTTCTTTCCTGCTGTTCATGCAGTTTTTTCTGTATCAGATGTTTCAGTGTATCTTCCATACTCCCTCAGTTCTTCCACTTCCATTTGCCCGTAAAACGAGAAACTGTATCAGAGTCCAATTTCGTAATATGATACCTCAGATCAATCCACGATGCCCCGCCAGTATATCTACAGTCGATCGTAAAGTTAGGGTCCTCGTCCTGAAACAGATAGACCTGTGGCGCGATCTCAATACCATTATGCATCAGCCGCTTCCACGGATAACATACCGACTGTTGTTCTTTCCTATCTGTCATTCCCGGTGAAACGGACCTTGCTTCTTCCAAAAATGCCTTCGGGTCACTTCCCTGATAGCAGTTGATCTCCTCAAACGTGATCAGGCAGGCATATCTGGAGGGATCAAAGCGCAGACTTCTTATCCCTTCCGCTATAGCCAGAGATACATGGAGCATCTCCCCTTCCTCCTGCAACGGTTCCATCCATTCGGACACATCCTCCGAGAATCCTTCTCCCCGATCCCAATAAATCTGTACCAGTCCTGCCGCCTTCTGATTCTGATAGATCTCCACTGCGTCCCGAAGCGGCAGCACTTCATGGTGAATGGAGTCACGCATCTGGCTTAATGACAGCCTTTCTCCCGTGACCCTCATCTGAAACCGCAGTTCCTCTTCCCGAAAGGCTTCCGGCAAAATTCCCTCCAGCCCCAGCCGGGCTGCCATACCGTCAACGCTGCACGCCCTTCTTTTTTCGCTTCCCATACAATAACAGAGCAACGCCCGATATGCCACCTGATCCGGTGGAATCAATTGATCGTAGGTCCATTCATAATCAATCAGCTGCCAACGCTCCCCATCGATCAGGAGATTGGGAAAAATCAGATCATAATCCGTCACCTGCACCTCCGCACGATAACGGACCAATTCCAGATAGTTCTTTAAAAGACCGTAAAATGCCTCCATATCCTGTCGTTCCAGACAATCATCCAGCCGGGACTCCAATGTTTCGCCCGACAGATACGGGAAACTAAGATACGATGTTCCCCGATGATCAGCCGACAGTTCACAGGGACAGACCCAAAGACCGCTTCCGTCGAAACGCTGTTTTAATTTCTCTCCGGCATCAAATATCTTCTGGAGGTGCTCCTCCGCCTCTTTTGTTAGAGCATGTTTTTCCACCTGCATCTGTCCGGATGGAAGTCTGATAATATCTGTTCGGATCGCGTATTCCTTCGCACGGTCATTGGAAAACTTTGTATAGACGATATCCTCTTCTTTTCCGATCAGCAGCAAATAGGAATTGGAAAAAAACGGGAATTCCTCCTCCCTGATGATACCATCAAATGCATTTTTCTCATCAAACAATAACAGTCTGGAGCGATCCATATTACGCAGATTTGTTGTAAGCTCTCCGGGTTTCGGCAGCCTTCTATCAGAATAGATCGTCGTCATAAATTTATAATCAGGATATGGATAATAGAACGAATACTCCCGGATGCCACATTCCTTACAGATCTTTTCCAGACCATTCCTTCCAAAGGTCCGTACCATACCACCGTCATCTCCACCAATGGGATAATCCTCGATTCCAGTAAAATATTCTCCCAGATGATCTTCCCTGCAGCCTGCAAAATATTTCAATCCGTATTTATTTTCTATCGCAATGATGATCTTTCCATCCGGTGCCAGATGCTTTCTGATGATATTTAAGAATTCAGTATAAGGCGCATCGCCCCCTATATAACCCTTAGCATACTCAAAAACGCCGATCAGAAAGATATAATCATAATCCTGATCCAGAGAAGGCTCAATATCCTTAAAATTGCCCACTCTAATCGTTACATTTTTTTTCTCCCGGTTACGATAAGCATTGATCATGCTTCGCTTCTTAGAAAGATCAATACAGGTAAGCTCTTTGCATTTTTCAGCCAGCGCCCCCGTAACCGCTCCACAGCCGGAACCGATTTCCAAGCCTTTTGCGCCGGGTCTTACGGGAAGCCAGTCGATAATATTGGCACGAAGCGGAGACAGATGATAGAGAACTTCCCAGGTATTCTTCTCCTCAATGATCCTGCCGTATTCTTCCTGTCCATGATGCATCACAATATCCATAAGCTCATCCTCTACCGCACCGTCGCAGTAGTAATCCTCACCCGGATAAAACTCCAAATCCAGCGTCACATTGCCAATCTTCTCTATGCGGTTTTCCTGATTTACACCGTCCATTGAATCCCTCGCCAGCCGTCAATATTTTTATCTTTCTTTCACTTCTACTGCGGAATTCATATCATAGAATCCTACCGTATTCTTATCCGAAATCACAGTAATATTCAGGATATCATACAACCGGTGATATACTGTGAATGTGTCCTCTTCATATCCGGTCACTCCAAAGGACAAAAGATACTCGCCCCCCTGCAGATCCATCTTCTGGGTAAAAGTGATCTCCTTCTTTTCCCCTGCCTTACAGCCGTCTAAAAACGATTTTTCAAACATGGTATTAGTACCCGTAATCTCTGTGCCTTTAACATTCTTAAACGTAAAAGCAAAGATCGGCGCGGCAACGTCCTCCATGATATCCACTTCCATATGAATGGTAAACTCCGTCCCCTTGATAATGGCATTAGAATTCTTTCCCTGCTCATCTGTAACAAAATATCCCGTGATAACCGCCTTTTTTGAGCCGTACTCCAGCATCTCCGGATTTTCACCAGCGGCATTTTTCTTCTGCGCCGCCGTCCGTTCTTCGTCATTTTCCAGAAGGTCGATCTCCTCTGACATCTCCTCTTCCAGAACGTCCTCTCCGGCATGGTACTGTCCTACCAGAACCTGCTTATAGATATCAATCATCTCTTTCGGTGTGCCTTCCCCCAGTTTCATTCCTTTATTTAACAGCACAACCCTGTCACAATATTTAGATATGCTAGATAGATCATGGCTGACAAAAAGGATCGTCTTTCCCATTTCCTTAAACTCTTCAAATTTATGATAACATTTTGCCTGAAAAAACACATCGCCAACGGACAGTGCCTCATCCACGATAAGGATTTCCGGCTCGATATTGATCGCGACTGCAAACGCCAGACGGACAAACATACCGGAAGAATATGTCTTGACCGGCTGATTCACAAAATCTCCGATATCAGCAAAAGCCAGAATATCATCCATCTTTGCCTTGATCTCCGCCTCCGAAAAACCAATCATCGTGCCATTCAGATATATATTCTCAATCCCGGTGTATTCCATATTAAAACCTGCGCCCAGTTCAAGAAGCGCAGAGATACGCCCATTGACCGTCACCGTTCCCCCGCTGGGATTTAAAACGCCGGTAATAATCTTTAAAATCGTAGACTTTCCGGAACCATTGGTGCCGATAATCCCTACGGTTTCTCCCTTTTTAATGTCCATCGACACATCTCTCAGCGCATAATGCTCCGTATGCCGCGGCTTTCTGGTAAGGCGCAGCGCCTCCCTGACGCGGTCAGCGTTTCTCTCATACAATTTATAGATTTTTGTGAGGTCCTTCACCTCAATAGCAAGCGACTCGTCCATGCCTTAGCCCCTTCTGCTGCTTTTATCACCCATACTCATATATTGGCAGCTGCTACAGCACATCTGCAAAATGTACTTTCAGCCGTTTAAATATCAAAGCTCCGATACCGAATAATACCGCTGTTACAATCCAGAAGTACATCGTTGAATAAAAATCCTGCCAAAACCATACCTTCTCAAATAATGCGCTCCGATATCCGTTAACCACATAATAGACCGGATTGATTTTAAACAGGATTCGAAATGGTTCCCATTTGCCTTTCAGCATCGTAATATCCCAGAGGATCGGCGTCGCCCACATCCCCACCTGTAAAAAGATATTGATGATCTGCGTCAGATCCCGGAAGAATATGACCACAGCGCAGGTTGCATAACTGAGCGCCAGCACAAACAAAAACATGCATAAACTGAAATAGGGGATCTGGAGCAGATAAAAGTCCGCCGTATATCCGTATGCAAAGTAAAGAATGATCATCACCAGCACAAAAAAGATATGAATAAAGGTCGCGCCGATGATCTTAATGATCGGAAGTATACTGATCTTAAACACTACTTTTTTCACCAGATAATTATATTCCAACAGCGCCTGTGTTCCATGTACGATCGCCTCAGAAAAATAAAACCACGGCACCAGCCCGGCAGTCAGCCATAGGACATAAGGTGCCTGAATACCACTGGCAAGCAGAGTTGATTTATTCTGAAAAACAACCTCGAATACAAAATAATACAGAACTACCGTAACCACCGGCTGCAGCATCGCCCAGAGCATACCCATATAAGAGCCGGCATATCTGGTATTAAAATCATTCTTTGCCAGCTTCCAGATCAGCCGCCTGTTCTGATACAGTTCCTGCGGGAGGATCATCAGCTTGTCATACAATATGATACAGACAATCAGCGCAACTACAATAATAGAACATGCAATGATCTTTTTAATTAATTCTTCCTGTGGATCCGCCAGTGGATTGTGATGAAAGATTAATATCAGGCTTCCGATCAACGCGACCAGTGTAACAACGGTAATCCCCACAGGCTTTGAAATCAATGGTTTCACAGTATTCCTCCAACTGCCCTTGATAATGGGACAAATTATTCCGGTCTTAAATTTCTATCCTTGCAATACGATGAAAAAGAGCCCCATTTGGTATCCTTTTCCGAGATGATCAGTTCCATTCCCTCAGGAATCGGCCATTCTACTCCGATCTCCGGATCTTGATAGAACAGACCACCCTCATCATTCGGATGATAAAAATCAGAACATTTATAAGTAAATTCTGCATAATCAGAAAGCACCAAAAAACCATGCGCAAATCCTTTCGGAATAAAAAACTGCTTTTTATTTTCCGCTGACAGGAGCACTCCATGCCATTTGCCAAATGTTTGGGAGCCTTCCCTCAGATCGACCGCAACGTCGTAAACTTCTCCGCTGACTACGCGCACCAGCTTATCCTGCGGAAAGTTGATCTGAAAATGGAGTCCCCTTAAAACACCCTTTTTAGATGCGGACTGATTGTCCTGCACAAATACTTGATCAATGCCTGCCGCCTTGAAGTCTTCATAATGATAGGTCTCCATAAAATAACCCCGTGCGTCGCCAAAGACAGTCGGCGTAATAATCTTTAATCCTTCAATCTCGCATGTCTCCACTGTAATCTTGCCCATAATGACCTCCCTTGCTTTTCCGGCATTTTTATTTTTCTTAGCTTTTTAAGCTTTCTTAGTTTTCCATTATTTTTATAATCTTTATAATAATTAATATATTCTTAGAATATTTAAACCTTATTTATAACTGTTTAACAACTATAAAACTGAGAAGTCCGGCTTACATAACTTTTTGCTCGGACATCTATGTGCCAAACTGCAAGTTATGTAAACTTCTTTCCATCACTCCCATAATTCAAAAATTTGGCAATTCAGCAATTGAATTTTCCAGTACCCCAGTTGCACAATATAGACATATATCACAAGCAGGGTGCTTGTACGCTCTGCCGTCAGTGCCGCTGCAGAGCGTACGCAGCGGGAGCGTGCCCTGCGGTGATTTTGTCTATGTTGCGCAACGAAAGCCTCCATTTTCCTTTGATGCTCTATCTTATATAGCTAAGATCCAGATCCACCCGCGTATTGATACCATCAATATGTCCATTGGAAGTATACTGCCATATACTGTAATTTCCTGTATATAACGGTGCTTCACGATACTCCGCATCCCAGAGTACAAACTCCTGCAGCTTTTCATCCTCCAGACGTTCATAGTACCAGTTCCGACTGGCATAAACGCCTGCCTGATATCCTGCGTTCTGTATTGTCATACAAAATGCCCGGCAGACCGCCGTCCTATCCGCTACGCTGAGCTGATCCGCCCTGCCATTGCCTCCTGCGCTCTCCGTATCAATAAATACCGGATAATCCAGTTCATAGTCACGGCAAAGTGATACAACCATGGAAGCTTCTTCCACAGCCTCTACTTCATTAACTGCCTGAGTAAAGAAATAAACCCCCACTTCTATTCCGGCATCCTTAGCGCCTTGGATGTTCCTCAGAAAATACGGATCCTCCACTAGACATCCTGTTGACGAACCGCGATAACCGCACCGGATAATGGCAAATGTCACGCCGCTTGCCGCCACCGCTTCCCAGTCAATATCTTTCTGCCATTTGGATACGTCGATACCAAACGTCGCCTCTGTAGCTTCTAAAATCTCAGTTTTTTCCGATTCCTCAGCATCCGCGATTGCAGAAGCTTCCTCGGTATCCTCTCGCTCAGCATTAATCTCGCTTTCATCGTGAATGTAAAATGAAATATCCTCGATCGCCGTATATTCTAACTGGTCTTTTACCGATACCCGCATAGGATCAAGCGGAACCTCATACCCTTCCACTGCCTCTAATGATACAAAATATTCCCCCGCCGTCAGCTCGGGAATATAAATGATGCCGTCCTGATCAAGATCCTTATATGCTCCCTGATCCTGAACTGTAATATAGAAAGACTTTCCACGTACTGCCTGTCCGCTCTCATCCACTACCATGACGCGGATATCTTTATATACACTGCTGGCAAGAAGATAAAGCTGCGGCGTATCCCGGACAATAACGCCGGAACCAAGCGTCGGATCCGGATCAAAAAAGGTCTCATCACGCAAAAACGCGCGAAGCTCCGCATCAGTGTATGTTTCCGACAATGATCCTTGCGTTTGATCCGCCGAAGATGCCTGACTATTACCACCCGCCGTCTCTTCTTTTCGGTTTACATAAAATACCATAGCAATGGCCAATGCCGCCACACAGACAGCGATCACAATGGCCTGCGTCCGTAATTTAGAGTCCATTGGCTACCTCGACCATATATTTTCCATAATCTGTCTTCATCAGCGGTTCCGCCAGCTTCAAAAGCTGTTCCCTGTCAATAAAACCTCTCTTATAAGCAATCTCCTCAATACAGGAGATGTAAAGTCCCTGCCGTTTCTGAAATGCTGCCACAAAATCTGCCGCATCCAAAAGGGAATCATGATTGCCGGTATCCAGCCACGCAAAACCACGCCCCAGCGTCTCCACCCTTAAGGTTCCCCGTCTTAAATATTCATTGTTGATACTGGTAATCTCTATCTCACCTCTTGCGGAAGGTTTCACATTGGCAGCAATCTCTACCACGTCATTGTCATAAAAATACAATCCCGGCACCGCGTAATTACTCTTTGGATGTTCCGGTTTTTCCTCAATCGAAAGCGCCTTGCCATCTTCATCAAACTCTACTACGCCGTATTCCCTCGGATCACGCACATAATATCCGAAAATCGTCGCCCCGCTCTCTCTGGAAGCAACGCTGCGAAGCACCCGTGAAAAGCTTTGACCATAAAAGATATTATCGCCAAGCACCAGGGCAACACTGTCTTTTCCAATAAAATCTGCTCCGATGATAAAGGCATCCGCTAGTCCCCTCGGTTGTTCCTGTATGGCATACGAAAATGTCATGCCAAGCTGCTTACCGTCCCCCAAAAGATCTTCAAATACCGGCAGATCCCTTGGCGTCGAAATGACCAGTACCTCCCGGATCCCTGCCAGCATCAAGGTCGACAATGGATAATAAATCATCGGTTTATCATAAATCGGCATGATTTGTTTGCTGATCGCCTTTGTCAATGGATAAAGTCTTGTTCCTGATCCACCCGCTAAAATAATTCCTTTCATAAATAAGCCAAACCTCTCTTTAATCATCATTTTTACAAAAACAAATGTAAAAATTCTCCAATTGATTTTAACACAAAATAGCGCAAAAGGGAACAGTCCGGTCAAAAACCCGGTCTGTCCCCATTTTGTCCTCCTTATTTATTGCTGTACATATCCTCGTAGTACTTTTGGTAATCACCGCTGGTCACATTCTTCATCCATTCCTCATGCTCAAAGAACCATTGTATCGTCAGTCTGATGCCTTCCTTAAACATGGTCTCCGGCTTCCAACCGATCTCCTTACCGATCTTATCCGGCGCAATGGCATATCTTCTGTCATGCCCCTTACGGTCCTCCACATATGTGATCAGATCCTTTGTCACCAGTTTTTTTCTTTCATCGTCGTCCGGCAGCATCTCCTGCAGCGTCTCTATGATAATATTAACAATCTCGATATTCTGCTTCTCATTATGACCGCCGATATTGTAAGTCTCAAATAATTTGCCCTGCTCCTGCACCATATCGATGGCTTTGGCATGATCCATGACATACAGCCAGTCACGCACATTCTTGCCGTCACCGTACACCGGCAGCTTCTTCCCCTGCAACGCATTGTTGATAATAAGCGGGATCAACTTCTCCGGGAACTGATACGGTCCATAGTTATTGGAACAGTTTGTTATATTGGCCGGAAAATGGTACGTATCCATATATGCTTTCACCAACATATCAGAGCTTGCCTTGCTCGCCGAATATGGGCTGTGTGGATCATACGGCGTTGTCTCATAGAAAAACGCGTTCTCATCATCTGGCAGTGACCCATAGACTTCATCCGTAGATACATGAAGGAACTTCTTCCCCTCTTTAAATGTCCCGTCGGGCAGCTCCCATGCCGCTTTGGCACAGTTCAACATGACCGCGGTTCCAAGCACATTGGTCTGCACGAATACTTCCGGATTCTTAATGCTTCGGTCAACATGGCTCTCCGCTGCAAAATGAACCACCCTGTCGATATCGTTCTCGGCAAAGATCCTACTGATCGCCTCCTTATCGCAGATATCCGCGCGAATAAACGTATAATTCTCTCTGCCTTCGACATCCTTAAGATTCTCCAGATTGCCCGCGTAAGTCAGTGCGTCCACATTGATGATCCGGATCTCATTATCATATTTATCAAACATGTAATGAATGTAGTTCGAGCCAATAAACCCAGCCCCGCCTGTCACCAGATACGTCCTCATATTACCTTTTACTCCTTTCTGTCATTACAAAATAGTATTTTAAACAATTTTCTCTTTAGATTTAGTATCCCAGATAGCTGATATTCATATCCACCTTTCCGCTGATACCGCTGACAGTTCCCTTATCCGAGTACTGCCACATGTCATAACGGCTGCCGAAGGTAGGTTCCGATGCATACTGTGCCAGCCAGATCCGGTAACCGCTCAGCGAACCATAGTTTAGATTATCATTATACCACGATTTTGACGCATATACACCTGCAGAATATCCTGCATTTCGAATTGTCTCACAAAATGCCCGGCATACTGCCGTTCTCGTCGCGCGATCCAGTCCGTCCGCACGTCCGTTAGCACGCTCCGTATCAATAAATACCGGATATGAGATACCGTATCCCTTGATCAGGCTGATTACCATAGACGCCTCTTCCACAGCCTCTACCTCATTAATTGCCTGCGTAAAGAAGTATACGCCAACCTTCAGTCCTGCCGCAGTTGCGCCCTGAATATTACGCTTAAATGTCGGATCCTCTACTAATACACCTGTGGAAGACCCACGATAACCGCATCGGATAATAACAAAGCTGATACCGGAATTCTTAACTGCATTCCAGTCAATGGTACCATTCCATTTGGAAACGTCGATTCCTAAAACACCATTGTTGTTCATGGCAAGTATACCTTCATTATTGAAATGATACTTAATACCCTGAATGATCTGATCGCCTGTTACCTTATTGTGATTCTTATCATAATAGTAAACATTGCCATTGAGCGTCTGCCATCCTGTATAAATATATTCCACATCCGCCTTGATATAAAACGCAGACGCTTTGTAATAGTCCGCAAAAGTTGCCTCTACATAATTGCCGGAAGAATTCTTAACATAAATCTGATTACCATTCTTATCCACCAACTTACTGCTCGTATCCTGTTCCGGATTTGCAACGACATTTACAGTACATTCTACTGATTTGGTATTGCCTGCAGCATCCTTATAGGTCACTGTGATCTTGGCTGTTCCATTGGCTACCGCAGTCACCTTTCCTGCCGCGTCAACCGTTGCTACCGCAGTATCGGAACTTTTCCATGTCATCTTTCCGGCATCCGTGATCTTCGTGCCGTCCGACAACGTCACGGTCGCCGTCAATGTCTCACTGGTACCCTTTCTAAGAGTCAGCGAAGTCTTATCCAGCGCAATCCCCTGCATCGTCTGCTGCGTTACCTTCACCGTACAGTCCGCCGATTTGGTATTACCCTGCGCGTCCTTATAAGATACGGTAATCGTCGCAGTTCCCGCCGCGATACCGGTCACCTTACCTGATTCATCCACTGTAGCTATCTTAGCATCACTACTCTGGAATGTAAAGGCAGAAGCTGTTGTTATCTTTGACTGGTCTGTCATAACCGCGCTGGCAGTCACAACCTTACTCTCCGAAACAGATAGATCCAACGTCGCCGGGCTGACCGATACCTGAGAAACAGTTACCACTACCGGTTTCGCTTCCACTGTAATCTCAAAGGTTGCGCTTCCTTTATAGGTAACATTATCTTCCGTCTTGGAAAATTCCACAGTAATCGTTACTGTTCCTTCTTTCAGAGCAGACACCTTGCCGCTATTTACCGTAGCCACGGATGTATTACTGCTCTTCCAGCTATAGTTTCCACCACTGATTGCATTACCACCAGACTTTGCGGAAGCAGACAAGGTAATCGTTCCGCCGGCCTGCACTGTTTTCTCTCCGCTAATCGTTACAGAAGCGGTTCTTTCCTCAGATTTTGTTTCATTATCACCGTTTTCATTTCCTGATACAGTACTATTTCCTGATGCTGTACTATTTCCTGATGCTGTACTATTTCCTGATGCTGTATTATTTCCTGATACTGCGCTATTTCCTGATGCTGTGCGGAACAATTCATGCATGATAAAATACGGGCGCATCGGTTCTGCTGCCCTCTGCTGTGATGCCACACTAACTGTGTTTCTGGCAGAATAGGAAGGCTCTGCAATCGTATCTTTATTCACCTGACGATATCCGTCGGAACCATCTACTGCTACTCTGGTAGATTCCACCCATTCCACGGTATCCGTTACCACAGGAGTCGGCTCTGCCGCTGCTTCGACTTCAGCATTATTAATAGCAGTATCCTCCGCCGCAGCATTGATTTCAGACTCCGTCTTGATTTCCTGTGTCACATCGATCTGCTCATATACAATCTGGTCTTTTACCGTTACGGAAGACGGATATTCTGTAAACTCATATCCCTCTACAGGCGTCATTTCCACCTGATATACTCCCGGTTCTACGGACTTATTATAAATAATACCATCCAGATCCTCATCCTTAAAGGTATATGCTACCTCTCCACCGGATTTCAGAACGATCTCAAATTCCACATCCGTAATCAAACGATCCGTCTCTGCGTCAATAAATTTGATCTTCAGATCACGTTCCACGGAAGTGCATGTCACTTTAACTGAAATAAACTCAGCTGTCTCTCCCGGTTCTTCCTCCATGGACAGTGCCATATGCGCATCGGCCATCGCCATCAGACCGCTTTCACCCGCAATACCAATCGAGGAAAAATTCTGTCCCACATCATAAAGATTGAAGGCCTCCGCTGCACGGTTACGGTTTCCAGCAGCTACAAGCGTAATGATGGCAACGCATACAATCAGAGCTCCCATTCCCGCTGTCACCCAGTCTCCCGGCGTAAGATTGCGAAAAAATGCAAGTATACGGGTTTTGATATCCTGCTTTCCCTCATCTCCGTATGCCATGTCCCCTGCATACGCTCCTTCTTCATCATAATACTCTGACTCCGGATTATAACCACCCTCGAAGTCATAGCCGCTATCAGCGTCATAATATCCTTCCGGATCATAGCCACCCTCAGCGTCATAATATCCCTCAGAATCATAGCCTTCCTCGGTAAGTTCATCCAGCTCCACAAAATCCACAGAGCCTGTATACTGCTCCTCGATCTGCTCATTGATCTCCTCAGAAATATCGCTCATTAGCATCGTATCCACGGAGACTTCACCCTGAAACACCTCCATGCCCGCATTTTCCTCATCAAATGGAGCATATGATTCATCTGTCATTGCAGGACCGTCTTCCATATCATATGCATCAGCGCATTCATTCCCAGAATCATATTCGTCCGCATATTCCGCAAAATTTTCATTTGCATCATATTTATTTCCAGATTTTTCCATAAAATAAGGTTCGTCGTTTGTTTCATCATTATCTATATTGGTAATTTCATCGCTGTATTCTTCTGTGTAGTTAGTGATTTCATCTATATAATCAGTATTTTCTTCTGTAAATTCGCTAAATTCTTCCGTATATTCATTAAATTCTTCTATATAATCGCTGTTTTCTTCTGTATATTCATTGGGTTCTTCTGTATGATCATCATACATCTCCTGTACCTGCGGGATATGATCCGTCAGATCCAAATCGATGATATCAAATTCTTTTTTCATACATCCTCTCCATTTCTAATTTTTTTCAGCGCTGTTACAACTTTCTCGGACATTATAGCATGTATTATGTAAACAAAGCAAGAAAAATGATGTATTTTGCGATGGTAATAACTGTATGAATTTCCAATTCGGTGGTATGGTTGATTTTTGCCAGATATAATGATAAAATAGGCAAGACTTCTTAGAAAAAACCGTTAAAAAGGATGCATTCTTTGAAAAAACAGAAGATGAATATGTATGATTATATTATTATTGGAGGCGGCGTGACGGGCATCACGCTCTGCAAGAAATTAAGGGAAAAAGGGATAGATAACATCCTGGTTTTGGAAAAATCAGATGAACCGGGTGGTCTGTGCAGGACAAAAGAAATAGACGGGCACATATTAGATATCGGCGGCGGTCATTTCTTCCACACAAAGCATCAGGAGATTTTTGATTATGTTTTTAAATATCTTCCGGAAAATGAATTTAACTATTATAAACGGGTGTCAAAAATTGAGATGGGGGAAACTACCATTGATTATCCTATTGAATCGAATGTGTGGCAGCTGCCGATGGAGGAGCAGATTGAATATCTGATTTCAATTATTCGAAATGGGCAGTCCCTTAACAGAAAAGAACCTGAAAATTATGAAGAGTGGGTCCGCTGGAAATTAGGGGACAAGATATGCGATGCCTATATGATCCCTTATAATACAAAGTTGTGGGGAGTCGAGCCGAAAGAAATGGATATCGACTGGCTCTATAAAATACCGAATGTAGATGTAAGAGAGGTATTAAAATATTCACTTGAACGAAAGCAGGATGTGAATAAATTCCCGGCACATATCCATTTCTATTATCCGAAAAAAGAGGGGTTTGGGCAGATAGTGAAAGCGCTGGTCAAAGATGAACTTTCCTTTATCAAGTGCGGCTGCGAAGTAACGAAGCTCAGATACAAGGAAGGAAACTGGATTGTAAATGATGTTTATGCAGCGAAGCGGATCATCAATACCACGCCGTGGAATGATTTATACCGCGCATTAGGGTGTCCAGCCGAAATTGCTTCCGCAATACAGAAGATTAAATATAATCGGATCGTAGTTTCACTGTTCGAAAAAGATTACGATGTAGATTGGCACTGGAAGTATATCCCAGATCCAAGCAAGGCGCACCACAGAGAGTTTTATATACATAATTATGCCGAAGACAGTAAGAAAAACGGCATTTATTTGGAAACCGGCATAAAAAGGTTCAAGGAGAAGAAGATGCCGGTCGGCAGCAAGGCATCCATTGTTGATTTTTATACGGATGCAGCATATCCGATACCGGTAACCGGGCATGCGCAGGCAATCAGGGAAATCCTTGATTATTATCGCCCGATGGGGCTTTACGGTGTCGGAAGATGGGGACAGCATGAATATCAGAATGCTGATGTTTCGATGCATGAGGCCATAAAGTTTGTAGATTCGCTGCCATAAAGAAAATTATGGAACCGGCAGGAGAGCGCGATGTTATATCAAGGTGATTGCGATAATGCAAAAGTTTTGGAATACCTGCATTTAATGAAAAGTCTGGTAGAAAAAGGGTTTGAAGTGATGCTGTTTCATCAAGGACTTGGTGAGACCTGCATATTTTCAAGGCTTATGAAAGCTTATACCGAAAAAACGAAGAAACCGTTAATTTTAATTGCGCGGGATGATTCAAGAAAGGCATTACTGGAACAGTGTCCTTATATCTATAATGTTATGACATGTGATATTTCTTTTTTTTACGAACTGGCTTCTTATAAAGAATTCAGAGCAGCCTTACAGATAAAAAATTTTGAAACACTGCATTACATAAATTTTGAAAATGTTACGACTATGAGAGAGGAAATTTGCTCATTTTTAGGGCTTCCTTATGACGCGGAAGATAGTGATTATATCGTGAAATCAAAATTTCCCGATGCATTAGGGCAATACTTTGATGAACTAGGGCTGAAGAGAGGAAAATCAGTTTTTCTGATACCGCATGCGCTTTGCTATGGAAACGAAGTGGTGTCATTTGAGTTTTGGGAAAAACTTTCCATAAGACTAAGGGAAGAAGGATATGAGCCGGTATTCAATTCTTGTGAAGAAATTGTGCCGGGAGTGCCATACATATATCTTCCAATAGAAGAAGTGCCGGCTTTTGCAAAACTGTGCGGAAATGTTATAGGGGTACGAACCGGGTTATTAGATGTAATTGCAACTTTTACGGACGTTAAGATACAGGCTGTTTATCCAAATGAACTCTGCCCTATATGGCATCAGAATCAGATGCTTTACAAAGGGCTAGATATATCATTAAAAGAAAAATCCGAAAGAGCAATTTATGACATGGCGATTAGGCGTGTAGTTGGAAGAGGAAATGTATTTGAATTTATACATGGAAATGAGGAAGAAGATATTCAAAAATTGATTGAGCATTTAGATGTAATCATAAACTAAAGATCATTTTTGTATAACGCATATATAACAGGGAAGAATGAATTGGAAAACAAATT
>JAIDPF010000028.1 GCA_029062895.1 Lachnospiraceae bacterium
GAATATTATAATCAGTGCGCAGAAAAAGTTATTAGTTTTTGTGAGAAAAATGATATTGAGTATCATATAAAGAAGGGAACAATAGCAGAAAAATGTTAAGAAATATAAGTTGATTGGAGATTAAGACGAACATTTGTTTATTTAGAGCTGGAAAGAATGGTAAATATGTAGAAAAGTTTTTAACAGATAATAGGATTTATCTTGCAAGGCAGGATTTGAATATAAATTTGAAGAATTATTGTTGCATCTCTTTCAGCCTGATCCAATATAAATCTTCTTGTCTGTCACAGATTTAACCGATATAATGACATGAGGCTGAATAAAGCGAGGGGTTTGGGAATATGTATAATAAATATATGCAAAATCATGGTAGATATGGATGTATGGGGGATTGTGCAAACTGTCCATTATCGCTCCAAAAGAAATATACTTTGTCCAATACTATGCAGACTCCATATTATAACCGAATGTATTATACTCCATTCGATAACCACATAGAAAAAATGGTAACCGATTTTTGGATACAGAAGCCACAAACAATTTATTGGCATGATAATAATGGCGTATGTTATACACGGTATGAATGGTTACAGAATTATTTGCTGGAATATTGCAGGAAAAATTATCCGTGGAAATCACCAATTTATATGGAATCAAGTTCAGGGCAAGTTGTATTGGCATCGGATAGTAATTTATACGAAAAAATTATAAAAGAAATATTTAAAGCGGCGATTGATATTGCAGCGGAGGTGACAAAAGATAGGAATCCTCAAGTTTCTATTATGCTTGACGGTATAGGGTTTGTATTGGCAGATGATATTATAGAAGCGGTAAGAAAAGTGATTTCCATTTTGGATAAGAGTTATAACCAAATAAATACAGTACGATACTAAGGGATTGGAAAATAGCATGAGTGAAAATTGGAGTGGTGACGATTGGGATGAGGAACACAAATAAACTAAAAATTTTGTTATGGCTTTTCATAGTGTACATCTTGTCTTTTATATGCTATGTCCCTTCGTTATTAGAACAACACGGAATTTTTGTCGCAAACGGATTATTCTTTGTTAAATATTTATTCGTGTGCATTCCCGCCATCACAGCTATTTTGTTTTTAATTTACGAGCATAACTTAAAAAAGTACTTTGTGCAAATGTTTTTAGATAAAATACCTACTCGGCATATATTGAGATGGATTATATTTGTAGTTGTGGGAATTTTAGTTTCTTATTGCTATTCGGTTATAGTAGAAGTTGATCTATTTCAAAGTTCATATTCGCCTATAACAACACTATTGATTAGTTGCATATATCTGTTTATAACAGGATTAGTTGAGGAAATTGCATGGCGGGGATTTCTGCTTGAACGAGTATCTTTTGAGAAAAAAAGTATTTTTAATATTATATTTGTTGGTGTAGCATGGACAATATGGCATATGCCTATGTGGATAATTAGAAATTCGCTGTGTACTGAACAGATTATATATTTTTGCATTTGGACAATCCTTGTTTCTTATGTTATAGGGACAACATATTATCAGTGCCAAAATGTATTACTTATTGCTTTGATTCATGCTACTTTTAACATCAGCTATTTGGCACCAGTACAGTACAATGTTATTATATTGGCGATCGTAATTGCTATTGGAACGCTATTCACAAAAAAGCGTACAGAATTAGAGAAGTAATTTTTTTCCTCAATTTCGGTTTTGCAAAGCAACTGTACAAATTATTCTTGTGATAGAAATTGATTAACATTCAGTTATTTTGAGTTTAGAAGCATCGGGAACACGAAAGCGGATATTAGGACCGCCGCAGGTTATCCGTGAGGTAAAGAATGCTATGAGATTTATGAAAGAACATCTGCACTTGATCCATATGATGTAAAGAATCTTTTACACGCTTATAAGATTATGAAGAAGGTCTTGTGAAGAAATTTGGAAGTTTCTGAAGCAGTAATTGAATAATTTTTGCAAGGAGCCCAACCATTGGAATACAACAAGATTTTACAACAAACCGAATATGGATTTATTAAGACCAATGAGCGTCTCGGCAGGCATGTGATTCTTCTGGGACTTGCGGGTAGCTACTCTTACGGTACGAATATCGGAACCAGTGATATTGATATTAGAGGGATTACGCTGAATCAGAAGTCGGATCTGATTGGTCTTACGCAGTTTGAACAGTATGTGGATGAGAATACTGATACGGTGATTTATGCATTTAATAAGATGGTTACGCTTCTGCTTAGCTGTAATCCGAATACGATAGAACTTTTGGGATTGAATCCTGAGCATTATTTGTACCTGAATGATATTGGGCGGTTGCTTCTGGATCATAGGAAGCTGTTTCTGTCAAGAAGGGCGATCAATTCTTTTGGCGGATATGCAGATGCACAGCTTCGCAGACTGCAGAATGCCCTTGCCAGAGATACCTTTCCGCAGAGCGAAAAGGAGCGGCATATTTTCAATTCCGTAAGGAATGCAATGCATGATTTTAATAATCACTATAAGCATTTTGAAAATGGTAGTCTGGAAATATTTATTGATACGGCAGTGAACCCGGAACTTGAGACGGAGATCTTTGTCAATGCCAATATGACCCATTATCCGCTTCGTGATTATTCCAGTATGTGGAATACAATGGCGAATGTGGTTCGCGACTACGAGAAAATCGGAAAGCGAAATAAGAAGAAGGATGATCAGCACCTAAACAAGCATGCGATGCATTTGATACGATTGTTTATGATGGCGCTGGATATCTTGGAGAAGGGTGAGATCAATACATACAGAGAAAAAGAGCATGATCTTCTGATGGATATTAGGTTTGGAAAGTATCAGAAGGAAGACGGAACATTCCACGAGAGCTTTTATGAAATGCTTTCGGATTTTGAAAAGAGATTGCATTATGCGGCAGAAAATACGGATTTGCCGGAAGAACCTGATATGACAAAGGTTCAGGAATTGGTAATGACCATCAATGAAAGAGTGGTACGCGATGAAATATGAGGACTTTGAGGGACCGGTGGAGGAGCTTGTCCTTTTTAAGATCAAAGAGATTGAAGAAAAAGAGAAGATTAAAGTATTGCATGTAATTGAGTCTGGCAGCAGGGCTTGGGGCTTTGCATCCCCGGACAGCGATTATGATGTGAGATTTATTTATATGAGAAATCAGGACTTCTACCTGTCCTTGCGGGATACCAAGGATTTTATTGACTGGGAATTAAATGAGGTGCTTGATATCAATGGATGGGATTTAAAGAAGGCGTTAAAGCATTTTCATAAGTCCAATGCTACGTTGTTTGAATGGAGCAATTCGCCGGTAGTGTATTACACTACGGAAACATGGAGGGACCTGTATAGCCAGGTGGCGCAGAATTATTTTGCATGTAAGCCATCCCTTTATCATTATTATGGAACTGCCAATAAGAATTATCATGAACATCTGATGGATGACATGGTGAAGTACAAAAAATATTTTTATGTGCTCCGACCCATTCTGGCTTGTAAGTGGATTGAGGAGAAGAAGTGTCCGCCGCCGGTATTGTTTGATGAATTATTCAATACGGTATTGGAAGAGGAAATGAAGACAGCAGTTGAAGATCTTCTGGCTAAGAAGATTCAAATGTCTGAGTCGGATAAGGCGCCTAAGATTGCAGCGATCAATCAGTATATTGAAGAAAAGTTGGCATATTATAAAGCGCTTGTGGACTCCATGGAAGATGACAGAAATCCGGATTGGGAACCGTTGGAAGAGGCGTTCCGAAGACTGGTAAAGAATGATGGATTTTAGGGAAGCACGGATTTAATCAATGATTCCGTAGGATTTGGTAATGAGTTGAATGGTAGAGTTATCAAAGTAAGATTGAAAGTTAGTTCGGTAAAAGCACATGTATATAAAGTAATATAATATGCTCGCTGTATCTTTGAGAATTGCGAGAGACAGGCACGACATAATACAACATTCTGCTAATTGGATTTTATATGGGAGTGGAAATGATGAATGTAAGAAAGTGTGAATTAAAAGACGTAGAAATGTTGGCAATATTAAACAAACAATTAATAGACGATGAGAAAAGCGATAATCCTATGAATGTTAAGGAACTTGAAGAAAGGATGAAAGGCTTTTTGGCAACTGATTATCAGGCATATTTTTTCGAGGTTGATGATAATATTGTTGGATATGCACTTGTTAAAACAACCTGTACCCCTTTATATCTACGACAATTTTTAATTGACAGAAAATATCGTAAACAACATTATGGAACAGAGGCTTTTCGTTCTTTAATGGAACTTCTTTGTGTGGATAATATTGATATAGAGGTTTTATCATGGAATGAAGCAGGAAAACGCTTTTGGGAAAGCTGTGGTTTTAGTGAGATTAGCAGATACATGAGGTATAAAGGTTGAATTTGAATGAAATTATACAATTATAGAAAGGAAATATTATGAAAAAGATAGCAGTTTACTTTCCAGGCGTAGGATACCATTGCGACAAACCCCTTCTATACTATAGTAGGGCGGTTGCCTGTGAAGCGGGATATACCAATTATCGAAAGGTGAACTACACATATAAAGCCGGAAATATCCGTGGCGATGAGAAGAAAATGAGAGAGACATTTGATACGTTGTTTTTGGAGGCGGAAGCTGAACTTGCTGACATTGTTTGGGCTGAATATGATAATATTCTTTTTGTATCAAAAAGTATTGGTACTGTCATTGCAACATCATATGCTGCGAAATATGGATTAAAAGGTGCAAGGCACATCTTGTATACGCCTGTGGCGCAGACGTATCTTTGTGCGCCGGATCATGCAATCGGGTTTATTGGGACGGCGGACCCATGGAGTGATACAGATGAGATCATCCGGCTTTCCGATGAAAATCACATTCCGCTTACGGTCTATGATGGCTGCGATCATTCCCTTGAATGCGATGATACCTTGAGTAATCTTGAAACCTTAAAGGATATCATGCGCAGGACAAGGGATTTTTGCAGATAGGGAGGTACGCATATGAATGGTGAGATGCATCAAATTTGTATGCTGGTGAATGCTGCGAGAAATACAATAACATCAAAGAAAGAGTTTACATATCTGTGCGATGACTATGTCAATTCTGTAAAATTCTGTTTTCTTCCTCATAAAACGCTTTTCCGGGAAAAATCCGTTGAAGCGGGTGATCCTCAGGAATGGTTTAGATATTGTATGGAAAAAGGAGTTGATGATATCAAATTTCTTACTCCTTTACAAGTTCCGGATAGAGCGCTGTTAGGATTTTCTAATGTACATCGATCATGTATTCTTACTGCTTATAAGAAAGATCTGGTCACATATTGGATTGCAACATGGGAATTTGACAAGGACCAGAAGAAATGGAATGTTGTATATCAAGAATATCAATGGGATAATCCACCTTCCACAATGCCGCAATTTGAAAATAATAGTAAGGAATTTAAGGATATCCTTTTAAGAATAGGTGAATTTGCGGATCAAATTGAATTTAAAAACTTCGGAGATATATTTCGCAATGCGTATGACATTTTAAGCGGTAAAAGTGAGATCCCGAATCAATATCCTGGTGGCAGACCAATCCATTTACCAGACCTTTCAGAAGAAAACAAGAGAATGTTTTATGCTTCTTCTATAGCGGATGTGTTTGGCGCGATGGGCTCTTGGAATGATGGTCCGCCCTACAGTGCATATGAGAAAGGGCTGGAAGATGATTATGAAAAGTTGTCAAATGAATTGCTGAAACAAATTCGACTGGCTGCCTTATATGCAATCAATGAAAACTAAGTGATCGGCAGTTCATTTACAAAGCTGATAAAGGGAATAAATTATGAAGACAGTAACAATATGTGGAAGCATGAAATTTGAGAAAGAAATGCAAAGAATAGCATTCCTGTTAGAAACGAAACATAATTTAAATGTTTTGCAATGTGTATATAATGCAGATAATATGGAGGTTTCGGAGACGGAGAGAGGCTTTCTCGAAAAAGCACATTTTAGGAAAATTGAACTCTCGGATGCTATTTATGTTGTTGATATACAGGGATACATTGGCGATCAGGTTTCAAAAGAAATAGAGTTCGCTAAAAGTAAGGGAAAAGAAATTATGCTTCATTCAGAGTATGGCATTGCATCTGGAGGTCTAAATGTCTGAAAACGTTAGTCAAAAACAAGAAAAAAAGATAAAGGCAATTGGTTTTGATGTGGGACATACACTTATTAAATATAATAATCCACTAAACTGGCAGGGACTTTATCGCTCAGGGCTGGAGCACGCTGCCGCTGCCGCCAATATTACTTTGTCAGAGGATATGATTTCTGCAGCAACAGATGTTCTTCTGAAGTATAACACCAGAGTGAATTATCGGGAATGGGAAACAACATCTGATTGTATTTTCAATGAAATATTAAAAAAGTGGGGGTTGCATACAGATTTATATATTTTAAAATCCGGATTTTATTCTTTTTTTAAAGCAGATGCCGAGCCATATCCGGAAACAATTGATACAATGGGAAAGCTAAAACAGAATGGGATAAAAATAGGAATTTTAACAGATGTCGCCTATGGAATGGATAATGAATTTTCTTTAGAGGATATCGCTGTGCTTGCTGATTTCATTGATGTTTCCATAACCTCTGTTGATGTTGGCTATAGAAAACCAAACTCTGCCGGATATTTGCAACTGCTTGATTCTCTGAAAGTTACTCCTAATGAAATGCTATTTATTGGAGATGAAGAAAAGGACATAATCGGAGCCAAGAAGCTTGGAATTGTTTCTGCCCTTATTAACAGAAGTAAAGAAATAAAGGATTTTGGACAGGATTATACATTGGATTCTTTAAGTGGCATTTTTACTATTTTGGATTTATAATTTTGGGGAGGTACATGATAAATGAATATAGCAGTTTTTGCATCGCATGGTGGCAGCGATCTACAGGCAATTATAGATGGCTGTAAAAAGGAACAGATTAACGCAACAGTAACAGTTATAATAAGTAATAATAGTGATTCCATGGCTTTACAACGTGCTAAAAAGGAAAACATTCCTAACTTTCATATGAGTGCGAAAAAATATGGTAGTGAAGAAGTTCTGGCAACAGAACTATTAAATGTATTAAACCAATATCATGTTGATATGATTTTTTTAGCGGGATATATGAGATTGCTGCATAGTTCAATTCTTGAAAAATACAATAATAGAATTTTTAATATTCATCCTGCACTCCTCCCTAAATATGGTGGGAAAGGGATGTATGGAATGAACGTTCATTCCGCAGTTATTAAAGCCGGAGAAAAAGAAACAGGAGTTACGATACACAGGGTAAATGCAGAATATGATAGTGGAGAGATTGTAGCACAAACCAAAGTTGCTGTTATGGAAAATGATACGCCAGAACTATTGGCAGAAAGAGTATTGGAAAGGGAACATGAGTTTTTAGTCGAAGTGATTTCTGATATAGTAGACGGTAAAATACAGCTTGGTTAGATAACTTTCAGTTTATCGGGGGTTAGATTGGCTCCAAGCTATAAATTTGTTGATTTGGAGGAACAGTTAATGAATGTTGGAATTATAGGGTATGGGAGTATGGGGCAAATGTTACTTGAAAAGTTTGCTGAGTCAGGCATAATCAAGTTTAAAGAACTTTTCATATCCAATAGACATATTGAAAAAATTCATCATCTAACAACATTCTATAATGTTTGCAGATCCAATGGAGAGCTTGCTCAAAAAGCAGATATTATATTTATTTGTGTAAGACCTTCTGAGATTAAGTCCGTTCTTGAAGAAATAAAGCCAAATATGAAAGAGGATGCACTTGTTGTTTCTTTAAATGGAAGTATAACATTTGAACATATGGAGAAATTAATCGATTGCAAAATTGCAAAGGCAATACCAAGCGTCACAGCAGAGGTAAATCAGTCGCAAACATTAGTATGTTTCAATCAGAGTGTTGCAGATTTTGATAAAAAGGAAGTGATCAGTATTCTTGAATGTATGGGGAATGTGATTGAATTACCTGAAAATGAGATGGGAATGGGCTCTGAACTTGTAAGTTGTATGCCTGGCTTTATTGCTTCAATATTTGATGTTTTATGTCAAGCGGCTAAAAAGCACACATTAATTCCTGAGCAACAGGTTGTGCAAATGGTATTAAATACGCTTTGTGCAACAGGAAATCTAATGCTTGAAAATAATATGACATTTGATGAAGTTGTCTCTCGTGTTGCAACGAAAGGAGGCATCACGGAAGAAGGTGTAAAAGTAATAAGCGAAGGGTTTCCTGAGATAGCTGATACAATTTTTTTGAAGACACTTGAAAAAAGACGTTTGACAGCCCAAAAGGCAGAAGAATTATTTTGACAAATTCCTGTTTATCGGGGATTAGATTGGCTCCAAGCTATCCTTTTAAGGTGGGATGGCAGAATGTCAGCCAAAATGCACGCTGTATCTTTAGGAATACCAAAAAATACCTTATATATTCAATAAAGTCATAAATCATATGTTTTCTTTTTTGATCATCTTAATAAATTCATTGATTGTTATATTTGGCGTTTTATCCTTATGGATAAAGACCTGTGAATAAATTGGAAAAGCATTTCCATGCCAGTCGAGTTTCCGGAGGATTCCGGCTCTCATTTCATTTTCGGCAGTGATATCCGGTATAAAAGCGATACCTAAATTGTCAATTGCAAATTGTTTCAGGATTTCTTTGTGACTTGTCCCAAGAACAATTCTTGGGACAATATGTTTTTCGTATAGGGCATTCAGAAGCATCTTCCGAAAATTACAGTTTTGCCCTGTTAAGAGCAGTGGCATATGATCCAAATCTTTTTCATTCACGTGTTCTTTGTTTGCAAGTGGATGGTTCGGGCTTACATAAAAGCCGAGAGTTTCTTCTTTTTTATATAGCAAGGTCAGTTCCGGTGCATCTATGGTTGGATTCAGGGTATAGACGAGATCCAGTTCTCCATTTTTCAGTAACGATGGAAATGTATCATGTGTAATGAATTGTAGCTGTATTTCCACCTTAGGATATTGCCTATTGAAGTCTGCCAGCATTTTCGGCAGCACCTGATAGCATAATGATTCCGATACTCCCACCTTCAGTATTCCGCTTGGCTCCTCTGAAGAAGAGATTTCAAGCAGTATTTCCCTCTCAAGCTGTAGCATTTTCTGGGCGTATTCTATCAGATGTCTTCCTTCCTGGGTGAGTATCAGTGATTTTCCAAGTCTTTCAAAGAGAAGACAGTTCAGTTCATCTTCCAGTTGTTTTATCTGCGTTGTGATCGTTGACTGTGCATAACCAAGCTGATTGGCGGCAGCAGTAAAACTTCCGTTTTCTACAATTGCTATAAAGGTTGAAAGTTGCGTAAGTGTCATTTTACATCTCCTATCAAAAAAAATGAATCTTTACATCTGATTTTTCAATTTTACTGATGGTTAGTATAGCGTTATTATACTAGATAAGTAGGGGAGGTGCAAGATGAATACAGATAATACCAGTATCGAAGCAATAGAACTCAGGAAGTCCTTTAAGGTGAAAAATCGTGAGGGCGGTTTCTTGACTGCCAAGAAGTATTCACAGATTGAAGCGGTAAACGATATCTCTTTTACAATACAAAAAGGGGATATTGTGGGCCTTATAGGATCAAATGGCGCGGGAAAATCCACGACGATAAAGATGCTGACAGGAATCCTGATACCGGATAGCGGCAGCATACGGATCAATGAGCTGGATTACAAGAAAAAACGTCGGGAGATCATGAGGAAGATCGGAGTTGTGTTCGGTCAGAGAAGTGTGTTGTGCTGGGATATCCCGGTGATTGAATCTTTCCGCTTATTTAAAGATATGTATTATATTCAAAATGAAATATACAACAAAAATATGGAGATGTTCACGTATATTCTAAATCTACAGGAGTATATGTATAAACCGCCCAGACTGCTTAGTTTGGGACAGAGGATGAAAGCAGATCTGGCAGCGGCACTGATATATAATCCGGAGATCTTATTTCTGGATGAACCAACCATAGGAATTGATGTGCTGGCAAAGGACAGGATTCGGGATTTTATCAGTCAGATCAATCGGGAGCGGCATACTACCGTGATCTTAACGACCCATGATGTTTCCGACATCGAAGCACTGTGCCATAAAATGCTTGTGATTGACAGAGGAAGCCTGTTATATGATGGTTCACTGGAGGCTATGAAAAAGAGCTATGCCATACAGTATGGCAGCAGTCAGGGTGAAGAAGAGATCAATCTTGAGCAGATAATCAAGCATATATATGAAGGGAGCTTTTTATGAAAAAGTATGTTGATCATGTAAGAATCGGAATGAAGGAATACCTCGTCTATCCAAGTGCAGTATGGGCAAAGTTGTTTTCCAAGATCATCTATTTGTATCTGCAATTTTGTATATGGTCAGCCCTGTTTGCCTCAAATAGCATGAAACATTCTGAACTGAACAAAGCAGATACACTCCGGTATATTGTAGTAGCAACCATCGTTTCCACCGTCATTGAGTGTAATGTTATAGAAAAAGTCAATGCTCAGATACAGTCAGGAAATATTGCTACGGAGCTTATCCGTCCGATTGGATTCAAGCGGATGCTGCTCGCAAGACATCTGGGGGATACAGCCATTAAGATTCTGTGTTATCTGGTTCCCCTGATCGTACTTGTGAAAGCCAGTGTATCTCTGCCGCTTTTATGTTGTGGACAGATTGGATTGGGAATCCTTTCTGTTTCCCTTGCATATGGTATTCAGTTCCTTTATTCTCTTGTCATTGGACTTCTTGCCTTCTGGCTGATCGTGACATGGCCGATCAACATGTTTTTCGGTGCGATCTATAAGCTTTTGTCCGGAGCATGGATTCCTGTCACTATGTTTCCGGAAACCCTGAATAGAATCAATATATTTCTTCCGTTTCGTGCAATTTATGCAATACCGATTTCTATTCTGACAAGCAGCATGAAAGTCATTGAAATCCGGCAATCTATCGGTGTTCAGGTGATGTGGCTGGTCATACTGTACATACTGGTGCAGATCATCTGGCGCGTAGGTAGGAATAAATTGGTTGTTCAAGGAGGCTGATCTATGAAATATATAAGACTATATCTTCGATTTGTGATTGTATATATAAAAGGGAAATTGGAGTACCATTTTGCGCTTTTGCTGGAATTGATCGCAAATACAATCTTGATCGGGGTTTATTTTGCGGGTTTCTGGGTGATTTTTTACAATTTTGAATCCATTGCAGGTTGGAACAAATATGAGGTGCTTTTTATGTTTACCACAAGTTGGCTTGCATATTCATTTAGCTGCTTTTTCTTTTGGAGTCCCATGCGGGATATTGGAGAGCTGGTTCGTACAGGGAAATTTGATCTATATCTGACGAGACCGGTCAGCCCATTTGTATATCTGGTCCTTCAGCAGTTTCAGTATACCTTCCTGCCGCGACTGTTCTTTTCTGTTGTATTTTGGATATACAGTATGAAACGGTTGCAGATCGACTGGACGGTGGAAAGAGTCGGCTACTACATCCTCTGTCTTCTTGCGGCATTTGTAATTTTTTCTTCTATTACAGTCATAACCGGAGCGGTCAGCTTTTGGACGATAAAAAGTGAGGAAATAGTGTCATTGTTGACAGATAATAATTATGGTCTTAAAAATTTCTGTGACTACCCGATACAGATCTATGGAAAGGGAATGCGAGAGTTACTTACGTTTGTTGTTCCCTATGCATTTACAGGCTACTATCCTGTAGCAAAGCTGCTAGGGAAAGTCGTTCCATATTCTCATGTCTTTTGCTGGTCGCCGTGTATCGCACTGGTTATGGGAGCTATTTCGTATGCCATATGGCACAGGGGGCTGAAACGGTATAATAGCACTGGGGCATAGGTGAAAACTAAATTTCTTGATATATCGTATTATGAAAATTTTGAAGCAGAAGACGAATGGTAAATTCGGAGTTAATTAGTGTCAATTTTCAGTCTTAACTATGGGAAACGAAATCTGAATTTCAAAGCCCTGTCCCCACTCGGAATGGACGTTCAGGGTCACATTTAATTCTTTTGCAGTTTCCTTCGCAAGATACAGTCCCATGCCGGTGGCCTTTTTCCGTCCTTCGCCGGAATCGCCGGTAAATCCCTTCTCGAAGATATAGGGCAGGTCACAGCTTCGGACGCCGATTCCGTTATCCTTGATACTCAATACATAGGCGTCATCCCTTTGGAGAGCCGAAAAGCACAGCTCCGGGTCCTTACTACAGTATTTTATGGAATTGCTTATCATCTGTCCAAGGAGGAAGTAAAGCGCTCTCCGATCAGAATAGACCACGTCAGAAGACAGGTTAAGCTGAATCTGAAACTGCTTTTCTTCCAACAGCGGACCGTAATCTTCCAGCAAGTCCTCTATGCAGGCGCGGAGGGGGATATGCTCAAACAGGTAATCCTTCCTTGCGCTTTTTAACCGCGCATAGAACAGCATCTGGGAAATGGACTCCTGCATTCGATTACGAATATAATCCAGCTTGAAACTGACTGACGGGGGCAATTCATTCCTGCGGTTGTCCATAAGAAAAGTCAGCAAAGAGAGGGGCGTCTTGGTTTCATGCGCCCAGGATTCCACATATTCCTCATAATCCATCAATTGTGTTTCCAGCTCTGCATAAGCGAGCTGTTTGTCCCGCAGTGTTTTACCAAGCAGACGAATGGATTCCCGCTCGGCCACGCTGACGATTTCCAGCAAAAGTTCCTCATGGTACTCATCCGGGTTGTAAAGGAATGCGTGAAACGCCTGCTCTTTTTTTCGTTCCCGGTGGACGATCATAAAGCACACCAAAGAAAACAAGAGAACCGTGGCAAGCATGATCACCGCTGTCATGGCGTAAAATGCCTGAACATCAGCGATCCATAAGAGCAGCGCCGCAAAGGCATCAATGCAAAACAGGAGTAAAAGCCAGGGGATATTTGACTGTATTATTTTCATGCTATGCTTCATAGCGATTCTCCTTCCGCTACGAGCCGGTAGCCAATCCCGCGGACCGGAACGATCTGCTGACGCATCATCAGATTTGCCATAGTCTTTTTAAGCCGTGTCAGATTAACCTGGACGGCATTCTCATCAATAAATTCCGTGGTTCCCCATATTGCCAGACACAGTTCTTCCTTTGATACAATCTCATTTCCATGTGTCAGAAACACCTCAAGGATTTTTCCCTGGTTTTTTGGGAGAATGACAGAGTTGTTGTTGATATAAAGGGTGTAGGTTTGTCTGTCTAAAAGGAAGCCTGCTCCCTCCAGAAGATTTGACCGGCCCTCGTAGCGTTTCAGCACATTGAAAATACGGGCCAAAAGCCGTTCTTTTCTGCAAGGCTTCGTCAGGTATTCGTCTGCCCCCAGATCCAGTGCGTGCAGTTCGTCACGGAGCTGGTCACGGGAGGTAAGAACAAGGACAGGAAGGGAACTGGTTTGCTTGATTTCCCGGCAGATCTGGAAGCCGCTGGTTCCAGGCAGGTTCAGATCCAAAAGGATCAGATCGGGGGAAAGCGCCAGAAGCTGCTCCGTTACATTTTCAAACTCAGATATCTCACTTACCTGATATCCTGCCTTACGTAGCATATCAGATAATTCTTCCCGCATGAGAAATTCATCTTCTGCAATGGCAATATGTTTCATGGAGCCTTCCCCCTTTCTTTTCCGTAATCTGTATATCTATTCTTCCCGTTCCGGCACCATCAGTGTCAGAAGGTAATGGTCACTTGACCGCTTCACAACTGCGACATAAATATATTCTACCACACAGAGTACCAAAATCATAGCAACGGAAATGATCATCATCTCGGACAGGTTGTTTTTTGCACTGTAGGACAAAATACCTGTAAACAATGCCCTGACGCCAAACAAACTGCTGAACACTGCCACCACAACGGGGACGCCGAAATACCAGTTGATCTGTTTCCTAGAAGATTGGCAAAGCGTGGTATGGGTTGCTCCCAGATGGATCAATGTCCGGTAACGGCGGCTGGATTTCTGCTGCCCGATGAGGAATTGGACGCCAATGACCGTATTTGCAATAATCAGGAAAATGATCGCCAGATAAATAGTGATGTAGCTGGCCGACACCATATAAAACAGCTGCCGCCCCATATTTTGCAGATAGCTCTCGTAATGTAAGCCCGTTCCATTCAGCTGATCGTTCATATCCGAAATTGCAGACATAAGACTTGCATTTTCTGTCGCGCCTTTGTCCAGAACACCGTTGAGATAGACGCTGTAGTCTCCCTGGGTGTAGTATTCAAAGGCTTCATCCGGGAGGATCAGTGCAAAGGACAATGTAATGGAGCGGTCTGTAACAATATCGGTGGTCTGCACCGTTCCCGTCAGATAAAGCGTATCTCCACCCAGACGGGTTTCCGGCCTTGCTGCCAGAATGCCGTTAAGCAGTTTTGTTCTATTATCATTGGTAGTAAACTCACTATCTATATAAACAGCCGCTTCGGCTGCATCCAGCGTTAAGACCGGAAGACCGGCAATGGTCAGGAGTTTATTATAATCGCCCAAGGAAATAAGATACGGATAGGTTGCATAGGAGAGGTTGTTCAGCAGTATCTCCCTTTCCATGGAAGGTTCCAATTCACGTAGAGCAGACATGACGGTTTCCATTTGGAAGGCATTGTCATGGTCCTCAGTTGTTCGGATATGCCCTACTTTCATCTCAAATAAATCAGAAAACCGGGTATCCAGTCGGTAATCGACTAATGTCTGCCGGATCGCCGCCGTATCAGTATAGTTTTCACTGCATTCAAAGGTATAATCCAGAATGTGCGTAGAATCTCCATAGAAACGGAAAATTCCTACACCAGCCCCGAAACAGCACAGAGCAGCTAAAATGAGCAGAGAACAGATGGCAAGCATACCGGAACGATGAATAACGGTTTCCTGTATTTGGCGCAAATTAAAAACATGGAGCTGCCGATCTGTTTTTCCGGTTTTGGCAGCAAAGCCGATGGGGAGACGAAGTCCCCAAAAGAGCGCGAGCGTACCAAGAATACCAAGAAAAAGAGTCAGGCCCATCATCCTGAGACCACTCCAAGCCTCCCCATGAATGGCCATAGCATAGGCCTTGACCAGGCAGACAATGCCGGCCAAAAGTGAGAGCGCATAGAAAACCACAGGCAGCTGCTTTTTCGCGCCATCCGGTGTATCCACAATCAGCGAACCAATTTCCTGCCTGCTGATCCTGACACTGAGAATAAAGAATGCCACGAATTTGATCAGGAGAAATCCTACGGCTGTCCACAATACGGCATCCAACGAAAAGGAAAATTGGTGACCAACGATTCCGAGTCCTACCAACCGGGTCGTGATGAGACTGATCAGTTCCGACAGCAGAACCGCAACGGGCAATCCGATCAGCAGCGAGACAACACTGTTTCGGAGATCCTCCGCCAGCAGCATTGCCAACAATTTGATTCGACGCATTCCCATCATCAGATAGACACCCAGTTCATGCCGACGGCGTTCCAACTGGAACTTACTGGCATAGTAAATAAGGAAAAACAAAATAAACAGGGTCATACCAAAAAAAGCAGGAATCATCATCATTAACTTGTTTACCGCATAGCTTTCCATCCGGGTCAGAAAGATCATCACATCCTGTTTCGGAAGTGACAGAATAATATAAAATGCAATGATGGAAACCAGGAGCGAACTGAAAAACAGTCCGTTTTCTTTCCGGTTCCTTTTACTGTTACGGGAAATTAATTTAAAGAACATTTGCACTGCCACCTCCTAACTGTGCGATTACCTTCAAAATCCGGGAGTAAAACTCCTGCTGGGATTCCTCAGGGATATTCCGCCGAAGTTCATGGAAGATAACCCCATCCTGGATGAACAGAATCCGGGAGCAATAGCTGGCTGCATTGGTATCATGTGTTACCATCAGAATCGTAGCGTCCGCGTCCTGATTCAGCCCGGAAATCTTTTCCATCAATGCTTTTGCATTTTTGGAATCCAGAGCGCCGGTTGGTTCATCTGCCAGGATGATACCCGGATTCAGGATCAACGCCCTGGCAGCAGCAATTCTTTGTTTCTGTCCGCCGGACATCTGTGACGGAAATTTATTCAGGACGTCCGTTATTTCCAGATAGGACGCCAGTCGCTCCAGCCGCTGATTGCTTTCCTTTTCTGATACACCATGGAGAGACAGTGGGAGCAGGATATTTTCGCGCCCGGTCAGGTTATCCAGCAGCTCAAAGTTCTGGAACAGATAGCCAATCTCTTTTCCACGGTAATCCGCCAGCGCCTTTCCCTGGAGCGTCTGTACCTGTCTGCCGTTCATTGTGATGCTGCCGCTGCTGGGCTGGATCACAGTGGCGATGCAGTTTAGTAAGGTGGATTTGCCCGATCCGCTGCTTCCCATAATACCTAAAAACTCTCCCGGCATCACCTGAAATGTAATGCCGTCCAGTGCCTTTGTCTGGGATTTTGCCTTTCCATAATATTTTTTCAAAGATTCAATTTCAAGAATTGGGTTCATATTATTACCTCCTTTGGTTCTGTCATTATCATAGCACAAGGAGAATCTACAAAACACTTACAGCTGTTGAAAGGTTTTATATAAAAAAATACCCCTGTTATTATAAATCTAACAGAGGCAGTTTTTGCTTTTTATTTTTTTGAATATAAATCCGGTTACGCTTATATGCCGGTAATGCCGCGTCTGTCTACCCCGAATTTCTGATAGTATGCGGCTTTATCTTTATACATTCGCTTTTCGGCTTCCGTAATCAGTTTTTCCACGCTATTGGGGGTTTCTTTTTCCCATATGCATCCGATAGCCATATAAATGGATTTGTCCTGCAATTCTTTCTTTAGCTGCTCGATTCCCTGCCACAATGCTACCTCGCCGATTCCTGCACAGACCGCTAATAGTTCATCACCGCCGATGCGGAATAAGCCGTATTCACCAAAACTCTTTTTCAGGCATTCACAGGAGGCGACCAGCAGCTTGTCGCCAGCGCTATGACCTTTCTGGTCGTTGGTCTGCTTAAGTCCTGTTACATCACAATAAACGATTCCCAGGCTTTGCTCTTTTTGCAGATTGTTAATGTATTCGTTCATGGCGTAACGATTCCCAATTTGGGTAAGCTGGTCGCGATAACTCATTTCTCTAAATTTGCGGATGAGATTTCGCCGTTTTAGGGAGGAAATAATAAAATGCGCCATGATCTGGAGCATGTCGGAAGCATAGTCCAGCGATTTCTCAGGTGGATTATCTATTCCATAAAAACCGATTACCTCCCCCTCATTGTATAGGGGTACGACTACCAACGAGTGGATATTCTGGCGTTTCAGATTTTCATATTGTAACGGGTCGCTTTCCCGAATATCCTCTAAATTTTTAATTACAATATGTCCGCCGGTTTGAAAATTCCGATACCAGTTGGCGCATACTTCTGCCGGAAGATTCTGTAAGGCATCTTTTTCTGGTGTGACGCCGCTGGCTACCCACTCATAGGTATTGTCGTCGCAGCCGTTCTCATTCCGCTCGAAAATATAGGTTCTCTCACCGCGTAGCGCTATTCCCATATATTCCAACAGAACTTCCAGCGTCTGAGAGGGAGTTTCCTGCTGCAAAGCAACGCGAAGTCCTTCATTGATTTTTGCCTCTAAGTTCACCATAGTGTCCCGCTGTTCCTGCCTGCCGAGATCAATGGCAATTTCCATGCGATAGTTCTTTCCATCTTCCTGAATCATGGTATCTTTGAACATTACCTGCTGGTCAAGAAGGGGATTGTCATGCCGCCATTCCTTAAAACATCCCGGTTTTAGTTCATGATTGTTGCACAATGAACAGGGGGTAGAACAGTGCCGGATCACCTCGTGGCATTTTTTTCCAACCATTTCTTCAAGGGAATGGAAACCATAGGTATGAAGCGCTTTTTGATTCATATAGATTAAGTCATGGTTATCCATGTCTGAAACATAGACGAGTTCATCCATTGTATCAAAGAACTCCCATATTTTGCCCATGCTCACAATCCTCCTATTCTAAACTATGGAACAATATGATATTTATATCACATTTCTTCGATTCTTTTTTACATTTTGCGCGAATGGTAAATATATGGTGTGAATTGCAAATGGTCCTACATTTACATTTGATGGTTAAAATGATAGAATAGCAACAGAAAGGGGAGAACATTGCTGGTACAGATTCTGACATTCATACACAATTTAACCACGATGCTGTTCGGGATCTATATCTCCGCTTTCTTTTTAGGAGTAAAGCAGGAACGGAAGAATATCTTTACACTGTTTCTGCTGTTTGCGTTTGAAGGAATCGTATATATTGTCAATTTTCTTCTGTGGGGTACGGAAATTACCGACCGGCTCTATGCAGTCATCATACACTTGCCGTTGATCTTATTTTTAACCCTGTATTATAAATATCCCTTTATTTCATCCTGTATCTCCGTGTTTTCCGCCTACTTATGCTGCCAGCTAAGCAACTGGATCGGATTATTGGCATTGACGCTTACAGGCAGAGAGTGGTGTTATTATACTTCGCGTATCCTGACCACAGTTATTTTCTTTTTTCTGCTATGCAGATTTGTATGCCGCACCACGGAAGCCATCTTTGCAAGAGATACGCGGGAATTTTATATCATAGGCTTTCTGCCCACAATATATTACTTTTTTGACTATTCCTTCACCAAAATTACCAACCTGCTTTATTCTAACAACAAAATAGTGATTGAATTTATGGGGTTCGTCTTTTGTATCTCCTACTTTGGCTTCCTGTTTGTTTATTTTAGGGAATATGAGAAAAAACAGGAACTCAAACAGTATAGCGACCTGATGAAAATGCAGCTTCTCTCTATCGAAAAGGAGATTGAACAGGTAAAACGCAGCAAAGAAAAGCTCTCCATATTAAGACATGACATGCGCCATCATTTAAATATTATCCTGAGCCAGCTTCAAAATAACAATACGAAGAAGGCAACCGAATATATTGAAGAAATCGGTAATCAATATGATGATACCATCATTGCAGCTTACTGCCATAATGAAATGATCAATGCCGTCATTTCTATTTATCATGCACGTTTTTCTGACAAGCAAATTACGTTCCATTGTGATATCTCCATAGGGGAAACGCTCCCTTGTCCGGATACTGCGATTTGCACTATTTTATCCAATGCTTTGGAAAATTCCATGCATGCATTAGAAGAAATGACCACGGAAAAGAAGTGGGCAAACCTTACGATTTCCGAAAAGAACAACCACCTTCTGCTCCAAATTGAAAATCCCATTGTACGGATTCCCAAATTTGTCAATGGTATTCCAACCTCCGGCAAAAAAGGACATGGCATTGGCGTGAAAAGTATCATATACTATGTAGAGCAGTTAAACGGGCAGTGTCATTTTTCACTTACTGACCACACATTTATTTTAAGAATCATTATTTAGAGGAGACCTGATGAAAATAGCGATTTGCGATGATGAAATGCGCCTTATAGACGCCTTATGTCCCTTGTTAGAACAATGGGCAAAGGAACATGGAATGAAACTTAAGCTTTACCGATTTACCAATGGAGACGACCTGATTGCCGCCCATCAGAGCGAATGTATGGATTTGATCTTTTTGGATGTCATTATGCCGTTATTAAGCGGTATTGATGTTGCCAGAGAGCTTCGGAATATGAATCAGAATGTCCCGATTGTTTTTTTGACTTCCTCTAAGGAATTTGCTGTGGATTCCTATGAGGTAAAAGCCCTTAATTATCTCATAAAACCCGTTGATCAGGAAAAATTATTTCTCACGCTGGATGATTTTTTAAAAACCTATAACCTTCCGAAAACCTATTTTACCGCTAAAACAGCAGATGGTTTTTGCAGGATCGTGATTGCTGATGTTGATTATCTGGAGGCGCAGAATAAGCAGGTTCTTGTCCATTTAACCAACGATAGGACCATTGCAATCCGTGAACTGTTTTCCAAATGTGCGGAAGTGTTCTCGCCGGAAAACGGTTTCTGCTGCTGTCACCGCAGCTACATTGTAAATCTTAGCAATGTAGAGCAGTTCTCCAAGACAGAGGTGATCACGAACCATAATGCGGTCATACCGATCTCCCGAAACAACTATGCGGCATTTAAGGAAATCTATTTTAACCATATGTTTGCGTAATAAAAGCGGTGCTATTTTTGCACCGCTTTCAAAGCCTCGTTCATTTTTTTGACATGGTGTCTGATGATGGTATACTGGATAAGCCACATGATGACAAAAATAAGAATAAAAATTCCAAAATAACTTAGCACTCCTTTGAAACTATGTTCCATCCAGTACGTAACATACGCGATGGGCATCATGATTAACGAAACGATCACAAAATAAATACCTGTCTGTTTTATGATTCCCCAATTCTCTATTTCCCATATGACAGAGCTTGCAGCAAATCCCATGCCTAATATCCCGCATAAAAGAGCTTGCAGCAAAACGGCATTGATTTCGTTTCCCATCATCTCTATCAATGTGGGTTCACAGGGGGTATAATCGCCATTTGAGTTTATCAGAGAAACAATGATCGATATGATGTATCCGATTGCCAGACCAAGGGGAAAGCCTAAAATACTGCGTAAAAATATCTTCTTTTTCATGTTAATAGCCTCACATTCCTAATATTTTTTTGATTTTTTGAACGTATCGTCTTGATACGTAGGTGGTTGTTCCATTCATGAGTTCCACACAAATTGTGCCGGTAAAGCTTAAATCAAAGTTTTTCACCTTTTTCAGGTTGATGATTTCTGAATTGGAGATACGCACAAACTGAGACGGGTTTAATCGCTCCTCGATCTCATAAAGCCTGAGCCGTAACAGATATTCCCCGTTATTGGTTGTTGCAAATACTTTTCCGTTGCCGGCATAAATTTTAAACAAATCATTTTGCTCTAATATTTCAATTCTTCCGTTCTTGCTGCCGGATATGATCTGGGGGTTGTTTTCGGATAGTTTTTGCACAAGGTGATTGATTTCTTCCGTCATTTGGGCAGTCAAGATAATGACCTTGGGTTCGCTACATGCGTCGTCTATCCTTACTTCGACTTGCAATATGGACACCTCCTTTCTGAGTGTCATTATAGAAAGGGCACAGACTATTTTCAACAGATTTACAACAGACGGTTGATTTTGAACCACAGGTGGATCAATGTGCTTGTTTTCTATTGAAATCCTCTATATAATATATTTGCGCATATCCTATGATGAGATACGCTTATCAATTGGTATTTGAGAATCAGACCGTGATCATAAAAGAGGGGAAATAGCGGATGGAACAAAGCCAAACGAGGAAACATTATATCGATAATCTGCGGAATATAACCATTCTGCTATTATTTCCTGTACATACGTTTATGGTTTGGAACGATTTCGGTTCCCGTTTTTATATATGGATGGGAGAGAACAGACTGCTCAGTACCCTGATCGTACTGGTGAATCCGTGGTTTATGCCGATTCTTTTTGTGCTGGCGGGAATCAGCGCACGTTTCGCGTTGCAAAAAAGGACGGTATCAGAATTTATCCGGCAGAGAGTCCGCAAATTGATGATTCCGTTTGTTTTAGGTCTGCTGTTCCTTGTACCGTTTCAAGCATTATATGCCAGAAAATACTTTGATGGGTATTCGGGAGGACTCTTGGATCATTGGAAATATTTCTTTACGCATCTGACGGATTTAACCGGCTATGATGGGGCGTTTACTCCGGGACATTTATGGTTTATCCTTTTTCTGTTTGTGATCTCTATGATCTCATTGATTTTCTTTCGTCTGATACCCTATGAAAGACTTGCCATAAAAGTAGAAAGGATTCCTGCCATTGGAATTTTCGTTTTATTTCTTCCGGTGTGGTTAATGTATTATCTGGGAAATTTTGGGGGCTTTAGTATTGGGAAAAATCTGATGCTGTATCTCATTGGGTATTATGTGCTGAGCAATGATCTGGTGATGGAAAGGCTGGAAAAAAACATACGTTGGCTTCTGGGTCTTTGCCTGATCGGAACCATTGCGTTGATTGTTTTGTATTATCAATTTACCTATTACGGTGATTTATGGATCAACTATATCGGCTGGAATTCCATCTTATGCCTGCTGGTTCTGGGGAAGAAGTTCTTAAATTGGCGTACGAAATTTACAGAATACTTTAATCAGGCATCCTACCCCGTCTATATTTTACATCAGTCCATTCTTGTAGCGGTGGCATATTATATGGTACGGATGGGCAAAAATACATTAGCGCAGGTGTTAGGGATTGCCATAGGAAGCTTTCTTCTGACGATGTTGGCATATCATCTGATCAAATATATGACAAAAGTCATATCCTAAACAGTTCTTTTTTCACTACCGCCGAGCTTTCAACCTTGGTAAGATATCATTGTAATAAAAAATGTAGGCAATTGCGAAACTCGTAATAGTAGAAATTTTATTGGGCAGCATTGACAATGATGCACGATGGAAAAGAATTTTGTGAGAGTTTCGCAATTGCCTAAACAAGAAAAGTACAATGAAGGAGAGCACAATGGGCGGTATCGTATTAAAAACCACAGATTTAACAAAAAAATACAACAATAAGGCTGTTGTAGACAATTTAAACATCGAAATTAAACAGGGAGAAATTTTCGGTTTATTGGGGCCGAATGGGGCGGGAAAAAGTACGACCATGAACATGATCTGTTCGATTGTACGGCCCACAGCGGGGGAGATTGAACTGCTGGGGAAGAATCCATGGAAACAGAAAAAAGAGGTTATCCATAAGGTAGGCTACATCCCGCAGGAACTGGCTGTTCATGGCAATCTGAAAGCATGGGAGAATGTAGAATTGTTCACTTCTCTTTATGGAATCAAGGGAGAAGAGTTAAAAAAGGCAGTGAATGAGTCGCTGGAGTATGTGGGTCTGTTGGAGCGGAAACAGGAATTTGCCAAAAACTTTTCCGGCGGTATGAAACGAAGGCTGAACATTGCCTGTGCCATCGGGCATCACCCGGAACTGTTGATCTTTGACGAACCTACCGTGGGGATAGATCCGCAGTCCAGAAACTTTATCTTGGATAAGATCAAGGAGTCGAACAAAAGGGGGGCAACAGTCATTTATACGAGTCATTATATGGAGGAAGTGGAAGCCATCTGTACCCGGATCGCCATTATGGACAACGGCAAAGTAATTGCCTGCGGAACCAGTGAAGAACTAAAAAGGCTGGTGAACGGCGATGATGAACACATCACCTTAGAGGAAGTTTTCCTGACACTGACAGGGAAGAAACTTAGAGATTATACAGAATAGTGAGGGAGCAGATATGATTCGTTATTTGATAAAGAACAATTTTAAGCTTATGTTCCGAAATACCTGGAGCATAGTGGTGATGCTTCTGGGACCGATTCTGGTGATTGCGGTATTATCCAGTGCATTTACGGAGTTAATGAAGTCTTATGAAGGGGTAGATGAATTTTCAGTGGGATACAGGCTGCAGGAGGCGGCAGATGGTCATATGATAGAAGCCGCTAAAGTTGCGGGAGAAGAAGCGGGTATTCTTTTCTACGAATATCCGGAGGGCGATATCCAGGATGTGATGGAGAAAAATGAACTTGCAGGATTTGTGGAATTCTCGGAAGACGGATATGTGGTATATAAGAGCGGGGATTACGAGGTGGAAGGCATTACCCTTGAATATTTCATGCACAGAGCGATGCAGGAGGGTGTAAATGCTGTTTTGCGCATGGAGGAACAGGAGGTGGTACTGCCGGTCACAGAACTGGAGTTTATGCCTGCGGTGGATTCGGTGGATTACTACGGTATCATCTACATCGTGTATTTTTGCTGGTGCTGTTCCATATGTGCCACAGGAGTTCTGGGAAATGAAAAGAAATACGGGATTGTGCGGAGATTTCAGGTGAGCAATATATCCGAGACGCAGAACTATCTTAGCAAGTTTATCCCGCTTACGCTGGTGGTGTCTGTGGCAATGGCGGTGACAACGGGGATTACCATATTGCTTTTTGATATCCATTGGGGAAATCCCATATTATCTGCCTTCATTGTTTTGATGATGATTATGGCGGGAAACGCCTTAAGCCTGATGCTTTATAATATCTCAGACAATTTGGTCATTACCGTGATCATGCTGTTTATGGTTGTGTGGTTCATGGGATTTTTTGGAGGAAGTTTTGAGACCTATATGTTTTCCAGCTGGCCAGATCTTTTAAAGCAGTTGTCGCCGATTTATCACGGCAACCGGGCATTGGTGGAATTATCCTGTATGGGCAAAAGTGATTATGTGACCGGTTCAATATTGTATTCTTTGGCAGTTTCGGTGATCTGTTCCGCAATTGCAATCTTGGCAGGCAGTATCAGAAAGAGGGGGAGAGCATGATTTCATTAATTAGGATGAATCTGAAATTATTATTGAGAAACAAAGGATTTTTATTTTTTCTTCTGGTAACTCCGGCAATATCCGCGCTGATCCTGGGTTTGAAAACGAACAATACGTTGTTTTCAGATGAGAAAGATAGTGTTGTTGTTCTGGAGTTAGGGGCTCCAACGGAAAGAGCGGTTTATCTGGGAAATACATCGGCTTGTATCATTAAGGTGTATGATGCATCCGAAAGCGATCTATCGGAATATGTATTAAATGAGATAGCGGAAAGCGGGATGTTTTCTATCTGCCGCAGCGATGTCAGCGGTCTGACCGAAGAGGAAGTAGAGGAGATTGCAAAAAGGGATGCGTATAATGACCGGGCTGGGATGCTGCTCTACTTAAAAGAGGAGTTTGACGAGGCAGTGTTGGATGGCGCATGGGAACAGGGGGTACAGCTCTATGTTGTATCGGAAGACGAACGTCAGGATCTTTTTGTATCAGAACTGACTGGTTTATTTGAGAGAATAAAGCAGGTGCAAAGCTTAGCAGGGAATGATATCTCTGTCATATTAGATACGCTTACAGGCATCCGGCAGAATATGCCGGAAAAAAGCGTGGTAAATCTGGCGGGCAGGGAAGATCTTGAATTGACGCAGCAGCAGACCAACCAGCGGACAAGGATCGGGTATGCATTTGCGATTATAACTCTGGGATTTTTATTCTGCGGAGTCTTTGTAGCACATTCGGTCATTGAAGAACAGAACAACAGGGTATTTACCAGAATTATGTTAACCAAAATAAAGGGTAAGGATTATTTTATATCTAAGTTCATCGTGGCATTTGTGATCTGCGTACTGCAGACAATGGTGCTGGCAGTCTGTCTGTCTGTGATTCCGGGATTAGATATGGGAATCAATATGGTAAGCTTTTGTCTGGTCATCTTTCTTTTGGGACTGATCTTTAGTGCATTGAGTCTTCTGGTCGGGGTGCTGCTTGGAGATGCTATGAGTGCCAATTATGCGGTATTTTCCATCTGGTCCATTTCCGCATTGCTGGCAGGATTATATTTCCCATTAAAGGACACAACGGAATTTTTGAAAGCCCTTTCTTATCTTATGCCGCAGAAATGGTTTATGGATGCATCGGAATTATTATTAATAGGGGACAAAAGCGGCTATTCTGTGTTATTATGTGTTACAGCGGCTTACCTGATTACGATTATCAGTGTAGGCGGCGTGGGATTGAAAATAAAGAGGTATGAATAGAGGGGTACAGCGTATGGAAGACCGATTCCGGGACCATTATTTTGTCCTGCTTCGCATGGCGCTATTGCTGCTATTGGTAATCTATATTGTTTTATCACAGTCAGTATTGACAGGGGCATCGGTAGAGGTGCTCCTGTTTCTTGCGTTATTTATCGGCTTGGTTGCTGGAAAAGAATTGTTAGAACCGAAGAAACGGATCTGGCTGTTAGGGGCGGCCGCGGTTTTAATGATTTATATCATAGCTGCCCTTGGAACAGCATACATTTTGCTTTTTATTTTCTTGTGTTATGAAGGGTTGACCTATTGGAAACCAAGGTTTCCATGGTATCTGGCGCCCTTGGGATTGGCCTTTTTGCCCGGGGAGATCGGATGGGAAGTACAGTTTGTCATTGCGCTTTTCATGGGAATCATTTATTTCCAACATGACTTTATCGTGGAATCCTATCGTAAACAGACCAGAGAAGACACCATTGCGGAACAACGATTAAAGCACAGTATGAACCGCAGGGAGCATGAAATGCAGGAGGAGGTACGAAAAAGCCTTTTGCAGGCAGAAAATCAAATGTTAGAAGAAAGGGAAGAACTTTCCCAGACCCTGCATGATAAACTGGGACATAATATCAATGGTTCCGTATATCAGTTAGAAGCGGTGAAGGTGCTGATGGAAAAGGAACCGGAAACATCTAAGAAAATGATACAGGCAGTTATTGACCAGCTCCGGGGTGGAATGGATGAGATCCGGATGATTCTTAGAAAAGAGCGCCCGGAGAAGTACAAGCTTGCAATCCTGCAGTTGGAAAAACTGTGTGAAGACTGTAGATCGAAGGGAGTAGAGGCGGAACTGATCACAGAGGGAGAACTGAAGGAGATTCCGGAGAAATATCTGGAAGTGATCTTGGACAATGCTTATGAAGCGGTTTCCAATTCTATGAAATATGCAAAGTGCAGCCGGATTAAGATCAGCGTGCATGTATGGAACCAGATGATCCGCTGCAGCATATCGGATAATGGGGTAGGCTGCAAGAAAATGACCGACGGAATGGGGATCTCAGGTATGCGGAAAAGAATGAGGGAAGTCAACGGCATCCTGGATTTTGAAACAGAGATCGGATTTACCATCAATATGCTTCTACCGTTATAAAAAGGAGTGAGGACATGAACAAAATTAAAATCATAATTGCGGACGATAGCGATTTTGTAAGGGATGGAATGCGGATCATATTGGATGTGGATGAAGATTTTGAAGTGATCGGCTGTGCAAGAGATGGACGGGAGGCAATTGAAATTGCCAGAAATAATCCGCCGGATATTTTCCTGATGGATATTCAAATGCCCGGGATGGACGGTATAGAGGCTACCAAATATATTGTGGAAAATAATCTTGGGAAAGTGCTGATCCTTACGACCTTTGATGATGATGAGCTGGTACAGAATGCATTGAAGAATGGCGCGAAGGGGTATCTGATCAAGAACCACACACCGGAGCATTTAAAACAGATGATCAAATCCGTATATCATGGCACCGGCGTTATGGAAGAGGCGATCTTAGAGAACCTTGCGAAAAATACGGACGTCAAGTCAGGCGGTTTTTCTGAAGAGGGTTATACGGCAAGGGAAATGGATATTATCAGAGCCGTAGCGGAAGGGCTGTCTAACAAGGAGATCGCGAACCGCCTTTTTATCTCGGAAGGTACGGTGAAGAATTATATTACTTCTATTCTTGCAAAGGAGGATCTGTCCCATCGTACGGCGCTGGCGGTGTATTATCTTACGGGAAAGAAACCAAAAGAAACGCTTTAAGCAGCGTTTCTTTGAATGTTACCTGATTTATTTAGCAGGTTACCTCCTCACCAATGCAGCTTGGTTCCGATGGTATTGCTTTATGGTTTGGTTTTGATAAGATACAATTGTAGGTTGCGGAAAGGCAGTAAAACTGCTCTGACATGGAGGATTAACATGTATAGTATCGAAATCAAGAACCTGACCAAAAAATATGGCGAATATCTGGCGGTGGACCATATTTCCTTTCAGGTAAAGGAAGGAAGCCTGATTGGATTTTTAGGTGTCAATGGAGCAGGCAAGACGACGGTAATTAATATGCTGTCTACTTTGCTGAAGCATGATGACGGAGAAGTCAAAATATGCGGATACGAACTTTCCAAAGACGATGCACAGATTCGTAAGAAAATAGGGATTGTTTATCAGCAAAATTGTTTAGACGATTTACTCAGCGTACAGGAAAATCTAATTTGCAGGGGAGTGATCCATGGTATTTCTAAGAAAGAGGCAAAGGCGCAGTGCGATAGATTAACGCAGGAATTGAAATTAGATGAAATCTTAAAGAAACCGTATAAGACGCTGTCGGGCGGTCAGAAAAGAAGGTGTGAAATCGCGGCAGCGCTGATGCATGCGCCGGAGATCTTGTTTTTGGACGAACCAACAACAGGACTGGACCCGGCAACCAGAATTGATGTATGGAATATCGTGGAACGGCTGCAGCAAGAGGAAAAAATGACTGTATTTTTAACTACCCATTATATGGAGGAGGCTGCCAGGGCGGATGACATTATCATCATAGATCATGGGAAAATTGTGACTGCAGGAACGCCGTTTGAGTTAAAGGAGAAGTATGCAAAAGATAAATTAAAGCTTTATTACAACGATCAATGCGTCGATATACCGATCAACTCCACCTTGGACGCGGCACCGATCATTCAGGAGCATCTTCATGAAATAGAAGGCTTTGAAGTGATTCAAGGCAATATGGATGATGTTTTTGTAAATGTAGTTGGAAAAGAACTGGATCAATAGGGAGGGCGTCATGATGGAGCAATGTTTGGTATTAACGGCAAGAAATTTAAAAGTTTATCTGCGTGATAAGGGGGCGGTGTTTTTTTCTCTTTTATCTGCTTTGATTGTCATATGCCTTATGGTATTTTTCCTTGGGGATATGAGTATTGATGGGATTTTGGAAATATTAGATTCTTTCCCGCAAAAAGAATATGAAGAGAATAGGAAAAACGCGGAACTCCTTGTGTTGTCATGGACATGTGCAGGAATATTATCTATTAACGCCGTGACGGTGAGTCTGGCGGTATATTCCGGTATGATCAAGGATAGAGTAAGCGGAAAATTAAATGCGATCTATACAGCGCCCATCAGCCGCCTGAAAATTGCATTGAGTTATATTGCGTCGGCATGGACGGCATCCGTATTTGTGTGTCTGTTAACCTTGGTGATTACGGAAGTCTATGGAGTGGCAAGCGGTATGGAGCCCTATACCAGCTTAGAGCATGTAGAACTGGTGGCGATGATTATGTTAAATTCCTTTGTTTATGCTGCTTTAATGTATCCGTTGTCGATCATGGCAAAAACGGAAGGGGCGTGGAGTGGTTTTGGCACAGTCATAGGAACTCTGGTCGGATTCTTAGGCGGAATCTATATTCCGATCGGTTCTCTGGCTGACGGCATAGCAGGGTTAATGAAGTGTACTCCGGTTATTTATGGGACTTCCATGTTCCGCAGTATTATGACAAAATCTATTTTGGAAACGGCCTTCCAGGGAGTGCCCATGGATATTGTAGAGGAGTATAGGGAAATCATGGGCATCCAGTTGACGGTTGCGGATCATACACTAAATCTAAGAGATGAATGTCTGATTTTGTCCGCATGCGGCGTATTTTTCCTGACGGTGGGCATGTGTATGTTAAAATATGAAAAGAAGTCAGATAGGTAAAATATAGGTAATTGCAAAACTCTCAATAGTAGAAATATTATTGGGCAGCATTGACAAATTCATAAGCAGGTGCTGGGGAGCCTGCCGGCAGTACCGCTGCGTGCGACGCGCAGCGCAAGCGTGCCTGCGATGAATTGTCAATGCTGCCCAATGGGAAAGAATCTGATCAGAGTTTTGCAATTGCCTAAGATAAAGAGGAATGGAATGAAAATAACAATTGAAGTTGCAAAACCGGGTGAAGAAGACGAGATCATTGTTCGCTGCGCCTCTTTGGACGAAAGGCTTCTGAAGATGATCCAGTCGCTGCGCGTGGAAGATCAGCTGACAGGTTATTTAGAAGATAAAATCGTGAAACTGCCTTTGAAAGAAATCTATTATTTTGAAGCCGTTGATAATAAGGTTTTTGCATATACGGCAAAGGAAACTTTTGAAATACGCAAAAAGCTTTATGAAATTGAGCAGGACTACGAACAGACGGATTTTTTGCGGATCTCCAAGTCCGCCATAGTGAACGTTTCTAAAATTGCTTATGTAAAACCAATCTTTAACGGCCGTTTTGAAGCGAAGTTGAAAAACGATGAAAAAATAATTGTTTCTCGCCAATATGTGTCGAGTTTAAAGAAAAAGATCAGGATATAGGAGGGCAGGAGGAAGATGTTTGGAAATTTTATAAAGCGCTTTCTTTATATTACAGTAGGCATTTTCGTTGTATGCGGAGCTGGTTATACGATTGCCGGAGTGGAAACGGTTACAGTGGATATCTTCGGAATGATTTTATTATCTGCCTTCGCCACCACACTGGCAACGGTTTTGATACTTCCAAGAGGAAATGAGGGGAAAGTAAAGTCTTGGGTGAAATTTATCTTACATTATATGGTCATATGCGTCATCATGAGTTTTTTAGGGATAAGGTTTGGATGGGTGGATTTTAGTTTTGTGGGAATTGTTACAATGATCATATATGTAGGACTTGTATATCTATTAGTTTTTATTTTCTATTATCTGATTGATAAAAAGCAGGCTGGCGAGATCAACAAGATGTTGCAGGAAAAATACGGGGATGAGGAATCGTAAAAAGGAATTTGTATTTTAAATATGTTTTTGGTATAATTAGGGAAGCGCTGATTTATCAGTGCTTCCCTAAAAAAATTAATAAGGTGTAAAGCACTAAAGGACAGCGCAGAAATGAGGTTAAGCTAATGGATGAGAACAAAGAAATCAAACAGGATAGTAGGTCTTTCAAGCCGTTTGTTCCGGCTGATAAGATCCTTCCGGAATTTACGGTAACATCAGTTGTTTTGGGTATTCTTCTTGCCGTCGTCTTTGGCGCTGCCAATGCTTATCTGGGGCTGCGTGTGGGAATGACGGTATCCGCGTCGATCCCGGCGGCGGTACTTTCCATGGGAATCATCCGCGTGGTCATGAGGAGAGATTCTATTCTGGAGAATAACATGGTCCAGACCATCGGTTCCGCTGGCGAATCGCTGGCAGCAGGTGCGATCTTTACGCTTCCGGCGCTGTTTATGTGGGCGGCTGAAGACAGCAGTGTAGCAAATCCGTCATTCCTCGTGATTTCTGTCATTGCCATCTGTGGCGGTCTTCTTGGCGTATTCTTTATGATCCCGCTTCGTTCCGCACTGATCGTGGAAGAACATGGTATTCTGCCGTTCCCGGAAGGAACAGCCTGTGCGGAAGTCCTTCTTGCAGGTGAGGAAGGCGGCGCGAAATCCAAACAGGTATTTTCCGGTCTTGGGATTGCAGCGGTTTATAAATTTGTGGCAGACGGACTTGGTCTTTTCCCTAGTGAAGTAGATTGGGCGATTCCCGCTTATCCGGGTTCCGGCATTGGCGCAGATGTACTTCCTGCGTTGCTGGGCGTCGGTTATATCTGTGGGGCTCGCGTTTCCTCTTACCTATTAGGCGGTGCTGTTCTGGGATGGTTTGTAATTATGCCGGCGCTTGTTTTGGTGGGCGGCGATAATATTATGTTTCCTTCAGAAGTAGCATTTAACGCTATGAGTGCGGGAGAGTTATGGTCGAAGTTTTTGCGTTATATAGGTGCTGGTGCGGTTGCGGCAGGCGGCATCTTAAGTCTGATCAAATCACTTCCGTTGATCATTAAAACATTTGCCAAAGCAATCAAGGGTTTTGGACATAAAGGGGGCTCGGATCGTACAAGCCGTGACCTTCCGCTTCCTTATGCCATGGCAGGAGTGGTCATTATCGCAGTTCTTCTTTGGCTGATACCGGCGATTCCCATCACACCCTTGGCTGCAGTTATTATCGTTGTCTTTGGCTTCTTTTTCGCAACGGTGTCTGCTCGTATGGTCGGGTTGGTAGGATCGTCCAATAATCCGGTTTCCGGTATGGCGATTGCTACACTGTTGATTGCGGCTACGCTTTTGAAAGCGTCCGGTAACACGGGAATGACCGGCATGACTGTTGCGATCAGTATCGGCACGGTGATTTGTATCGTTGCTGCAATGGCGGGTGATACCTCTCAGGATCTTAAGACCGGATATATTGTTGGAGCGACGCCGGCAAAGCAGCAGATCGGAGAATTGATCGGTGTTGTATGTTCGGGTCTGACGATTGGCGGCGTGCTCTATCTTCTGAATGCGGCATGGGGGTATGGTTCTGCTGAACTTCCCGCTACACAGGCAACATTGATGAAGATGGTTGTTGAGGGCGTTATGGGAGAAAGTCTTCCATGGGGGCTTGTTCTGATCGGCGTCTTTATAGCGATTTTTATAGAGATCATCGGTATCCCTGTTCTGCCTTTCGCTATTGGTCTGTATCTGCCGATCCATTTATCTGTTCCTATCATGATCGGAGGATTGATCCGCCTGTTGTTAGAGAAATGGAAATTTAAAGATAAGAAGCGGCAGGAGGATATTATCAGTAACGGCGTTTTATTCTCTTCTGGTATGATCGCCGGTGAAGGTCTGGTTGGCATTTTGCTGGCTGTCTTTGTGGTATTTAATCTGGAGCTGAACCTTGGATTCAGCCTTGGAAATGCAGGCGGCTGCGTATTCTTTGCGCTGCTGATCGCTGTTATGATGTTCATTATTACAAAAAAGAAGAAGGATAAATAGATCGGAACCCTTGGAGGAATATCATGCCCGTGCAAAAAAAGACGACTCCTAAAAAAGTAACAAGAAATTACATGGACAGCATTCCGGAACGTTCCGAACAGATGCCATGGCGTATCCGCGAGGATGGAATGGTGGAGATCGATATGGAAAATAAGGGATTTTACCATACCATTGCACAGAAGTTCTGGAAGAAACCCAGGATAAGCCATATCGCACTGGAGAAATACGGCACGGTGGTATGGAAAAACATCGACGGGCAGAACACCATATACGATATCGTCCGGATCATGGAGGCAGAGTTCCCGGAGGAGAAAGACAGGATGCTGGACCGTGTGGTAACGTATATGGGAACATTGCAGAGAAGTAAATTTATTACAATCAAAGAATCATAAGATTGAAATCTTATTTTTCATTAACGAATTTATTCGTTAAAACCGAATAAATTCGGTTTGCAAATATTGTGCCTGCGTCATAGCACTAAAGTGCATTAAAGTTTGCAGGTTGTTAGAAAGGCATGGATATTAAGTATGAGTTGCTTGGGCAATCTTTTATGGTTTCTGTTTGGTGGATTCTGGCAGGGACTGTCATGGTTAGTGGCAGGCGTATTTTGGTGCATTACGATCATCGGCATTCCGATTGGAAGGCAGTGTTTTAAACTTGCCTCACTTACCTTTTTCCCTTTTGGTAAGGAGGTTCGGTATGGTGGTGGCGCACTGTCCATTATCGCGAATATTTTCTGGGTGATCCTCAGCGGGATCCCACTGGCGCTTGCGGCGCTGGTAAACGGGGTGTTGCTTTGCTGTACGATTATAGGGATTCCCTTTGGACTACAGTGTTTTAAATTTGTAAAACTGGCAATGTTTCCCTTTGGAGCGACGGTTGAGACTAAGGTATAGATATGGGTCGAGAAGAAAAAGGAGGCAGGAGATCCTGCTTCCTTTTAGCTTTAGGGAACGGAAATATCCAAAAAATGAATTTCACAAACGCCTAATCTTCAATAAGGTAATTGCGAAAGAGTTAAGTCCGGCTTACATAACTCTTTGCTTGAAAATAGTTATTCCAAAAACATCATAAATGAAATCATTTTTGGAACAACTATTTTCAAACTTTGAGTTATGTAAACCTCATAGATAGAATTGTGGAACAAAAAATTGTAAAGCAATTATTTTAAAATCAAAGGTAGGCAATTGAAAAACTACTGATTTTTATATAAGCAGTTGTGCAATACAGACCATATCATACGCTGGGCGCTTGCGTGCTCGCCGGCACTTAGGTGCCGTATTTTGGCATCTTAGTGCCGCTGCAGAGCGCGCGCAGCGGGAGCGTGCCCGGCGATGATATGTCTGTGTTGCGCAACGGAAATATGCGAAAATTGAGTTTTGCAATTACCTATTACCTAAATATATAAGAAAGGAAAGAGTGCATTATGAAGATCATCCACTGTGCAGATATCCATTTAAATTCCAAAATGGCTTCCAATCTCACAAAGGAAAAGGCGAAAGAGAGAAAGGCAGAGTTGCTGCATACTTTTATCCGCATGGTGGACTATGCTGTTAAGGAGGAAGTGCAGGCAATCATCATCGCGGGGGATCTGTTTGACCATAACCAGATCAATAAGACGACACGCAATGCCGTCTATGATCAGATCAAGCTTCATCCGTGGATAGAGTTTTATTATCTACAGGGTAATCACGATTCCAACAGTTTTTTGGCCGATATGGAGGAGATTCCGGAGAATCTTAAACTGTTCGGGAAGGAATGGATCACCTATATTGCCGGCGAAGGTGGGACTGCGATGGAAGACGAGTCATCTGAATCTGAGTCGCAGCAGAGCTGCGACATGGGGAGTAGCGTGAGTGGCTTAAATCAAAGTGCTGTGAGGAAGGTTGCGATCACAGGCGTAGAGCTTGATCAGGAAAACAGTTCTTCTGTGTATGATACGCTGGTGCTAGATGCAGGCTGCTTTAATATTGTGGTGATGCATGGGCAGGAAAGCGAACAGTCCGGAAAAGATAAGACAGAAATTATTGCGTTGCGGGAGCTGAGAAATAAAGGCATCGATTATCTAGCATTGGGACATATCCATAGATATAAAGAAGATAAGCTAGACGCCAGAGGGACCTATTGTTACTGTGGCTGTCTGGAAGGGCGTGGCTTTGATGAGTGTGGAGAACATGGTTTTGTATTATTAGAGATTGATGAGGAGGAAGGAACTAGCTGCCGGACCTTTGTGCCATTTGCCTGCCGACAGTTATATGAGATTCCGGCAGATGTCTCCGGTTGTCATACGACTTCTGATATGAAGGAAAGGATCGATAATGCTCTGGAGCAACAGGAGATTGCGTCAAAGAGCATGGTCAAGGTGGTTTTGACGGGGGAGATCGGGGTGAATGATGAGATGGATATCGAACTGTTATCTAAGCAATTTCAGGATTCCTTCTACTTTTTTAAGATAAAAAATCAGACAAAGTGGAAGATCGACTATCATGCATATGAATTGGACGAGTCTCTTAAGGGGGAATTTATCAGAACAGTCAGAGAAGCGGAAGGAATGTCGGAGGAGGATAAGGCGGCGGTGATCCGTTATGGGATACTGGCTGTTTCGGGAGAAGATATTTCAATACTCTAGGAAGGGAAATGATTGCTCATATGAAAATAATCAGCTGTCATATAGAAAATTTCGGAAAGCTCAGTGATTACGACGTTCATTTTGAAGAAGGATGCAACGTGATCTGCCAAAGGAACGGCTGGGGAAAAAGTACCCTGATGGCGTTTTTAAGGGTCATGTTGTATGGCTTTGTGAATGAGTCAAAGAGAAGCGAGCTGGAAAATGAGCGTAAACGGTATAAGCCATGGCAGGGAGGCGCTTATGGCGGCAATCTGACATTTGAAGCAGGGGGTAAAACATACCGGTGTTACAGGGTATTTGGAGATAAGGAGAAGGATGATCAGTTTCGGCTGGTAGATGATGCCACGAATCTGGAAACAGATGATTTTTCAGAAAGACTTGGGGAAGAATTGTTCCAGATCGATCAGGATTCCTTTTTGAAAAGCGCGTGCATCGGTCAGATGAGATCAGACATCCGATTTGTGGAGGCAACCGGAAGTATGAGCGCCAAGCTGGGCGATCTGATGGAAGAGACCGGGGATGTCAGTCAATTTGAGGCGGTGGATAAGAAACTTACCGATCTGTTGAATCAGATGTCGCCAAGGCGTGCTACAGGTTCTTTGTATAAGCAGAAGAAAGAGATTGAGGAGTACAGTTTTCAGATTACAAAAAAAGGGAAGATAGAGCAGACGATTGCGGATATCAGAAAGAAACGCCAAGAGGAAGCAGAGCTGAAAGAGCGTTTGGGTGCTGAGCGCGATCAGGTCAATGCAAAGCAGAAACAGCTGGTTCTTCAGGAGAAACGGAAGCGTTATCAGGCATTGATCGCAGAGCGCGATCAGAAGCAGGAGGAATATGAGAGTCAGCGGGAGCGGCTTCCAAAGGAATTTCCGGAAGAAAACGAACTGGAACGGAAGATCAAAATGGCGGCGGAGATGGAAGAAAATCATTCCGCCATGGAGATTTATACCCTTTCAGCCGAGGAAGAACAGAAACTGAAGGATTATGAAGATAAGTTTAGTATCCGCCGGAGAGGAAGTCAGTTGCCTGCTGATGAGGTATCCGGCAGCAGTCCGTCGGAATGTCGTCCGCCTGAAAGGGAGGAGATCAACCGGATCAGGGGCGTGATACAAAAGTGGCGTGATCATCAAGGGAAATTAAACGAACTCCGGCTGCCGGATGAGGATCGCCGGAAGCTGGCGGCATACCGAAGTCGTTTTTCGGACGGGTCACCGAAAGAGGAAGAACTGGAAAGGCTGATCCGCAGCTGGGAGAAGAGAAATCAGAAGAAAGAGGCGCTTGCCACTAAGAAAGCGTCTTTGAATATGGCGAAAATGATGGCGCAGCAAGCAAAAGAGGCGGCTTTCAGAGAAGAAGCAGCCGCCAGAGCTGAGGCGGAAGCTGCTGCAAGGAAATCCGGCAACGTCGGTGGAATGATACTGCTTATAATGGGGCTGTTTATAGCGCTTGCAGGGATTCTTTTACTTATCACCTATCATAGGGGGATCGGTATCGCGGGAATGGTTCTTGGCGTTATGATTGCCGGGCTGGCAGTTGTTTATGGCATGCGAAGGAAGGGACGGAAGACAGAAAAAGCGATGTCGTTGCCCATAGACAGTCAAGATGACTTTGACGACATGGATGAGGAAGCGCTGAGTGAGGAAGATGAGGCAGTCCTTAGTCTGGAACAGGAAATCCGGGAAGATGATGATTTTATCCATAAGACAGAAGCAGAGGTAAGGCGTTATCTGGAGATTTATAAGATAGAGTGGGAGGAATACAGGATTTCAGATGAACTGCATCAGCTGAAAAATGCTGTCCGCGAATATCAAAGTATTCTGGCAAGAGAGGAACGCTACAGGCAGCAGGAGAAGGAATGTAACAATGATGAATTGCAGCGTCAGATCGAGGCGTTTTTGGGGAGGTATAACGCTCCGGAAGCGATTGCGGCAGGCGAGTATGGGGAACTGCTGCAAAGGCTGATAGGCGATGTGGAGAGATATCAGAAGTTGAAAGAAAAGAGGGATCATTACACCCGGCGCGTCAGGGTATATGAGCAGCAGAGAGAGGAATTACATAGCTTTATAGAACAGATGTCTTTGGAGCCGGAAGGCGATCTGTATGAGCAGCTTCTGGAATTGCAGAAGCACCTGAGAATATGTATCGAGAAACGGCAGCAATTGCAGTCGGCGGAGAGGGCGTTGGAAGAATATAAAGATCAAGAGGGCAACAGGGCATTTTTGAGCGAACCGGAGGAGGAAGTACCGGAGACTGCGGAACAGTTATATGAGAGACAGAATGAAATCTCCAGACAGATGGAGCGTGTGCAGAGCAATATCCATGCCTATCATATACAACTGGAGGAAAATGAAGAAAAGATAGAGCAGATCAATGAACAGGAATTGCTGTTAGAAGAGTTGAAGGAGATTTATGACACGGACTTAAAGAAGTATCATCATCTGGTCAAGACACAGGAATACTTAAAGATTGCAAAAGAGAGACTGACTGAAAAGTATATGGCGCCATTGTCGAACGGCTTTAGAAAGTATTACGGGATCCTGACCGGGGAGGAAGCCGGAAGATACCGTTTGGATGCGAATGCCCATTTAACCATAGAGGAACAGGGACTTCCAAGGCTGCCGGAGTTGTTGAGCGCCGGGTATCGGGATATCGCCGGACTCTGTATGCGTATGGCGTTGATCGATGCCATGTATCAGAACGATGCGCCGTTTATCCTGATGGACGATCCCTTTGTCAATTATGATGAGCAGAATCTGCGGGGCGGAATGGAGTTCCTGAAAAAGGCGTCTGAAAGGTATCAGATCATTTATTTTACCTGCAGGCAGTCAACTCCTTATTAGATTTTTAAACTAGTTCTTGATTTTATCATATATGTGCGATATTATGTTGATAGAACTTGGGGATATAGCTCAGTTGGGAGAGCGATGCGTTCGCAACGCATAGGTCAGGGGTTCGAGTCCCCCTATCTCCATTTTTTTATTGGCTTTGTTTGTTGCAACATCGCAACGGGATACTTTACAAATTTTGAGATATTAGTTATAATGTGCTTAACAAGAGAGCCAATGGCTAGAGTACACCTAGCCGCCGGTAGAATAAGTGATACAAAAAGTAGCGCCTTATCTTGCTAGGACGAGGGCGCTACTTTTTGCGTTTAATGTAGATAACAAGTGTAACTACAGCGCAAAGCATAATTACAAAACTGAAAAGATCAGAGTATGTAACCATTAATTATTATTTTTTTCGGTTTTCAAAAACTTCGCATATGAGATGAGTCGTTCTAGCTGGTCAGGGGGAAGGCTTTGCGAGAGAGTTACTAAATAGTTGATATCAGAATCGGAATCTTTTCTTGTATCTCCCATTTCATCCCAACCCATAAGATAAGGAACGCTGCACTTTAGGACTTTAGCCAGGGGTTCCATAATGTTAGTTGGCAATTTTTCAATTTCTTTGCTTTCGTATCTATAAATCGTCGCCCTGGATACATGGAGCGCATTGGCAACTTCGTCGGCAGATAAACCAAGTTCTTTACGTCTTTTCTTGATACGTTCATAAATCTCCATATCGAAGACCTCCTTGTAAAGAAATCATACTACAGTAGTCGCATAAATGCAACAAATATAAAAAATATTCTCAAAAATGCAAAAACTATATTGACTTAAAAAATATGCTATGTTATTTTCAAAACATATATAAGCGCATTTTGCTACGAAGAAAGTAACATATGACTAATAGATCTGGCGTTTTGCCTGATATGGTTCTGTCGGGAACCATATATTTACCATGAATTAATGTGAAATAATGCACTGTAGTTTTGATAGCAGAAGGAGGAAGAAGTACTATATGTTAAATGCAAAAGAGGCGGCAAAGTGGTTTATCTACCGCAATCCGGAACTTTCGTCAGGATATATTGATGAGAATACTAAGATCAATAAACTGTTGTATTTTTCGAATTTAATGCATTATTGCGTAGATCATAAGGTGATGTTTGATGAAGAGTTTGTCGCTTTTCCGAACGGACCGGTGTTATTCAGTGTTTATCGGGATTACCGGTATCATGGACTGAATCTTCTGCCGCGGCAGAGTCCACGGATCGAAGGCATGCCGGGACAGATTCTTGATATCATCAATTTTGTTTATGGCGATCTGTCCGCCGATCAGCTTGTCAGGGAGTCGCATACACATTCGTTGTGGAGGAATGTACGGCATCTGATTCCGGGGAATCCGGGAATTGATTTTTCCAAAGTGGAGCCGGAGCTTGCGGAATATAACAGGGCATTGTATAGAACTTATGCGGAGATGGATTTTTCTACTCTGGTAAAGGAGAAAATATGCGGTAATATCTATTATTATTTAAAGGATTCCTTTTTCATGACAGAGGATATTGTGGAGAAGCTTTCACAGCTTGGAAGATATGGGGAACCACGATTCCTTGAATATATTGACGGAGAGCTGGTGATTTCTTAATGAAGGATGTGATGATCGCTTTTTTATATTTTCCGAACGACCCAAGCCATAATGGCGCGGCGCATCAAATGTATGTGACGGAACATACGGATGGGATATTAAAATTTTATTCCATTTCCTCTATTCTGGGGAAGGAACGACGGGTTTATGGAGAGGATGGCAGCCGGTACGCAGTGATTCTGCCGCCGGAGCACAGGCACAATGGATTTCGCGTGCCGTCTTTTATTGACTGTAGTAAGATGTACCAGATCGTGATCGAACGCCCCATCGATCTGTCAACTTTAACGCAGAGGACGTTGGCTCCTGAATTAAAACAGCGGATAGAATCTAAAATTGCGGAAATGAAGAAAATGGGGAAACATATGATTTTTCGAATTAATGAAAAAGATTTTCGGGCGTGGAATCCAAGAGTATGCTATAATCATAATATTGGTTCTTATTAAAAAAGTAAACGGGAGAAAAAGGGAGTCATGCATGGCATGGGGACGGTGATCAATGTTGCGGCAGTGGTCCTTGGCGGACTGATCGGATTGTTATTCGGAAAGAAACTTAAGGCGCGTTTTCAGGAGACGCTGATTGGCGCCATAGGGGTATGCGTTTTATTTATTGGGATTGCAGGCGCAATGGAGGAAATGCTGACGGTTCGTGAAACTGGTCTGCAGAGCGGCGGCACCATGGTGTTGATCGGAAGCATGGCGCTTGGATCAATCATTGGTGAATTGTTGAATATAGAAGGGCTTTTAGAGCGGTTTGGAGGCTGGCTGAAGATCAAAGCAAGAAGTGAGGGCGATGCAGGTTTTGTAGAGGGATTTGTAACGGCTTCTCTGACAATCTGTATTGGGGCTATGGCTGTGGTAGGTGCAATTCAGGATAGCCTTCAGGGTGATTGCTCCATTCTTGTGGCGAAGGCGGTTCTTGACATGATGATTATCATGATTATGACAGCATCGAAAGGGCGGGGATGCATTTTTTCGGCGATTCCCGTTGCGGTGCTGCAAGGAAGCATTACGTTACTTGCGTTCTTTCTGGAACCTGTATTTACAGAGTTGGCGCTTTCTTATCTGTCCATGGTGGGTTCCGTTCTCATATTCTGTGTGGGAATCAATCTTTTATGGAAACAGAAGCTTAAGGTAGCCAATATGTTGCCTGCGTTGTTAATTGCGGTGATTTGGGCATTGATAGATTGATATTTCCTTTCATGGGACTTATAATTGTAACAAGAGAAATATTATGGATATTTTTGAGTGATTTGAAAGGCTATTATTTAACGATTATTTTTGGAGATAGAGATCATGGAGAAAAGAACAACACGTTTTCTGAATGTCAGTCTTGTTCTGGTATCGCTTTTTTGTATTATCATATTTATTATTCAGGCGGTCTGGGCGAATCTTATGGGAGAGGAAGCCATCAGACAGTTGGGCGTCTTCTATATGTCAGGGATCAGCGAACAGGTAACCTCTCATTTCGGAACCACCATTGAGCTTCGTCTGTCTCAGGTAGAATCGCTGGTAGATGCCGTTCCGCCTGGACGCGTTACGACGGAAAGCGCCATGCAGGTGGCGCTGAACTATAATGCACGTTCGGCAGGCTTTGAATATCTGGCCCTTTATACGGAGGACGGAACCTTTCATATGCTTTATGGTTCTCAGGTGACGGCGGACGTTCCGGGGGATCTGCACCGTTCCGTTCAGGGAGGTCAATATAATGTCTGTGCAGGAAAGGATGCCGCAGGAACGCCGGTTGTGTTAATGGGCGTACCGGCTGCTTACCCCACGGGTGACGGGAATAAGAGCATCGCGTTGGTTGCGGGACTGCCCAGCAGTTACCTCAATGATACATTGGAAACCAATATTCAAAGCAGCATCATGGAATATTCCATCATCCGCACAGATGGCAGTTATGTTTTGAGTAACGATGCCATAGAAGAAAATTATTTTGACCGGATCGAAACTTTATATGAAACCTGTAATGGAAAAGAACCGGCTCAGTATGCGGAGGAATTTCGTGAAGCGCTGGAAGCCGGCAGGGATTATACCAGTGAAGCGGTGATCGCCGGTGAATCATGGAATGTTTATTGCACCAATCTTCCGAATTCGGAATGGCACCTTATTTTGAAAATTTCACATAATACGCTGAATGAGACGGTCAATCTTCTCCAGAGAAGATGGGCCTATGTTTCCGTTGGCGGCGGTGCGCTGATCATCGGTGCGCTTCTTCTTGTCTTCTTTGGATATTACCGTCTGACAAAGTTACATATGCAGGCATTGGAGGAAGCCAGAGAAACAGCGGAACAGGCGATGCTTTTAGCAGAGCGTTCCAACAGGGTGAAAAGTGAATTTCTCTCCAACATGAGCCATGATATCCGTACTCCGATGAATGGCATCATGGGAATGACGTCGGTCGCCATCAGCAGTCTGGATAATCCGTCCAAGGTGCGGTCCTGTCTGAGAAAGATACATATCTCCAGTAGACACCTGCTGGGCTTGATCAACGATATGCTCGATATGTCCAAAATTGAGACCGGGAAACTTACCTTAAATATGGAACCGATTTGTGTGCGTGATATTATGCAGAATGTTGAAACGGTTATCCAGCCGATGGTCCAGGAGAAAAAACAACATTTCAATATTTATTTACATGATATCTATCATGAAAATGTATGCTCGGACAGAGTCCGTTTAAGCCAGATCCTTTTGAATATTCTCGGAAATGCGGTGAAGTTTACCCCGGAGGGCGGTGCCATTGAAGCGGATCTGTATGAAGAGGCTTCTCCGATGGGAAATGAATATATTCGTTCCCATCTGCACGTCAGGGATAACGGCATAGGGATGTCCAAAGAATTTCAGGAAAAGATATTTGATGCGTTTGCCAGAGAAGATAATGCCCGTGTGGATAAAACGGCCGGAGCCGGAATGGGTCTGACGATTGCCAAGCGTATTGTGGATGCAATGGGCGGTACCATTACGGTAGAAAGCGAGCAGGGAAAAGGTAGTCATTTTCATATTGTGATAGATATGGAAAAAGCGACACAGGAGGAGAAGAAACTACAGCTGCCGGGGCGTAATATTCTGGTGATCGATGATGATCCAACGGCGGCAGAACTGGCGGCCTCCGCACTGGAATCCATCGGGCTTAAGGCGGAGATGGCGGCAGATCTGCAGCAGGCATTCCGGATGATAGAGGAACGTCACAGCAAAAACGAGAAATATCACATGGTTCTTTTAGATTGGGATCTGCAAGGTCAGGATTGGATCAAGGCTTCGGAAGAATTATTCGATCGTTTTGGACAGGATCTGCCTATTATCATTATCACTGACGGCGAATGGGATGAATTGGAACTCAAAATGGAAAAAACCAACATCTCTGGTTTTATTTCCAAACCTCTGTTCCGTTCCAGCCTTTATTATGGTCTGCGTAAGTTTATGGAAGCGGAGGCGCTGAAGCAGGAGCAGAAAGAAGAAGCAGGCATAGGGGAAGCAGGCAAAGAAGAAATTGGCATTGAATTAAAAGGAAGACGTATCCTCATTGCAGAAGATAATGAATTGAACTGGGAGATTGCCAGTGCGATTCTTTCTGAATTTGGACTGGAAGTGGAGTGGGCGGAAAACGGGAAGCTTTGTGTGGAACAGTTTGAACAGTCTGCTCCGGGTTGGTATGATGCTATCTTAATGGATCTTCGGATGCCTGTTATGACAGGCTTTGAAGCGGCGGAAGCGATACGGAAGCTGGAGAAAGAAGATGCGCAGACCATCCCCATTATTGCAGTCAGCGCGGATGTCTTTGAGGAGGATATTCAAAAATGTCTTGACTGTGGGATGAATGCCCACACGGCGAAACCTTTAGACCCGCAGAAAGCGCTTTCTCTGATAGAACAGTATCTTCATTAGGAACATGCTGATAAAAGCGGTGATTTTATCAGCGTTTCTTCAGAGTCAATAGGAATGGAAAGGCATGGAGGATTATTATGAAAAAAGGATATAGATTGATAAGCGTTCTGCTCTTGGCAGTTCTTTTAACTGCTTGCGGTGGAAAAACTCCTGGTATGGAGCAGGAAGATGAGAGCGGCAGCGTCGAAACCATAGAACTGACCTTGTGGACTTTTCCCATCGGAAACTGGGGAAATCCCACGGCAGTAGCCAGTATGCTAAACGATTTTCATAAGGCGTATCCTGATATTCATGTTTCAGTAGAATACTTAAATTACGATAACGGAGATGAAAAGATTAATCAGGCGGCAGAAGACGGAACCCTTCCGGATCTGATCATGGAAGGACCCGAGCGTCTTGTGGCAAACTGGGGAGAAAAAGGCTGGATGGTGGATCTGTCCGATCTGTGGGAGTCTGATACGGCAGATGAAATCTACGATAATATCAGAGAAGCCTGCCATCACAAAAACGGAGAGTACTATGTGTTTCCTATCTGTATGTCGGCACACTGTATGGCCATCAATTATGATATGTTTAAAGAGGCAGGCGCCCTTCGGTACATTGATGAAGAGACGCACACCTGGACGACGGAGGATTTTATCAATGCGGTACAGGTGTTAAATGTTTATGCAGAAGCTCAGGAGCAGAATATCAGTGCGGGCATCGTATACTGCAAAAATCAAAGCGGCGATCAGGGGACACGTGCTCTGGTAAACAATCTGTATGGCGGTACTTTTACGGATGCGACACATACTTATTATACAGTAGACAGCGAAGAAAACATAAAAGCCTTACAGCTTCTTTGTGATTTAGAGGGTATCATCATTGAACCTTCGTTTTCCTCCGGAGATGCGATCGATCTGTTCTGTAGAAAAGAAACCGCCATGTGTTTCTGCTGGAATGGTTCTTTGGAAGTACAGCAGACCATCAATCATCCGGAGCTGGACTTTGAAGTTTTCCCGATGGCTTTTCCTACCAACCAGGATATGCCGAAGCTGCAGGGCGGTATCTGGGGCTTGGGGGCTTTTGATACCGGCGATCAGGAACGGATCATGGCAGCCAAAACCTTTATCCGTTATATGACAGAAAATGATGCTCCCTACACCCGTGCGGTAAGGGCTTCTTCCTACTGGCCGGTACGGGATATGGACAATTTATATGAAAATGACAGGCTTATGACGGAGTACAGCATTTTTATGCCGTACATGGGTGACTATTATCAGATCACGCCCGAATGGTCTGAGGCACGTACCGCATGGTGGCAGATGCTTTCGAAGATCGGAGACGGGGCGGATATTCCGGATGCGGTGAAAGACTTTCCTTCTCCGGAGTGATCAGAAGGTTATAAATCTATGTATAAACTCCTACCCACTTGAATAAACTCCTAATATGGGTTATAATTTAGGATATATTCCAGTGAATAGGAGTTTTTTCTATGAGGAAATTTGATTACAAAAAGTATGAAAATAAAAAATGGGATAGTGAGATTCTGGGACTTGTTGCTCAGATTCATGAATACAAAGGCAGACAGGAATTGTTTTTGAAACAAAGACCGAAAGAATTGGAACGGCTTGTAGAATTGGCAAAGGTGCAAAGCACGGAGGCTTCCAATGAGATTGAAGGCATTAGAACAACAAATACCAGACTAAAACAGCTTTGTGCTGATAAAACGGCACCGAAGAATCGTGACGAAGAAGAAATCATGGGCTACAGGGATGTGCTTAATACTATCCATGAAAACTATAAATATATCCCGGTAAAGAGCAGTTATATTCTTCAGTTACATCGGGATCTCTATAAATATTCGCAGAAAGCAATTGGCGGAAGGTTTAAGAATTCTCAGAACTATATCAGTGCAGTGAACGAGGCGGGGGAAGAATATGTATTATTTACGCCCCTGGCACCTTATGAGACGGCGCCTGCAATTGATGCTATTTGTGAAAACTATAATCGGATGCTTGACGAAGGCAGTGTGGATATTCTGCTCTTAATTCCGATTTTCATTCATGATTTTCTGTGCATCCATCCGTTTAGTGACGGTAATGGGAGAATGAGCAGACTTTTGACTACATTGTTATTATATAAGAACGGATATCTGGTAGGAAAATATATTTCGCTGGAAAGCAAGATAGCTAAAAATAAAATTAAGTATTACCAAGTACTAGAAGAATGTCAGATTGGATGGCATGAGGGAGAGGAGCATGTGGCTGCCTTTACTAAATATATTTTGCAGACTGTTCTTGCAGCATACAGAGACTTTGAGGATAGGGTAAATGTTGTTGGAGAGAAAATGACTGCCATAGAAATGGTAGAACGTGCGGTATCCCGGAAATATGGTAAGATTACTAAAAGTGATATTATGGAATCATGTCCTACCATCGGACAGAAGTCCGTAGAGGCTGCCATCAAGAAACTTGTGGACAAAGGAGTTCTCATAAAAAAAGGAAATGGACGAGGTGCGTATTATCTGAGAAATGACTGATGGAACGGAAATAGGAATCGATTTAGAGTTATGTAAACTATTTCGCTTACGACACTGAAAAAAGAAGGGAGAAAATATATGGAATATCATTTTTATGGTTGGGAAAATGCCTTGGTACAGCCGGTCTGTAAAGAATACGAGAAAATCCGTTCCCCAAGGGAGCTGTATGATCTTTTATCAGAGCTCTGGTGCGCCGATACCTGCGCCCCCAGAATGCGGGAGGAATGGAGTGAGGAGAATAAGACGCTGGGACAATGCTCCATCACAGCATTTTTAGCGCAGGACATCTTTGGCGGCAAAGTCTATGGGATCCTTAGACCGGGCGGGAATTATCATTGTTACAATGTAATTGGCGACTGCTGCTTTGACTTGACCAGCGAACAGTTTGGAGAGGAGGCTGCGGAGCTTGTCTATGAGGGCAATCCGGAGCAGTTTCGGGAAGAGCATTTTGCCAAAGAGGAGAAACGATTGCGGTATGAGGCTTTGAAGCGTGCACTGGAAGAAAAGTTGAAGGGATAACTCGGCTATGAAGATCAATATGTCAAAAGGTAAAGTTGTAGTGGGCATGTCCGGCGGTGTGGATTCGTCGGTGGCCGCTTATCTGTTAAAAGAACAGGGATATGATGTGATCGGCGTAACGATGCAGGTCTGGCAGGAAGAAGGGGGTACGGCAGGAAAAAACAGCGCCGTGGAGGATGCCAGACGGGTTGCCGGGGTATTGGATATCCCATATCATGTGGTGGATTTTAGGGATGTGTTTCAGGAAAAGGTGATAGATAACTTTGTTGCAGAGTATCTCTCAGGCAATACCCCCAATCCGTGCATCCGCTGCAACCGCTATGTGAAGTGGGAAGCGCTTCTTTCTTATGCTATGGACAACGGGGCGGAGTTCATTGCCACCGGTCATTATGCAAACATCAGGAAACTGGAGAATGGACGGTATGCCGTCAGCAAAGCTTCAACTACGGAGAAAGACCAGACCTATGCCCTGTATCAGCTGACACAGTCCCAATTGGAGCATACGCTGATGCCGCTGGGAGAATACCGTAAGGAGGAGATCCGTCAGATTGCCGAAAGGATAGGGCTTCCGGTAGCGGACAAGCCGGATAGTCAGGAGATCTGTTTTATTCCGGATAATGACTATGGCGCATTTCTGGGCCGACATGCCAAACTTCCGACAGCAGGTAATTTTGTGGATAAAAAAGGTAATATATTAGGGATCCATGCCGGGATCCATAAATATACGATCGGGCAGAGGAAAGGATTGAACATAGCCTTTGGACAGCCAATGTATGTATGCGAGATCCGTCCTGCCACCAATGAGGTAGTGCTGGGGACCAATGAAGATACGTTTACGGATGAGGTGGTCTGCAACAGGATCAATTATATGGCGGTAGAAAATCTTGGGGGCTGCCAGGGGATGACGGCAAAAATACGATATGGCAGTAAGGAATATGCCTGTCATGCAGAGTATGTTAGTGAGGATGTATTGAGTTGCCATTTTCCGGAAAAAGTCAGGGCAGCGACGCCGGGACAGGCGATCGTATTTTACCGTGGGAACGATGTGCTTGGGGGAGGAACTGTTATAAGAAATCAAGAAAAAAATACTAGTTTTTGATTATTAAATTAAAATTTAACTAATTGTATATATACTGAAAAAATAAATTAAACACAATAGAAAAATAATTAAATTTTAAATTCGTACATATTCTGCCAACTTTTGCCAATCCTAACAGCAGGAGGTGCAGATTATGAATGAAGATACCGTAAAATTATTAAAGGAATGTAATTCAGGCTGCAAGATGGCGATGAACAGCATTGACCAGATTCAGCAATACGTCAAAGATGAAAAGCTGCAGAAATTGTTGGATCATTATAAGGACCTGCATGCCGGGTTGAAAGAAAAATCAGGAACCATGCTGAAGGATGCGGGCGAAAATGACGAGAAACCGACCATGATGGCGTCAGCCTTTTCATGGTTGAGTACCGAGGTAAAAATGGCATTGGAGAGAAACCATACGCAGATCGCCAAGATTATGATGGATGGCTGTAATATGGGGATCCAGTCCATCGGGGAATACCGCAGTAAATTCAGCGGAGCGTCAAAGGAGGCAGCTGATCTTGCTGGTGACTTGATCCATCTGGAAGAAGATTTCAGTAAAAGTATGGAAAAATATCTATAAATATGGTATGGTAAAAAGGATTTCCGCAGGAGAGCAGACGGAGATCCTTTTTTGAATATGACGGGGTTCAGGAGATTCATACTTTGTTGTGAGCTTTTGATTCATATAACAGTCATAATGGGGAGGATGACAATGGCAATCGAGAATGTCAGGGAGTATTTTCAACAGTATGGGATAGAGGACAGGATACAGGAATTTGAAGTATCCAGCGCGACAGTGGCGCTTGCGGCTGAGGCACTGCATTGTGAGGAGTGCAGGATCGCGAAGACATTGTCCTTTCACCTTGGAGATCAGGTGATACTGATCGTGACCGCAGGGGATAAGAAGATTGACAATCCGAAATATAAGGCGAAGTTTGGCGCGAAAGCGAAGATGCTTGCATTTGAGGAGGCGGAGCCGCTGACCGGTCATGCGGTGGGCGGGGTATGCCCGTTTGCGGTAAAAGAGGGCGTAAAGACGTATCTGGATGTGTCACTCAAGCGTTTTGAAACGGTATTTCCGGCATGTGGAAGTGCCAACAGCGCCATCGAACTCACGCCTGAGGAACTGGAACGGTATTCCGGATGCGTGGAGTGGGTGGATGTTTGTAAATGATGATCAGCTTATTAAAATTTCTACTCATGTAGATAAACCGACATGGACGCTACTACTGTATCTGGGAAATATAGAAAATTAACAAAATTTAATAAATTAATGACAGATGCTGCTTGATATGCAGTTTGGTTTTGATTGACACACCGTATCGCATCTGTTACAATGACACTACATATCTGGGAATATCTAAAGTATTTTATGCCATTTCGGCTGACAATCCCTGTATGAATAAAATAATATAGCGGATTGCAGAGAATGGTGATAGGAAATGTTTTCAATATCATATGGGTTCTTCTTTCCGCTAAATACGAAAGGAGTACGGTATGAAAGAAAGACATTTTAGAAAAGAGGTAGCAAAAAAATCTGCGAATGAAACGATAGCAGATGTGACAACGGATCCGCTGTTTGGAAGAAAGACGCTCCGTGAGATGAATTTGTAAGAGATTTATCTCTTTGATGATTTTTTATTCGGAGCGATGGTGACTTATCCGGAAATCGGAGAACGGTTTGTAAAAAGCATTTTGAAAACAATATTTGGCAGGGAGTTTAAACATCTGTCTGTCACGGCGCAGAAAGTGTTATGCGGTTCGGACTCCCATCTGCATGGTGCAAGATTGGATGTGTATACAGAACCGGAAATTGAAGATTACGGGGAAGAACGGGCAGCAGTTTATGATATTGAGCCAGACTGTAATGACAGTGCAGCGGATAAAAAGGCGCTACCACGCAGGATGAGGTTCTACCATGGCAAGATCGCCGCAAGGAGCCTGAACGCCGGAGCAGACTATGATCATCTGAAGAATGTTGTGATCATTATGATCATGCCCTATGATCCCTTTGGCAGGGATCACATGTTGTATACAATCAAAAACAAATGCGTGGAACTGCCGGAGATGGAATATGAGGACGGTGCAAGTACCCTGTTTCTATATACAAAAGGAACAAAGGGAATTCCCAGCGCAGCAGTAAAACAGTTGCTGTATTATATGGAAAATACTACTTATGAGAATGCAGTCAATGAGGAGCTTCGTGAGATTCATAGGATGGTTGAGACAGTAAAAAATGATCGGGAGGTGGACGGAATGCGAATAAAAATCATAGAAGAAAACTATGAGTTGAAGCAGGAGGTCACAAGGCAGGCAGAAAAGATCACAGAACAAGCAGACAAGATCATAAGACAGGCTGAAGAAAATACAAAACAGGCAGATGAGATTACAAAGCAGGCTGAAGAAAATGCAAAACAAGAGGAAGAAATAAAAAGACTGAGGGAAGAATTGAAACGAAGAGATGCCATGGATAAAAGTGCAAAAACTCATTCTAACTGAAAGCTCATATACCTATAGAACAATTAACACTTATTGACATGGAACATTCTGGAAAATAAAAGTTAAGCGACTAATTGAGGGGAAGTTGGTCGCTTTTTTAATGCACATTTCAATGAAATGTTTGCAAAATAGGAATTTAATGATAGAATAGTAAAGACTTTTACATTCGGATTAGTTCACGACTTTTCTGCGGAATAGAGATCAGCGCGGAACGGTTGCTGTGGGGGATTTATTTACCGGCATGTAACATAGCTGATGCCTTCTGCATATGCTAGAGAAAGCGTATGAAAGGCGTAATTATGCCGTTGGTTGTATTGGATGCCGGACACGGTAGCGGTAACTTGCGGAAAGTAATACAAGACAGGGAAATACAATCTATTGTTACGTGGAATTTGTTTTCGTACGAAAGGAGGGAGGAATGGCTGTGCAAAGGAAGATTAGCAAACCACTTTTGGTTAGCGTTGTTATTCTGCCAATTTTGATTATCATCGGTATGACATTGCTTTTTCTTCAAAATCATCGGTATAATACCCGTGAAAGGGTACATAGCTTTTCGGACGGCAGGCGGGAGGGTACCGCATTTGTATTTGATGATGTTACGGTAGATATTGTTACAAGAGGAGGAGATACCGGTGCATGGATGAATGATCCTGTTTTAGATGATGATGAAAATGTTCTTTACACGGAGTCTGTTGGTACCATCTATGAGCTGGTAGTTATCAACAATTCTTCTGATACAATTACTGACTGGAAGGCTGTCGTATACATTCCTGAGGAAATGTGTATAGTCAATTCATGGAATGGAGATTATGAGATTCATCAGAATGTGAATTCGGGAAATGAAAGGGTTCAGGCCCTTGATCTTGCAGAGTATTCTAAGTATGACATCATACTGGAGCACTTTATGACAGTGTCCGGAGCTATGGTCCGATTGTATGAGGGGGATTATTTTATATATTATCCTGATGTGGCAATGGGTGAAATGCCCATAGTTCCAAAGCAGAAAGACTCAGACAAAGAGAGCAGTGCCAGAATTGGCTTTATCATGTATATTCCTGAAAAGACCATTGACTATGTAGCGGATTTTTCTAAAGGAGAGATACACTACCATCTGCACACCAGTATTTTAAAAAATCCGTTTTTCTGGATACTTTGTGTAGCGATGCTTATCTGGATCAGTTGTTTTCTTGCAATGATTATTGTAAAGATCAATCTGCGGCGTATGATTGAACAGCAGAAACGGGACGAGAAGATTATTGAGCAGACCATGCAGACGATTGTCAACTTCATTGAGGCAAAGGACCCTTATACCAAAGGTCATTCGATGCGTGTTGCACAATATACAAAACTGCTTGCCGAGAGTATGGGATTTTCCGAGGCTGAATGTAAAAGCTTTTATTATATTGCATTGATGCATGATTGCGGAAAGCTGTATATCCCGGATAATATTCTCACCAAACCGGGCAAGCTTACCGATGAAGAGTATGAAATCATGAAAAAGCATACCTTATTCGGAAAAGAACTCCTTCAAGATTTTACGATCATTGAGGATATTGGCATGGGTGCGTTGTGCCACCATGAACGCTATGATGGCAAGGGTTATCCCAATGGACTTGCAGGTGAAGATATTCCGGTGATTGCCCGTCTTATCTGCATATCAGATGCCTTTGATGCAATGAACAGCTGTCGCTGCTATCGAAAAAATCTGACGCCGGATATTATTTTAGATGAGCTTAAGAAGAATAAGGGAAAACAGTTTGATCCAAATTTGATTGAACATTTACTGAAGCTTATTGAAAGCGGCGTAATCTCCATGTCAGACAATGTAGAAGGCGAATAAACCTTCGTTTTACGGTACTTACATATATCTGAAAACTATTTAGCATATTGGATAAGCTATATCTAATATGCTGTTATGAATAGGTTGTATAACATTTTATGGATATATGTAGGAGGGATGGCCGATTGAAGGATGGCAGGCGGGAAACAGTATGCTATACCGTTGAAAGAGAATTTTTAGCCAAAATCAATGTCGCAGAGCTTGTAAACCGGATTATTCAGACCCATTTAAAAAAACAAAACCGGAAAAGCTCTGTGAAAAAGCGATGAAGAAGCATATCCCTTTCAACGTAGCTGCATATATCAGGTTATCCAGAGAGGACGGCGACAAAGCAGAAAGCGACAGTATTGGAAATCAGAAAAAACTGATTACAGATTATTTAAACGGCAAAAACGACTTTGTTCTGTACGACACCTACATAGATGACGGTTTTACGGGAACGAATTTTAACCGCCCGTCATTTAAGAGAATGCTTGCAGATATAGAAACAGGCAATGTGAATTGTGTGATTGTGAAAGACCTTTCAAGGTTTGGTCGTGATTACATTGATACAGGAAAATATCTGGAACGCTACTTCCCGGATAACGAAGTGCGTTTCATTTCTATTACGGATCATATTGACAGCATGAAGCAGTCTTATGATATGCTTTTGCCTATAAAAAATATTTTTAATGAGCAGTACGCAAGGGACATTTCAAAAAAAGTCCATGCTTCCATGAAAACCAAACAACGGGCAGGGGAATTTATAGGAGCATTTGCTTCCTATGGCTACAGAAAATCACCTGCTGATAAAAATAAACTGGTTATTGATGAATATGCCGCTGAAGTGATCCGCAAAATCTTCAATCTATATATAGAAGGATATGGAAAGATCCGTATTGCTGCTATGCTAAATGAGGACGGAATTGTATGCCCATCCGAATACAAAAAGATAAACGGAGATCGCTACAGGAACAGCAACCGTTTAGAAAGTACCTCTTACTGGACGTATTCTACCATAAATCGTATTCTTCAAAATGAAATGTACATCGGTAATATGGTACAGAACAAGAAAAGCCAGAGTATGAGAGGAAAACCAAAAGCCCAAGACAAAGAAGATTGGATTGTGGTAAAAGGTACACATGAAGCAATTATAAACGAAGAAACGTGGAACAAGGTACAGGACCTGCTAAAGCGCAGAACACGCAACCTTGACTTAAACTCTAACATAAGTATTTTTGCAGGTTTTTTGAAATGTGGGGATTGCGGCCGGTCTTTAGTAAAGAAAACCGGAACACAGGGACGCAGCGGGCGGATTGTTAACTATTACTGTGGAACCTATGTACGTTCCGGCAGACAATATTGTACTCCGCATCCGATTCCGCATTTGGTTCTGGAAAAAATTATTTTTGAAGACCTGAATACTATCCTACAGAGCATTGATAATATGCGTGAAGTCATTGAGCAAAACCAGGCAGCATTAGTTGCAGGAAAGCGGATCAATGAAAATGAGAAGACTCATTTGACTGCTGAACTGGAAAAAGTGCGGAAACTGAAAAAAGCTGTTTACGAAGATTATCGAAGCGAACTGATTTCCAAAGATGAATTTGTCACATATCGGCAGGACTACCTAAAGAAAGAAGCATTACTGGAAAAGCAGCTTGAACATATTGATCAACGGCAGGAAAAGGCTGTGCCGGATATTTTTGACAATCCTTGGATAAAACGCCTGTTGGAGCATGGAGCCGTTGAAAAATTGGACAGGGACATTGTAGTAGAAATGATACATGAGATCAAGGTATATGAAAATCATAAAATTAAGATCACTTACATTTTCTCAAATGAGTTGGAAGCATTTTTTCAAGAATGTATACGCCAATAAAGATAATAAGATGCTGTCGCAAGTTACTGCTCCCCCATGGCGGCGCCGATCCCGGCGCCGTTTATCGTGGACGGCAGGAGAAAGATGATGTTCTGGCATTGACTCTGGCTGTTGGTGAGCTTTTAGAAAGCAGCGGTGTGGATGTTTACTATACCAGAACGACAGACGTTTATGAGACCCCTTACCGGAAGGCGGAGGAGGCCAACCAGGCAGGGGCGAATTATTTTGTGTCCATTCACCGCAATTCCAGCCCCAGTCCGAACCAGTATACAGGTGTGGAATCTTTGGTGTATAATGTTTACGGTGAGGCAGCCCGGATGGCATATAGCATCAATGATAGGCTGGAACAGGTTGGATTTGCCAATCTGGGAGTTGGGGAACGTCAGGATCTCGTGGTACTGAACAGGACGGATATGCCGTCGGTGCTGGTAGAGGTGGGTTTTATCAACACAGATGCGGATAATGCTCTGTTTGACGCACAGTTTGATGCGATTGCACAGGCGGTTGCCGATGGTATTCTAGACCGGCTCTGATGGGATTACTACAGAAAGGCATGGTTATTAATATACCGAAGATATTGAAAGAGAGGCTTTAAGAGATGACAGATCATGGAAGAATCAGTTGGACAGGCAGTCTGCTTTTGGCAGTTTTTTTACTTATGTTAGCGGCACTGCCTGCCTGTGGACGGGAATCGGTTACGGAAGGGCTTCCGGACAATCATTCCGGGGAGCAGGCTCCGACTGTCGATTTCACGGAGACGGAAAGCATAGATGCCACCATGGATGCTGTAGAACCGGAGGGTCAGAACGACGCGGAACCGGAGGAGGCGGACCCTGCCACTGAAGATAGTATGAGGTTAAATGAGATTCGGGAAATGTTTGGGGAAAACTGTATTGCAGAACAGACTTTTGAGGTAGAACTTAGCGAATATGACGGAAAAGTCTGGTTTGTACCCATTGCTCCCTCAGGGGAAAATTCTGAGTTTTCCATGCAGATCATCCAAAACGGAGAAGTCCTTAGGAACATCCGGTCGTTTCCCATAGATGTGGTAGGTGGAAGATCCTTCACCAGTCTGGACGCCGTATATTTTGGCGATCTCAATTATGATGACTGTACTGATATCCTGTTGATCGAAACCTATGAAAACATACAGATTCCGGATGTATATTACGGATTTGCCGCGAACGATTCTGAGTATGATCGCTATTTTGATCCTCAGTCCAGACTTTGTGAGAATATTTATCTTCTCGCAGAACAAATGACAATTCCGTATGTGGTTGATCTGCTGACGAACGGAAAGAGAAACGGCGGATTTACAAGCTGGCAGGAGGCATATATGGAAGTCAGCCGGCTGTATGATCTGGAAAACCGCCACCCGGGAGAGTGGACGGAGGATGATATCATTCGATGGGATGTGGAATACGATCTGGTTGATATCGATGGAGATGATATTCCGGAACTTGTGGCCGGGATAGATGGTTATTTTGTAAGTTTATATACCTATCATGACGGGATGGTATACCAGTTGATGGATCAGTGGGGATACGGAGTAATGGGAAATGTGGGATATGAATATCTCCCAGGGAGAAATCGTCTGCGGAATTATAATAATGATTATGCCGGACTGGTTCTGTATACTACGTATATGACGGTCAACAGCCAGCATAAGACCGAAATTGCAGAGGAAATAAAGATGTTGAATTTTGATGACCGCAATGGAAATGGAAGGCCTGAAGACGATGAAATAGACTCGGTCGGTGAGGTATGCGTAATATATAAGGATGGCGTAGAGATTACATCGGAAGACTATGCAGCCTGTGAGGCGGGCGAGTATGAATACCTGACTGGCAACATGAGTTATGAAGAACTGCAGACAGCGCTCAACCAGTAATATAGTAAGCCGTAAGTGGTTGTTGTACAACAAATACCAGCGTACTATTATATGTAACTCTGCGAAGTGCAGATTTGTTTGATGACAGGAAAAATGATATGAATATAAAAACATTAAGAAAAAAATATTTTGGATCAAAACAATTTTATAAAATGACACTGGGGATTGCGATTCCTATTATGATACAGAATGGAATTACCAATTTCGTCAGTCTGCTGGACAATATTATGGTGGGGCAGATCGGAACGGAACAAATGTCGGGAATTGCCATTGTAAACCAGCTTCTGATGGTTTTTAATCTGGCCATTTTCGGCGCGGTATCGGGAGCAGGGATCTTTACTGCCCAGTTTTTCGGGAAAAAAGACCATGAAGGTGTCAGGCATACGTTCCGGTTTAAGATTTATATTGCCGTGATCATTACGCTGCTGGGGATACTGATTCTTTCATTGGCTGGCGGAGAACTGATTGAAATGTATCTGCGGGGGGAAGATAAAGGATTTTCGATAGAGGAAGCCCTGCGGTGCAGCAGGCAGTATCTGTGGATCATGTATTTCGGTTTGCTTCCTTTTGCCATTGAACAGGCGTATGTGGGAACGCTGCGGGAATGCGGGGAAACGGTAGTGCCTATGATTGCCGGTGTGATAGCAGTGGTATTAAATCTGGTACTGAACTATATCCTGATCTTTGGAAAATTTGGCTGTCCCGCATTGGGAGTTACGGGTGCGGCTCTTGCAACCGTCATATCCCGATTTATAGAGGCGGCAATTGTAATGATCTGGACCCACAGACATAAGGATAAAATGCCGTTTATTGTAGGGGCATTTTCTTCATGGAAGGTACCCGGCATTTTAACAAAACAGATCATCAGGCGCGGTACGCCATTGATGGTTAATGAGGTTTTGTGGGCGGCAGGGATTGCAATGATTACTCAGTGTTACTCTATGAGCGGATTTGATGCAGTTGCCGTTGGCAATATTGCCAGCACTATATCCAATATATTTAATATCAGTTTTATTGCGTTTGGTGATGCGATTGCGATCGTTGTGGGGCAGCATCTGGGGGCAGGAAGATTCGAAGAGGCAAAAGATACGGATACGAAACTGATTACCTTCTGCGTTTTACTCTGCATGGTATTGGGAGTCATTCTTTATATTGCAGCGCCCCTTTTCCCAGAACTATATAAGACAACCAATGAGGTAAAGGTGTTGGCTACCAGATATCTCAGGGTATCTGCTCTGTTTATGCCGGTATGGGCATTTATGCATGCATCATATTTTACGCTTCGGTCAGGCGGCAAGACGGTCATTACATTCTTGTTTGACAGCGTATATCTTTGGGTGATTGCCTATCCTGTAGCATATGTGCTCAGCAGATATACCGGAATATCCCTGATTCCTATGTATGCCTGCGTACAGTCGATTGATATTATAAAATGTATCATTGGTTTCATTTTGGTGAAAAAAGGCGTTTGGATCAATAATATTGTGTCGACAGAAGGGTGATGCCATAGACAATTCCATAGACAGGAGAAAATTGATAAAGTGTTTGGCAAGGATATCGGATTCGGCAATGCAGAATATGTTGGCGCATAAATAATTTAAGAAAAAGAATCGAAAGAGTAAGAAGGGGCTTCGTAATCTCTGTTGATAAATGGAGATTACGAAGCCTTTGTTTTGCTCTTTTATTCTTGTCATAAGTATCACATGACAAAGATCTCATAACACATATTTGAATTTCAATAAATATTTATTGAAAAACAATAAATTATTATTGACATTCGGAAACGTAAATGATATTATCATGATATGTTAGAAATCTTGAGATGGGAGTAAGGTAGGATCATGAAAAAGAATACATATCTGATTATAGCGAAGTGCTTGTTGAACGTCATGTTTTATTGCGGGATTCCGGTGACGATGCTTGTTCCGTTTGTTTTAAAATGGTATGGAGAGATTAATAGCTATTATAGGGAGTATTATTGGCTTCAGACGGAGTTGTTTCTTATTTCAGGCGTATTTGCATGTTTGATTGTTTATGAGCTGCGCAGAATGATTCGTTCCGTGGAACAGGAGAACTGTTTTGTGATGGAAAATGTTAAAAGTCTGAAATGGATGGGAAATTACAGTTTTATTATTGCAGCAGCTACGTCAATTCGATTATGTCTCTATGCTACTCCAGGTGTATTTGTTGTTATCCTTGTTTTTGTAATTGCAGGATTATTTTCCAAAGTGCTTGCAGGAGTATTTGAACAGGCGGTTAATTATAAGCAGGAAAATGATCTGACGATCTAAAATGGTGTAGTTAACATAAAGTTTTAGATGAATTTATATAATTAACATAATATAAATAATATTAATATGGTAAATGGTGGATGAAGACAATCAAGTAGTTGTAAAAATTGGCATAGAAATCTTAAAATGTTGGGAAATTAGTTAAATTTG
>JAIDPF010000029.1 GCA_029062895.1 Lachnospiraceae bacterium
TTTTCAAAATACGACATTCCAGTTGCCCGTCTGTGAGAATTGTAAGATTATCCCAAGGGTACCAGCGCGCCGTCTTCGTCTTTTCCATAGATCTCCAGGCGAATAATCCGGTCAGATACAAGCCTAAGGGAAAACATATCCGACAGAGCCTCCAATACGGCTGCCGGTTTTATATTTCCATCACTGCCCGACTTCAATTTCATGAAAAGCATCTGATCTTCCCGTTGTTCCAATACGAAAATTCCGGGACGGATATCTTCCACGGAATTCTTTTTTCCGGTTTCCTTTGTTATGAAGATCTCTTTTTGCGAAAGGAACTGCTGCAGCATCTCATCCGTCAACGTATGAGATCCTGTTTCACCGTCAGACATGATATCTTTCTGGCTGACCGTCTCCCTATTCCCATAACACAGATGAACAAGATAATCGGCGGCCGCAACGCTTGCCATGGCATTTTTCGCGCCTTCCGGCAGAACAGTTGCTGATACCACCCGGATTCCGTCTGCCATTACATCATTTAACTGACCGGTTATGGTTTCACAATCCTGATAGGACAAAACATCAATATCAAAATAATCCCCCCGCGTTTCCATAGATACGCCGAGAGGATAGGCAAAGGACATGATCTGATGCGGATTAAATCCTTCGCTGTACCTGATATCGATCCCGGCACGCATGATGGCCTTTTGAAAATAACGCATCATATCCAGATGCCCGATATAACGCACCGGACCGGTACGTTCAAATTTGATACGCAATGTTGTACTCAAAATTATTTCCCTTTCTATACTTTTGGCTGCGCCGTATATGTCACGCAGCCACCTCAATTCCGCATTGCCTCAATTCCGCGCGCTGATACAGATCCCACACTGATAGGAAGCCGCTCCACATCCGCTACACTGTTCACGGCAGTTTGGCGTGATTTCACCCCTTTTGGCATGTTCCCATTCGCGCAGTAGATACCGTTTCGTCACACCGCAGTCAATAAAATCCCACGGAAAAACCTCGTCCGCCGCTCGCTCCCGTAAAATATAAAATCTCCAGTCGATCCCCTGCCGTTCAAAAGCATCCATCCACCAATCATGATGGTACTGCTCTGTCCATGCATCATACATACATCCATGCCGGTACGCATCCAGAATCACCTTTCCGACTCTGCGGTCACCCCGTGCAAGAATTCCTTCCATGATGCTTGTCCCTGCTTCATGCCAATGGTAAGAGATACTCTTTTTATTCAGTTTTTCCATGATGCTGATTTTGGTGAGCCTCGCCTTTCTCACAAATTCATCCATCTCGTTCATCGATGCCCACTGGAATGCCGTAAAAGGTTTTGGAATGAAAAAAGAAGTGCTCGCCGTAATCTGTATTTTGCCCTGCCTTTTTTCCTTCGGAACCGTTTCATAATAGAGTGCGGCAATATCATTACAGAGTTCTGCGATTGCCATAATATCCTCATCCTGTTCCTGCGGAAGCCCCAGCATAAAATATAGCTTTACTTTGTTCCAGCCTCCCTCAAACGCCATCTTCGCTCCATGCAGAATATCCTCTTTCGTCAGTCCCTTATTGATAACGTCGCGCATCCTCTGGCTTCCAGCTTCCGGCGCAAAGGTCAGGCTGCTCTTACGTACATCCTGTACCTTGTTCATCACATCTAAGGAAAAGGCATCGATCCTGAGAGACGGCAGGGAAACATTGATCTTTTTTGCGCTGCATTCCGCAATCAGATATTCCAAAAGTTCCTGCAACCCGGTATAATCACTGGTGCTTAGAGAACTTAAGGAGATTTCCTCATAGCCGGTATTTTTCATCAGTTCACCGGCATATTTTTTTAATGTCTCTACACTTCGTTCCCGAATCGGCTTATAGATCTGTCCCGCCTGACAGAAACGACATCCGCGGATGCAGCCGCGCTGCACCTCCAGTACGATACGGTCCTGCGTCGCCCGGATAAACGGCACAATAGGTTTTAACGGATAGTAAGCTGCGTCCAGATCAGACACCGTCTCCTTACGAATGACCTTCGGAAGATCTTCATATTTCGGCATCATACTTTGAATCGTTCCATTCTGCGCATAAGCAATGGTATATAAATTAGGCGCATAGATCCCTTCAAGCCTTCCGGCACGGTGCAGAAATTCCTCTCTGGAAACTCCTTCTTCTTTACATGCAAGATATAAATCAAATAATTCCCTGTATCTGGTCTCTCCCTCGCCAACATAGATCAAATCAAAAAAATCAGCAATGGGCTCCGGATTATAGATACACGGCCCGCCGCCGATGACAATGGGATCCTCCAAAGTTCTGTCCTTTGCCAATAAGGGAATACCGGAAAGCTCCATCACCTGCAGCACATTGGTATAACACATTTCATACTGCAGCGTAAAACCAAGAAAATCAAACTGCCTGACCGGCTCCTGGCTTTCTAATGCAAAAAGAGGGATCTGTTCCTTTCGCAGGATTTGATCCAGATCCACCCATGGTGAAAAGACACGCTCACACCATACATCTTCCATTTCATTAAACATACCGTATAAGATCTGCATGCCAAGATGCGACATACCGATCTCATACACATCAGGAAAACACATGGCAAAGCGAAGCTTTACCTGTGTTTTCTCCTTCATTACGCTGTTCAATTCCCCACCGATGTATCGGGCAGGCTTTTCAATCTTCATCAATATGTCGTGGCCAAGCGCCAATGATCTTTTATTCATCTTGTATCCATTCAACCTATCCTTCACAATCCCGCATTATCTTCTGGCAAGTTCTCTGGTAATCTCTTCCCATGAAACGCCTTTTTCCGCCATCAATACCATCATATGATACAGAAAATCAGAGATCTCATATTTGATTTCTTCTTTATCCGGATTCTTGGCAGCAATCACAATTTCCGTCGCTTCCTCGCCAAGCTTTTTCAGAATTTTATCAATCCCTTTATCAAAGAGATAATTGGTGTAAGAGCCTTCCTTCGGATGTACTTTTCGGTCAAGAATAACATCGTAAACATCCTCAAATACTTTTAAAGGATCCGTATCGATACACTCTCTTGCAATGATCTCCCTAAAGAAACAGCTATGGCTGCCGGTATGACAGGCCGGACCCACCTGAGACACTTTGGCTAAGATCGTGTCTTTGTCACAGTCTGCCGTTAAAGATTTTACAAACTGATAATGCCCGCTGGTCTCACCTTTCACCCACTGTGTCTTGCGGCTTCTGCTGTAATAGGTCATCCGTCCCGTCTTGACTGTAGCTTCCAGCGCTTCCTGATTCATATATGCCACCATCAGAACTTCCTTTGTGCGGTATTCCTGAACTACAACCGGCACCAGACCATCGGAATTTTTCACTAATTCTTCCCAAGATATCTTTGCGTCAAATCCATTAACCCTGATCCCCTTCTCGGAACAGAATGCTTTCATAGAATTGATATCTTTTGCATTATGATTGACCACATCCCCATAGATGCCGTCAATTTTTTCTTTTCCCAACATCCCTGCAATCATATCCGGCATGGCATCTGCCATCGGAACGATCAACGGCAGTTCTGTTGCAGCCATGCATTCTTTTAATGTGCCCACACCTGCATGCTCAATCAATACCAATTCCGATACATATTCATTCATGATCTGTCTTGTACGTTCGATTTGATCCGCACAGTCGATACAGGCAAAGAGTTTCTCCCTGCCAAACCGTTTTGACGCTTCTTCCGTCAATTTGATATTGCTGTCCTTGGCATAATTAAGACCGGCCTTCTGACATCCTGCATACAATAGTTTTTTTACATCCTCAAACCTTTTGACATTGCCGGCAGCCATCACCGGGATCTCAACAGCATCAATGATCCGCTTGATCATGCCGATCGCCTGCTCATGCTCTTCATCGTCCTCTGACATATCAAATATGATGATCTCATCTGCATTATTATTAGAAAAATCGGCGGCAAGCTCCTCCGGATGTTCTGCAATGACTGCCTTATCATGCAGTCCCTTTACTGCCTGTCCATGATATAAGTAAATTGATGCGGTAAATTTTTTCTGCTCCATAGTAATACTATACCCTTCCTGATTTTGTTTCTTCTTTTTTCAGTTCCTTTTTATTCTCATACATTTTCTGATCCGCAGCCTCCACTGCAGAAGAAATATCACTTCCTCCGTCAAAACACACATAACCTAATGCAATGATTAACGGAAATTCAAGCGAATTTGTCTGATTAAACTCCATGATCATTTTATGAAACCGATCCGCATAATCTTCAGCATCAACGATGCTGTCTGTCAGGCAGACAAATTCATCCCCGCCGGTACGATAGCATTTGCCGATCTCACCAAATACGGATGCGATGACATCTGCCCCAGCTCTGATTAATGCATCTCCGCTCTGATGCCCAAAGGTATCATTCACGTATTTTAAATTATTGATATCAAAAACAAATATCGTTAATGCCCTCTTTTTCAAAGCCTCAAGTCTTTCATCGTAGGCAGTACGGTTGCCGAGACCGGTCAGTCCATCCTCATAGGCAAGATGGGCAATAATGTCCGACTTCATTCCCTTCCTCACCATAGCTACAACATATATAAGACTCTTAATGCAGAGTGCCATGATATATATAAAAAGCGCGATTCTGGTGTAGAAAGAAGAATCACTGATTCCGCCCAATTTATGTCTTATGATATCCGTGATCCAGGCAACAATAAACAGCACCATACATATCGCCAAAGGGATATCACTTCTGCTCCGTTCCGGATTTTTATAGCACCTTATAAAATTGGCATATATAATCAGTAACGCTCCTATCCCGATGGTGGTATGCGTCAGCCACAATGTAACATGAAAATCATATAACCCAAAGAAATGCAGAACACAGCAGACCGTAAAATTAAGCACCATTATAAATGCGTAAAGCGGGGCAAGGAACCTGTTTTTCTTATCCAGATCAGCCTTAAAATAAAGCACAAGCGGAAATGCGATCAGCATCAGCGTCATGCAGGTCAGATTATGAAAGACACCCGCATTTTGGGACGTAAAGAGCTGTAGTATATTTAACTCAGATAAAGACCATAAGGAGGCAAAGAAAGCAAATGTTCCCAGATAAAGCAGTTCTTTCGGCAGTCCCTTGACCAGTGACGCAAAAACAACATACAATAAGACCAGAACCGCGCCCAGAGTCATCAACAGCACGCAAAGCGTCATATCCAACAACCGTTCAGATAAGACAAGACGCATTGCACCGGTAATCTGCCCGATATACACTTCATTAATATACGCGCTGTTATCGTCATAGCTGTCCATGAAACTGATCTGTATCATCTTGGAGGCATCTTCTTCCTCAAGAGGAATACATGCCCAGTCTGTTCCCGAAGTTTTTCCATAGATAACCGAATAGCCTTCTGAAATATTCTCCGATCGTATCTTGCCATCTACGGATACGGTATAATAACCATTTCTATATTGAAACCACAAACAGTCCCCCATCCGAAGCCGCGCCGGTAGAACCGCATAAAATGAATTCTGAAAATGGTCAGAATCGGGATGCTGCAGATCAGCAGTCTTTGTCATCCCCATATCAGAATACCACTGATCAGAAAAAGGAATTGGCTCAGGTTCTTTCTCAGCCGTAAGAAAAGTTATCAAAAAGATCAACAGAGTCAGAGCAGCACCAAACGCGTAAAAACTAAAACAGATTGTCGCACTGTCTTTTCTGATTTTTGTTTTCAACTTCATCAACACACTCCCTCTGTTCTAATCTGCTTTCTATCGTATCCAATTTATAACTTTCCTTTTGTGCTAAGAACGTCCTTCACCCGCGGGTCCATTGTCGTCGCCATATCCAGCGCCTTGGCAAATGCCTTAAAGCATGCTTCTATGATGTGGTGGGAATTTGATCCTGAAATCTTTTTTATATGTATATTCATTCCGGCAGAATAGGCTACCGCATAAAAGAACTCCTGTAATAATTCCGTTTCAAAATAGCCACAGCGTTCTGACGGTATTTCACAATCAAACTGCAAATACGGTCTGCCGCAGAAATCAATGGAACAAAGAACAAGCGCATCATCCATAGGCAGAATAAAATAACCGTATCTTGCCATACCCTTTTTATCTCCGGCAGCTTTCGCAATCACATTTCCAAGGACGATCCCTGTATCTTCCACCGTATGATGACCGTCAACAGACAGATCTCCATTTACCGTAACGTCCAGATCAAAAAAGCCATGCCTTGCAAATCCCTCCAGCATATGATCAAAGAATCCAATCCCCGTCTTGATATTGGACTTTCCACTGCCGTCCAGGTTAATGGACATCTTAATCTCTGTTTCCTTTGTCTTACGTTCTATTTTAGCTGTTCTCATCTCTATCCCCCGTTCATTATATATTAATTACCAAACAGATCCCTTGCCAATTCCTCAAAATCCTCATCTGACCAGTCATCAATATCCATACCATAAAAATCGACCATTAAAAACTCAAGGAATCCGTCATCAACATACGCGATCAATAAATAGGTACATTCATCATCCGACCTTGTCCTGCCGTCATCATAAGTAAAAGATTCTTCCGCAAGGATCAGAGCGCTTCCGTAAAACGCAGTACCGACCACTCTAAAGTCGCAATCATAATCCAGATAACCATTTTCCTCAATATATTCCCTATCGGAGTCATCTACGCTTTGCCCTCTGGCATAAGCAGTCGCATAAGTATATAACGGTTCATACGCCTCATTGCAGATAAAAATATAACCACCGTCTTCATTGACTAAGAACATATCTCTCCCATCGTCAGAATATACATTTAGGGCAGAGTCATAATACCATGGAGCACTTACGTAGACATCGACAAGTTTTTCACTCGATGCATCGCATTTGTTTAAGGTATAGTATTCTTCATCCTCATATTCATTCGGGTCTGTTTCAACCGGATCTGTTTCGATCGGATCGTCCCCGATGCTACCCATGAGATCGTTGATAGCGGGCTTTATTTCTATCGCATTGTCTATCACATCATCCGGAACCTCTACTTCTGTATCATTGATATCAGAAATCACTGCGGAAAAATATAATTCTAAAAAAGAGAGTTCCTCGATCTCCTCCATGATGCCATAATCATCCAGACCGGTACCCTTTACTATCTGCTCTACCAGACCGTAAAGATCTGTATCAGATGCATCCACCTCAATTTTTACCGGATAGCCGGTATCTTCGGAAATATAACAAGTAATATCCATAGAGATACACTTAAACAAGGCATGCCAATCAATATCTAAATTTATGCCTGCCCCTTCAAACACTTCAGCCATTTCTTCAAATGCTTCAAACGGATCATCGAAGTCGCTCTGCGCCGGCTTAAAAAAAGCTGATACATCATCTCCTTTGACCGTAGCAGTAATCACATAGCACTCTTCGCCTTCTACTTTTTCAGTATCTTCGGCAAGTTCTCCATCCTCTTTCAAAACATCCATCAACGCCTCTTTGCGCTCATCAAGCTCAGCTAATGCATCGGATTTTTCAATTTCAAAATCCATTTCCATCTTACACCATGTGTCCGAATACTCATCGTATAGATAATACGTCATCGGTCCGTCATGAAATACCATATATCCCTTAAACTCCGAACGGTCTTTCCCCATGGAATCCTCATCCACAGTCATCTTACCATCAGCATAGCATATCAGATCGCCTTTTCTGCCAAGACCGGAAATCTGTCCCTCACTGTCTAAACTTATAGAGACCTCGGAACTGTCTCCCTGTATAGTCGATGAAATCTCAATATTTGCCTCTATCTCCATTGTCAGAGACTCGATCTCATTGTCAAACATGCCATCGACAAGAGATTCCACTGTCGGTTTTGGTTTACCGCAGCCTGTCAGCACTACCAGAGAAAGAACTAACGCTACCGCAAGCTTCATCAGCTTTTTTTTCATCTTTCTTCTCCTAAAACTGTATGGTCATTCAAACTACTCTTTTTGCGCTTTTTAATTATGAAATCCAGTTTACATAACTCTTCGTTAGCACACCGATGTTCCAAAAACATCATAAATGAAATCATTTTTGGAACATCGGTGTGCTAACTTCAAGTTATGTAAAACTTCACTCCAATTCCTAATAGAATATATTATACAATGTGCCTATTAAAAAAGCAAGGCAACGCAAATTACCCTTCTGGGAAGCGCACCTGTATGGAATTGGCGTGTGCCGTCAACCCTTCCTGCTTTGCAAAAAAGATAATGTCTTTATGTGCCTTTTCCAATGCCTCGTAAGAGTATGCGATAATACTGCTTTTCTTCATAAAATCATCCACATTCAGGGGCGAAAAGAATCTTGCCGTTCCATTGGTAGGCAGGATATGATTGGGTCCCGCAAAGTAATCCCCCAGCGGTTCCGAGGAATACTGTCCCAAAAAGATTGCCCCAGCGTTCTTGATCTTTGTCATGACTTCATATGGATCTTTTGTAAGGATCTCCAGATGCTCAGATGCAATCTCATTTGCTGCTTCAATTGCATCTTCCATTGTATCCGCTACAAAGATTATTCCAAACTGATCTAAGGATTTTTGAATAATTTCAGAGCGTTCCAGTTCTTTCGCCATCCGTTCCACTTCCTTCAACACTTTTTCTGCAAGTTCTGAAGATGTTGTAATCATAATAGCAGATGCCATCTCGTCATGTTCCGCCTGAGATAACAGGTCGGCTGCCGCATATAAAGGATCCGCCGTCTCATCGGCAAGTACAAGAATCTCGCTGGGCCCCGCCACCGAATCAATGCTTACCTGACCAAAAACCGCTTTTTTTGCAAGGGCAACAAAGATATTGCCCGGACCGCAGATCTTATCTGCTTTGGGAATACTCTCTGTTCCATATGCCAATGCCGCGATGGCCTGCGCCCCACCAGCCTTATAGACTTCGTCAACACCGGCAATCTTTGCAGCCGCCAGTGTGTTAGGATTCACCTTTCCGTCCCTTCCGGGCGGTGTAAGCATGACGATCCGTTCTACTCCGGCAACCTTAGCCGGAATAATATTCATCAACACTGAGGAAGGATATGCCGCTTTGCCGCCGGGCACATAGACTCCGGCAACTTCCAACGGCGTAAATTTCTGCCCTAACATCGATCCATCCTCTCTTGTATCGATCCAGCTGATCCGTTTTTGTTTCTCATGAAAAGTGCGGATATTCTCTGAAGCCCTTTCCAGAACGCCGATAAATTCCGGCGGAACCTGCGCCATCGCCTCCGCGATCTCTGCCTCCGTCACCCTGACATTCTCTTTGGAAATCGTAACATGATCAAATTTTTCCGTATATTCAAATAACGCCTCATCTTTGCGCGTTTTCACGTCCTCCAGAATCTCCCGGACAGTTTTTTCATATTCCTCAAAATGATTCGTACTGCGTTTCTGCAGCATCTCCTTTAGTGCGGTTTTATTTTCTTGATTTAAACGTTCAATACGCATTGACAGGCTCCCTCCCAGTAATTTATTTTCCAATGTTGATCCCAAAGGCACGTTTTCTATTTCACCAGCTTCTTTAGTTCCCCGATGATCTTACGGATCCGCTCATTCTCCATCCGCATACTGACCTGATTGACAATCATTCTCGCGGACAGCGGGCAGATCTCTTCCAGAACTTCCAAACCATTTTCCCTTAATGTGGAACCGGTCTCTACAATATCAACGATTACATCCGCCAGACCAACGATCGGTCCCAGTTCGACAGAACCATTTAATTTAATAATATCAACCGTCTGAAACTTCTGATTATAAAAATAATCCTTGGCGATCCGCGGATACTTGCTGGCAACCCGGATCATCTCATGATGCTCCAACAGTTTCCGCGCAGATGCAGGTCCGCAGATGCACATTCTGCATTTTCCAAAACCAAGGTCGAGCACTTCAAATGCGCGCCTGCCCTCCTCCATGATCGTATCCTTGCCGACCACACCGATATCTGCTGCGCCATATTCCACATAAGTCGGAACATCCGGTCCCTTGGATAAAAAGAATTTTAATTTCAGTTCTTCATTCACAAAGATTAGTTTTCTTGTATTTTTATCATGCATCTCCTCGCAATTGATTCCGATCTGCTCCAATAATCCCAATGTTTTATCCGCAAGTCTCCCTTTCGTCAACGCGAAGGTGAGATACCGTTCCTGTTTCATGTTGCCTGTCCCTATGTCCTTTCCATCATTCTATGATCATCTTCACCGAAGCGGCATGGTGTTTTGCCGCATTCTTCTTATAATCTTCCTCGGTTTTCCCCTCCGTATAAGGGATTGCCGCCGCCGCAATGCCTTTCCCGCGATACTCTATGATCTGCTTCATCGCTTCTTCCCGGTGCGTTTCATCATAGACAAACCAAACCGTCTGTTCCTGAATCTCAGGTGTAAGCTTCTGCGCCGTCAGAGCGCTCATAATATCGTCTAACAGGAACACGCATCCGATGGATGGCGCTTCCTTGCCGAATCTCGTCAGCAGACCATCATAGCGTCCTCCCTTCACGACCGCATCCCCAACTCCATACGTATATGCTTTAAATATAATGCCGGTATAATAATGGAATTTAGAAAGCATTCCAAGGTCAAAAGAAATATATTTTGCCAGTCCGTACCGTTTCTCCATCAAATCATAAACCTGTTCCAGACGTTCCAACGCAAGCAGTGACCGTTCATTTTTTATTTTCGCTTTTAAGGCATGAAGCTCCTCTATAGAACTGATCTCTGACGCCTCAAGAAGCAGCTTGACCGTTTCCTCCGTCACCTTATGCATCGTCAGAAGTTCTTCCGCGCCAAAGTAATTCTTAGCGGAGATATTGCTTCTAAGTTCATCCAACGTTTCATCAGAAAGCGCCGCTTCCTCACAGAGCCCCTTAAAATAATTCATCTCGCCGATGCTGACCTGAAATTCTTCAAACCCACAGGCTCTCAAACCATCAATGACCATGCAGAGCATTTCCGCATCCGCATCCACCGAAGACTCTCCGATCAACTCTGCGCCTAGCTGTGTTGTTTCTTTTAATTTTCCCTGCAGCGCCGAGCCATTGGTGAATACATTGCCCTCATAACTAAGACGGATCGGCACTGCATCATCCATAAAATATTTGGCGGCACATCTTGCGATCGACGGGGTAAAGTCTGGGCGCAGTACCAACGTATTGCCTTCCTTATCGAAAAATTTATACAATTCCCTTGAAGGGGTTGTTCCGACTTCCCTGCTGAAAATATCAAAGAACTCAAAGGTCGGCGTCTGAATGTCCTCATATCCATATAGGGAAAGACACTTATGAAGATCTTCTTTCACCTTCCTCTTTCTTGCAAGCTCCATTCCATAAATATCCCTGACACCCTCCGGTGTATGTATCATTCTGTTTGTCATTTCAATCCTCCATGAACCATACCTTTCGGTAATCCGCAAAACACTTTAACAGTATAGCATATCTATCCATAAATTAAAATCCTAAAAGTGAACACGCAAAACTTCCTATCACCAGAAATATTCCGGCATCGGACATTCGATACTTATGCCGGATATCCCGCCGGATTTTTCCGGCAGCTGCGGAAAGGCAATCCTTCCGGCATGGAGCATCTGCACTTTCTTTATGCTTCCATCCGGGCTCCGGTAAGGATGCCCTCCATATTTAAGATCGCCCGCAAGAGGATGTCCAATGGAAGCCAAATGTGCTCTGATCTGATGTGTCTTGCCGGTGATCAGCTCCACCTCTAACAAGGTAAACCCATCTTTATGCTCCAAGGTACGATAGTTCGTCTCAATCTTTGAAACGTCACTCCGATACTCTTTAGGGATTTCTGCCATGTCATGATATACTGTCACCTGATTGGACTGTCGGTCTTTATATAAAAATCCCGCCATATGATCCATAGTCGCATCTTCGTTACTCCCTGATGTCTGAAGTTTTCCTTCTACCACCGCATAATAATATTTCTTAAGTTTGTGCTCTTTGATCATATCAGTCACCAGACGGCTCCCTGCATACGTCTTAGCTCCGATCACGATACCGCTGGTGTTGCGATCCAAACGGTTACAAACAGATGGTCGGTAATGTGATAGTTCCACAGACTGCCCTCCTGCTAGAAGATATCCCGTAATCCATTCATTTAAGGAAATACTTTCCGGCTGATCCTGCTGACTCAAGACGCCCGCCGGTTTATGAAGGAAGATCAGATCATCCGTTTCCCAGATGACCTTAATATCTTTTAATTCCCGGTATGCTTTCCCATAGATCTTTAACATATCGTTACTTCTCGAAAGATCTTTGCATACCGCTCCTTTCATTTCCTCAAATGTCTCATCGGAAAAAAACACTCTGATCGTATCCTGCGCCTGCAGCAGTTCTTTCCCTTCCGCCTTTTTCCCGTTCAAAACAATATTTTTCCGGCGCAGCATTTTATATAAAAAGCCTGTCCCGGCGGCACGGAAATATTTTTTTAAGAATTTGTCCAGACGCTGTCCGGCGTCTTTTTCCTGTATGATGATCTCTTTCATAACACTTATATTACAGTGACAGATTCAGCATCAGACGAAGGATTGCCTGATCTGCTTCCCTATTCTCCACTTTCTGCTCTTTTAATTCCTGCAATCTGCTTATGTACTTCTCCTGTTCAGAGAAGATCTTTATTGTAACATTTTTGTGACCATTCTGCTTTATCATGATCCGAATATGATCTTCCGCTTTTTTATAATCAAATTTTTCCCAATCAGCAATACCAATCAGTGTTTTATTATGACAGCACATGGACAGAATCGGATAATCCTTTTCCTGACTGGTCATATAGAGATCATACACAACAAGTAAAAGATCCTCCGCTCCAGCATCCGTTTCCTCCTGATCATGATCCTTTATGTCTTTCCCATCAGGAACAACGATCTCCTGTACCGCATCATATAATCTCTGCGGGCAGCTGTACTTCTTCGCCTTGTTAAACATGATACAGGTGATCAGCTCCTTGGCTGCCGGCAAAAGACCTAATACCGCTACAATCGTCAGAAGATTATTTTTCGTTCCAGTAATAATAATCCCGATCAATAAGACCCCAAAGGATGACGCAAAAATAATCAGCGTCTTGATCAGTTCCCAGTGCATCTGTTTTTCTAAATACCCAAAATCCCCTTTTATAATCCTATTCAATGAAATGTTCTTATCCCTTTCCTTATACTTTCATAGTGCTGTAAGCATCAATAAAACAGCCTCAGCACAGCATCCGGCATCCACTTCGCGATCCAGTAAAGCATGCGAATCGTTCCACCATAGATCGACATCTTTTTTCCCGCTGCCGCATCGATCATCGCCTGCCTGACAACAGCCCTTGGATTTGCCATAAAATATTTTTTAAATGGTTTCATTCCCTGATACTGCTCAGCTCTGGTAAAAAACGGGGTATTGATACAGCCGGGACAGACGGTCATTACCCGGATACCCAATTTTTTCAATTCCTTACCAATGGCTCTTGATAAGCTGAGTACATAGCTCTTGGTCGCCGCGTAAACAGCAAAATCCGACTGCGGTAAAAACGCGGCCGCCGACGCCACATTGATCATCATGGAACCGCGATGCATATATGGAATACTAAGCTTTGTCAGTACCGTCAGCGCCTCGCAGTTTAACCGGATCATCCCCCTTAAATCCCTCGTATGCATCCGTTTGAAACTGCCAATCATCCCATAACCGGCACAATTGATCAAAAGTTCAATCTCCGGATCCTGTCGGATCAACAACTGTTCTATATAAAACATATCTTCCTTTGACGTCAGATCCGCCGGGACTATTCTGCAGGGAATCCCTGTATGACTGGTAATCTTTTCACCCACGATCTTAAGATTCCTTTTGCCGCGCGCCACCAGCCACAATTCATCAATGTGCTTCCGGTAACATGCCGTATATAGAGCAAACCATTTTCCGATTCCCGATGATGCTCCCGTAATCAATGCGATCCGCATAAAAAACCTCCTTTTAGTTTTTAAAAACTTTAGTTTTTTAAACTTTTAGTTTTATAATTTCATCTTCCGTCAGCTTCCGATATTCTCCCGGCTTAAGCGTCTCATCCAACACAAGTTCTTTCATAGAGATCCGCTTCAGATAAACCACCCGGTTATCCAGCGCCTCAAACATCCGCTTGATCTGGTGGTATCTGCCTTCGTGAAGCGTTACATACACATGCTGCGGATGAGAAGTAAATTCTAAAACTGCAGGCATCGTCGGGTCTTCATCTCCAATGTCAATCCCTTCCTGAAACTTTCTGACTGCATCTTCCGTCACTTCTTTTTCCAATTCCACATAATACCGTTTATCAACATGCTTTGACGGCGATAACAGCTGATGAGACAATTCGCCGTCATTAGTCAGCAGCAGAAGTCCCTGGGTATCCTTGTCCAGTCTCCCAACCGGGAATAAATCACCGGCATAAATCTCATCAATATAGGAAAGTACGGAACGCTCACCTTTTTCGTATGTTGAGGAAACGCAGCCTGCCGGTTTGTATAGCATGATATAATGATACTTTTCATAACTTACAGTCTTTCCATCTACCGCAACCTTCGCTGTTTCTTCCTCCAGCTTGTATTCCGGACTTTTAATCACTTGTCCGTCCACCGTCGTTCTGCCGGCGCGGATCACTTTCTTGACCTCCTGTCTTGTGCCGTATTTATTTATTGCCAGAAAACGATCCAAACGCATCATAAATTGGTTTCCTCATCTCATATATTTTATCCAAGAATATTATGGAATATTATCATGCCCGGTCGTTCTTTATCCAAGCGTTTTACATCGTCCATGTCCTGTCAGAATATGATCCTGCTCGTATGCTGCTTCCTATTGCTTGCTATTCTGCTCTGTTTTCCCGGTACGGCGCTACCTTTGATCCGAGAAAGCATACTGATCTGGTATCAGAGCCTTCTGCCCACATTGTTCCCGGCAATGATCCTGTCCAATATCATTCTTTATATTTTTTTAAATATCAAAAAATACCGTTTCCGCATCCCGATTCTGTCTTCCGTTTATCACTTGGATTCTTATGGCTGTCTTGTCCTGCTTCTGGGATTCCTATGCGGCTTTCCCATCGGAGCGTATCTCTGCGCGAAACTGGTCAAAGAGCAGCGGCTCAGTCATAGGCAGGGTCAATATCTTCTTGGCTTTTGCAACAATCTAAGCCCTGTTTTTCTGATCAGCATCTATTGTCAATTGTTTCCTGTGCTGCCCAAAATTCCGGTACTGCTTTTGTTTTATGGGATTCCCTTGGTCTACGGTGGCATCCTGTCCCAATGGTCCATCCGCAGCCGGTCAAAAAAAGATACCCATGATGCAGCAGTCATCCTTCCCCAACTTCCATCCGGCGATCAATCTGGCAGAAGTATTACGGAAATGATAGATTACGGCATTACTGACGCTCTCTCCTCCATCGTCAGGCTGGCAGGGTATATCATTTTTTTCCGCTTATTGCTTCTTCCTCTGCGGCTTTTGGAATTTGATCAGACATACGGCCTGATTCTGGGCAATCTGATTGAAATCACCTCCGGGGTCCAGACTTACAGTCAAGATGCCGGTGCGTCGAATATCTATGACATTCTGGTTCATACTCTGCCGTTTATGACCTTCGGCGGCATCTGCTGTATCGGTCAGACGATCTGCATGATCAGAGATTCCGGATTGTCCATATTAGTTTATGTGCGTGATAAAATATTGCAGAGTGTATTATTGATTATTATTTTACGTTTGTCACTTCCGTTTTTCGGATGAAATAAAGTACAAGAAACCGGTTTCGTGGAAACCGGTTTCCGATATCTTTTATTCTTCTATTTTAGAACCCAAAAGCTCCTGCTTATTCACAGCCGGTGATTTCTGCACAGGCGGATTCAACTCGTCAAGATTGGACTGCACCTCATCCGCCACCCTATTCAAGGAATCCATCAGCTTTGTAGTATTCTTGGATGTTGCATCAAGACACTGATATATGATCTGGTGCAGATTTGCAAGCATATCCGAAAGATACTTCTGAGCCTGCTCTTTATAGTCATTTGCTTCTGCCTGTGCCTGATCAACAAGCTGCTGTCCCTGTTCATATGCTGCCTGTACGATATCATTGGCAAAATTATTCGCTCTGGATACGATCTCATTGTCACTAACCAGCTGATCTGTCTTTTCCTGCGTCTTTTTCAGCATATCCTGCGCGCGCATCGTTGCGTCACGTTCTATTTCTTCTTTATTGCTGATGATCTTACGATAACGTTCTACTTCTTCCGGAACCGCTTTTCTTAACTTTCTAAGAAGGTCCTCCATCTCCTCACGATTCACGATCACCTTACTTGGAGAAAGTCTTGATGGTTTACAGTTATCAATATAAATCTCTATTTCCTCAATAACTGTCTCTATCTCACTTGTAGTCTTATTTCCACTTATTCTTGCCATCCTTATGAAAACTCCTTTCCTTCGGCCCGATCCGGATCCGGTCTGTCATGGCTGCTATCCATTAATCTCTTGATATCTTTTGTAGATCTTCTCCATCACAAACGGAGGAACGCATTGCGACACGTCTCCTCCAAAGCTGGCAATCTCTTTTACTGAGGAAGAACTAAGATAGGCATACTCCAAACTTGTTGTTAAAAATACCGTGTCAAGCTCTCCACCTGATAACTTACGGTTCGTCTGTGCGATCTGTAATTCATATTCAAAATCAGTAATGGCACGCAGCCCCCTGATTGCAATATGGACATCAATCTCCTTGGCATAATCAATCAAAAGTCCACTAAAAGACGTAATCTTTATGTTGCCGATATCTTTCGTAGCTTCCTGTAACATTTTAACACGTTCATCAGCGGAAAACAATGGACTTTTTGCTTTATTGTTCAAAACACTGACCACCAATTCATCAAACATCGTTGACGCACGATGAATCACATCCAGATGTCCATATGTTACCGGATCAAAACTCCCGGGATAGATCGCCTTTTTCATTACATCTCCTTTTTTCTAAGAAATACGTGCTTGTTAGATTTATAGATCTTCTCTTTGACCAACTCGAACCCAAGTTCAGCGCAAAAGGAAAAATCCTCATCCTTCGTTTCCTCTATGATCAACAGGGTATCTTCCGTTACAGCCTTGCTTCCTGCCGCCGCCATAAGGAGCATTCGATGATATCCCTTCTGATAAGGCGGATCCGCAAATACTACATCTGCCGGTTCATGAATGCTGTACTGCAGCGCCGTCACCGCATCCTGTTTTAACACCATGGCATTTTCCATCAGCTTTGTATGTTTCAGATTCGCTTCAATACATTCAATGGCGTGCCTGTCATTCTCAACAAAATAAGCTTTCTTCGCACCTCTGCTGAGCGCTTCGATTCCGATGCCGCCGCTTCCGGAAAAGAGATCTATAAATACGCCTCCCGGCACATCATTTTGTATCATATTAAATAACGTTTCCTTGATCCTGTCCGTTGTCGGGCGTGTATCCATACCTTCCGGCGTCTTTAATTGTAAACTTCTTGCTATTCCTGCTATGACCCGCATAACTGACCTCTTTTATATTCATTTCCATCAGCTTACCTTATCCACCATAAAATGTCAATGAAAATCAATATTTGGGTTTCGTTCCTTTTGTATCCCTGTTTGCTGTACGCATTCTGCTTAGATTCAGATGTTTCTCCTTATATTCAATAATGACATCTTCTGTTCCCTGAACGATATAAGCTGCCTCCAGTTCTTCCTTGTCCGTGATCTTCATTCCCCGGACGCCCACCGCAGCCTTCTTTTTCTCAGGCACCTCTTCCGCGTCGATCTTTAGGAAATATCCCGCTTTCGACTGCATCACAAGTTCTTTTTTCTCATTCATCGGAGAGATCAGAAGTACCTCATCCCCATCAAGCAGTTTTGATGCCGCCACAACACGCTTCGCCACGTCAAATTCTCCGCCATCTACCACTTTAAGCATTGCCTTCCTTGTGACAAATAATAATCGGTAGAGATTTAATTCCGACTGGGAAGCCACATAAATAATATCTTCCTTCTGGGAATCATAGCTGCTGACATTATCGATCGGCACTCCCTTATCCCGGAATTTTCCAAAGGGGAAATCCGCCGTCTTAATGGAATATAGCATACCCGTATTGGTAAATGCACAAATCTTTCCGGTATTCTTACAAAACACAACGGTAGGAAATTCTGCGTCGATGGTCTCTTTATTTCTCTCATAAGCAGGCACATCAATGGTCTTACCATAACCAAAACGGTCCATCAGAAAGACAACATCCATTTCCTCCATCTTCTTTTCTTCAAAAACCGCCTCACTGGCGTTTTCAATGGCTGTCCTTCTCGGTCTGCCATATTCCTTACGAATATCATCCAGTTCCTGAATAATGACCTGCGCCATAGAATCCCGGCGGTCTAAGATATCCTCATAACGATAGATATTGGTAGTCGTCTGCTCATATTCCTTCTTTAATGCATTGATCTCCAGACCGATCAGTCGATAAAGTCTTAATTCCAGGATCGCATCCGCCTGACGCTCCGTAAACCGAAGCATCTGCGCCATGATCTGTGACGCGTTGCTTTGGAATTTAATACCGTCGGTAATCCCTTCTACTAAGCAGTTTTTCGCCATGGCCTTATCCTTGGAGCCGCGCAGGATCTCGATGATCAGATCAATTACATCACATGCCCTAAGCAGCCCCTCTTGGATCTCTTTCTTTTCCCGCTCTTTTTTCAACAACGTTGTATATTTGCGCTGCGCCACCTCAAACTGAAAATCCACATTATGACGGATGATATCACGGATACCCATGGTTTCCGGTCTGCCATCCACGATCGCCAGCATGTTAACACCAAAGGTATCCTCCAGCTTGGTCTTCTTGTAAAGCATATTGGTAAAATTCTCAACATCCGTATCCTTCTTTAATTCAATGACGATACGAATTCCCTCTTTGGAGGACTGATTTGAAATATCAATTACATCTGTAGTCTTTTTATTCTCCACAAGCGCAGCCACATCCTGCAGAAATTTGGAGATGTTCTGACCGATCATGGTAAACGGGATCTCCGTGACTACAAGGGCAACCTTTCCCGCCTTGCCCTTCTCTATTTCCACTTTACCGCGCAGCTTGATCTTACCCGCACCGGTGCTGTAGATTTCCGCCAGCTCATCCTTATTGATCACAATACCGCCCGTCGGAAAGTCCGGCCCCTTAACATATTTCATCAGTTCTTCTGTGGAAATCTCCGGATTGCGGATATATGCCTTGGTGGCATCGATTACTTCCACCAGATTGTGCGGCGGAATATTTGTCGCCATACCAACCGCAATACCTTCCGTTCCATTTACAAGAAGATTCGGAAACTTCGCCGGAAGCACCGTAGGTTCTTTTTCCGTCTCATCAAAGTTAGGCATAAAATCAACCACGTCTTTATCCAGATCAGCCAGAAGTCCTTCCTGAGTGATCTTCATAAGCCTTGCTTCCGTATATCGCATAGCCGCCGCGCCGTCGCCTTCGATATTGCCAAAGTTGCCATGACCGTCTACCAGCGGCAGACCTTTCTTAAAATCCTGCGTCATAACAACCAGCGCATCATAAATGGAACTGTCACCGTGGGGATGGTATTTACCCATGGTATCGCCAACAATACGCGCGCTTTTACGGTAAGGTCTGTCATAGCGGATTCCCAGCTCATGCATATCGTATAAAGTTCTTCTCTGCACCGGCTTTAAGCCGTCCCTGACGTCCGGAAGGGCTCTTGCCACGATGACGCTCATCGCATAGTCTATATATGATTTCTGCATTACCTCAGAATACTCGGTCTTTAAGATTCGACTGTCCATATTGGTTACTCCTTGTGCTACTTATTTCTTCGGATCATATCATATAGATTCCGGTATTTTTGCTGTTCAATCTATCATACGGTTTAAATCTGGTTTAATTCCGGTTTACATAACTCTTTGTTTGTACATCTATGTTCCAAAAAAATCATAAATGAAATCATTTTTGGAACATAGATGTACAAACTTCGAGTTATGCAAACCTCAAGCTATGCAAATCTCAAGCAAGGATCCATCTATGCTCCTCTTAGATGTCCAGCTGCGCTTCCCTTGCATTAGAATAGATAAATGCTTTCCTCGGCGGTACGTCGTTGCCCATTAGAAGCTCCGTCGTATCACTGGCAATCATGGGATCATCAATGCTGACTAATTTCAGCATCCTCCGTTCCGGATCAAGCGTCGTCTCCCAGAGCTGCTCCGCATCCATCTCACCAAGTCCCTTATACCGCTGCAGGGTAAACGACCCTTTGTGGGTTTTACGATATCTCGCCAGCGCAGCATCGTCATAAAGGTATTCCTCCTTGCCCTTTGACGGGATCGCCTTATACAGAGGCGGCATGGCAATATAAACATGTCCCTCCTGAATCAACTCCGGCATAAAACGGTAGAATAAGGTCAACAGCAATGTACAGATATGCGCGCCATCCACGTCGGCATCTGCCATGATGATGATCTTGTCATAACGAAGCTTGCTGATATCAAAATCATTGCCGTAACCCTCGGAAAACCCGCATCCGAAAGCATTGATCATCGTCTTGATCTCGGCATTGGCAAGCACTTTATCAATACTTGCCTTCTCTACATTTAAAATCTTACCCCGGATCGGAAGGATCGCCTGATATTCACGGTTTCTTGCCGTCTTTGCGCTGCCTCCAGCCGAATCACCCTCTACGATAAAGATCTCGCATTTCGAAGCATCCTTAGATCCGCAGTTGGCAAGCTTCCCATTGGAATCAAAAGAAAACTTCTGTTTGCTCAGCATATTGGTCTTTGCTTTTTCCTCGCTTTTGCGGATCTTTGCAGCTTTCTCCGCACAGCTAATCACATTTTTTAAGGTCTCCAGATTACGGTCAAAATAATGCACCAACTCGTCACCTGTGATCTTGCTGATTGCTTTTGCCGCGTCCTGATTATCCAATTTTGTTTTGGTCTGCCCCTCAAATCTGGGATCCGGATGTTTGATGCTGATGACAGCTGTCATGCCGTTACGAACGTCCGCTCCCGTATAATTGGCATCCTTTTCCTTCAGACTGCCAAGCTGCCTTGCATAATTATTGATAACCGTCGTAAAGATGGTCTTAAAGCCTGTGATATGAGTGCCGCCTTCCGCATTATAGATATTGTTACAAAAGCCAAGGACATTCTCATGAAATTCATTTACATACTGGAATGCGATCTGTGCCTGCACGCCTTCTGTCTCACCCTCAAAATAGATCACGTCATGCACCGCTTCTTTCCCCTTATTCAGTTCCTTTACAAAGCCCCGGATACCGTCCGGCTCGTGATATTCAATGGATTCTTTTTCTTCCCCACGTTTATCTTCAAAAAGAATCGTCAATCCCGGATTCAGATATGCCGTCTCATGCAGACGGCTTTTGATATCCTCCGCCCGAAACCATGTCCTGTCAAAAATTGTATCATCCGGCGTAAAATTAATGCTTGTCCCTGTCTCCCTGGTTTTCCCGACAACAGGCAAAAGCCCGTTCACTAACTCAGTTACAGGATGTCCACCATTCTGATACTCATCCGTATAGACACCGCCATTGCGCTTTACCGTGATCTTAAAATGACTGGAAAGGGCATTAACCACAGAACTGCCGACCCCATGAAGACCTCCGCTTGTCTTATAAGAAGTATCATCAAATTTACCGCCCGCATGAAGCGTTGTCAGGATCAGACGCTCCGCGCTCATGCCTTTTTCATGCATCTCTACGGGAATACCGCGGCCATTATCCGTAATGGTGGCAGATCCGTCCTTTTCCAGTACCACATGAATTTTATCGCAGAATCCCGCCAGATGCTCATCTACAGAATTATCTACAATCTCATATACCAAATGATTCAGACCCTTTACCGATGTACTGCCGATATACATTCCCGGAAGCTTTCTGACTGCTTCCAGACCGTCCAGCACAGTAATATTCTCTGCTCCATATGTACTGCTGTTTGTATTATTTGCCATGACTGCATTACTCCGTTTCTGATATATTCCGTGATATTCTATAATATTTCATTGCGCCAAGCATATTAAGTCTTGATTTAATATTAAATCTTATTATTTGGCATATTATGTACTGTTTTAATTTGAGCAATCAAGATATAGTATATCACTACTTACAGAATTTAGCAAATATTTTAAAATATTTCTCAATACCGCCTTTTTTATATACCACAATAAGAATCTCCGCAAAATACTCTCTTTCCGGAATTGTGTACTCGTTAAAAATAGGTTATAATTGCATTCATAAGCTTTTTTGTTTGTGAAGTAAAGGAAACAAAAATAGTATTTGGAGAAAAATAAAGTGAAAAATAATATTATTATTGCAGGTGTTCCAAGAGCCGGAAAAAGTACAATTTCTCATCGGCTGGCAAAACAGTATGGGTATCAACATATTAGCATGGATTCAATTATAGCAGGATTTGAAAAGTGTTTCCCTGAAACAGGGGTGAATACTTATGCTGGACTATCCTCTATGGATACATTACACTTGATTAGCGGTAAGATGGCACCTTTTGTCCGGGCAATGTTGGACAGTGGCGAATACGATGAGTTTAAAACTGGTATGGTGTTGGATATGTACCAGCTTTTGCCAGAGGATTATATGAAGTATATCCATGGATCAAACTGTGAAATTGCGTATTTTATTACGTCTGATGTGACGCCGGAAGAACGGTTCGCAATTCAAAAAAAATATGACACGGAAAAAGATTATACCTTTTACAAATCGGATGAAGAACTTCGAGAGGGCGCAGTGTATATTGTGGAACAAAGCATCTGTATGAAAGAGCAATGCGAAAAATACGGTTTACCGTATTATGAAACTGCAAGAGATAGAGAACGAATATTCTGCCGCTTTTTTCATGACTTCAATTTATGTTGAGATATTTTTAAGTTTATTACACCTAAAATGTCGGGGGAAAACAACATGTTTCAAGGAAAAGATCTGTTTGCACTTTTTGAGATTATATTCGTTGCCTTATTAGTACAGGGAATACGCGAAAAAAATAAAGTTAAAATAATTATTTCTTCAATCTTTTTGGCACTTCCATTGATTTTTCTGGTATGGCTACTTTGTTTATTTGCATATACATGATTCCTTATTTCTTTCGTCATGAGATTCCATAAGACCAGATATTTTTTATTTGATACTGAATTTCTTCGAACGTCCATCTTACGTTGCTTCTTGCCACACAATTTGGATCATTTACCATAAATCCATCTTTATCATATCCGTATATGACGATATAATGCCCGGAGGTTGTAAAAAACCCTCTTCCCATAGCGCATATGATGATATTCCCATGATCCAGCTCTGTTCTGATATTTTGTTCGGATGAACTTATCTCCGTAGCTTTGATATTATATAGCGTTGGCATATCCCTCATCAGCGTCCATGCCGTACCGGTTCCTTTGACATAGTATCCATTTTCCATGCTGTACCTAGCGATCTTATCCGGAGTAATCGTTTCATCCTCCGTCAGATAAAATAATACCATAGACAAACACGTTGGACCACAACCCGACAATCCTATACAACTCTCTCCATATGGCTCATATCCCCAGCGCGGGTCCCATTGGAGAAACAGTGGAAATTCCTGTTCTTTTTCTAAAGAAGTGATCCCCTCTGCCACTCCTCTCCCGTTCGGATATCCCGCAACAAAATCCGCCATTTCCGGGTTATTTGCCAGCGCTGCAAGCAGTTCTTCTGAATACCCGGAATGATTCCGGTAAATTTCCCCAATCACGGAATTGTCCTGTGCAAGTTCTTCCAGTCGTTGCAAAACTTCCGTCTCTGTCCGTTCTACAGGCTTTTCCACTTCCCAGGAAGCAATACTTCCGTCATAATCTATCTCTTCTGGCACATACTCTTCCGCACTGGTTTGAACAGCTCCGGTGTACTGTATTTCTATCCTTTGTACATCCATTTGTATATCATCTAAACGCGCATAGACTTTTTTGATGCATAATATGAATATCATCAAGACAACTGCTTTGACCAAAAACAAGATCCATTTTTTCTGTTGTCGTCTCTTTCTGTATTTTGTCTGCTGACTACTCGTCCAAATATTTCTGCTGTTGTTTTCTATCCTTGTTTCTCGCATATCGTAATTCATCCTTGTTTCTCTAATATGATTCTCCGTCTTCCGCAGCCAAAACTTTCATTATGCTAAAATATTATCCTGCCGAAAAGATACTTTTATATGCCTTTACAGAAAAAGCAGAAATCTACCGCTGACGATAAATTTCTGCCTTTTGTTTTACAATCTTTCGCTAAAATTATCGTTTATTCCGCTCTGATCATTTCTTCCGCCATATCAAGCATTTCCTCTGCGGAAAGCGGCAGGTCAAATCCAAACATATGATACCTAACACCGTCTTTGACCCAAACAACATTCATAGACTGCTTGATCTCTATTTTACTGCTTCCGTACGCATAGTTATAATTGGGATTATCCATGTTAGCTTTATCCTCGTCAGTCAGCTCATAATCCACCGGAAGAAACTTATTGTTGATGGTGTAACACCGAAGCTCTATGCCGTCACATTCCCTTATGGCATCATAAATCAGCTCTTCGCTAAAACCCGTGTCATAAACAGCATCCTCTGCAAAGATACTGATCGAAGGAAGTCCCTCCTTCTCATATCTGAGCACCAGTTCCGAAAATTCGTATAATTTCTGGTCTTCTTCACTAATCGCCGCCGTATTATCTACGCCTACCTCCACAAACGTATATCCATTTGCAAAGGTCTCCAAAGCATTGACATCTAAACCGGCCTTTTTTGCACAACTGTCAACCGCCGAAAAATCTGTCTGATAATCGGACGGAGCGCTGCTGCTCACATAATATTGCCCCATTTGTTCCGCCGCATAACAAACACCTCCTGCCAACAGACATACTCCCAAAGCTGCAACTGCCACTTTCTTAAAATTCCATTTCATAGATGTACTCCTTTCCTTCTTGAAAACAGTATTCTGTTTCAATATTGCCTGATCAATTTTTTCCTTCATGACCGGGGAAGCTTCTATGGTATCCGCATGGAATTTTAAAGCATTGGATATTATATTTTCTGACTTTTTCATATTGATGTTACTCCCTTTCTTTCTCTGCCAAAATTCTGGTGTGCCATGACACCTGCTTCCTCTTGCTCCAATAAATGTTTCAGATTCTTCCTTGCGGCAAAAAGCCTTGATTTCACCGTGCCTGTACTGATCCTGACGATCGAAGCGATCTCTTCGACGCTCAGTTCATCATAATAATACAGGACGATCACGACCCTTTGTTTTGCCGGCAGCGTATTGACTGCTGTCATGACCCTGTCAGCCTCTTCCCTTGTGATCAATTGTGCCAGCGGTGAACTCCGCTCCGCAGATCCGTGCTGCATAACGTCTTTTAATTCTCTCTGTTCCCTGATCTCTTCCGTATGTTCCTCCGGGAACTCCCGTTTGCAGCGTTTTGCCGTCCGATAAGAGAGCCGGATCAGAATCTGCATCAGCCACGCTTTATATCCACTGTAATTTTTTAGCTCGCCGATGTGAAGATAACTCGTTACAAATGCTTCCTGCACGACATCCTCCGCATCCGATCGGTTTCCTGTGATCAGATATGCATTTCTGATAGCCAGATCCTTATACCTATAATACAGCTCGTCAAAGGCTTCCTTTTTGCCCTCCCTATTCTCCTTTAACTGTATTACGAGTTCTTCATCCGTCATATTGCCGTTTTGCTCCTTATCGATTCTACCGCTTTTAGATGCATCTGTTTATAAGAGGCATCTAAAAGAACTTTGGTTCATTTTTTTATAATTTTTTTTACTTTTCGCCAAAATATACAGAAAGGCAGTCTCCAACAAAGGATAACTGCCCATCTACCATTTTATCAATTTTTCAAAGCTCAGCGTGCCATCTTTTCCTGTTTTACTTTTCCCGAATAAATTGCAGCCACAAACAACAATCCAAAACTTCCGAACAAGCACACAAAATAAATTTTCGCAAGCGGTGTCGAAGTAGATACGCCCGCTATATTTGCAAACAGTCTGCCGTTGTTCGCCAAATACGCTTTAACCATTGCTCCCTGTGGATATTGATAGGTATTATATGCATTTTCAAGCTTATATGTTTCGCCGTTGTACTCTACCATAACTTCATAGGAAACCTGACGCGTACCTATATGATGCTTTGTTTCCGCGCTTAAAACACGCACTTCAACTTCCTCATATTCAATTTCCTGCGCGTCCACCACAAACCACATGACAACTGTGGCAATCAAACATACTACGAAAGCACACCATAAAAGATTGGCCTTCTTTTTCGTACTCATGTCAGATAAGTCCCCCCCTAATCATGTCAAACAGTATGCTAATATCTCTTATCTTTTTATTCTTAACTATTTTGATTATAACGCACAGGAAATAAAGATTCAAATAATTTTACGCATTTATAACTTTTCTTTTACGTCTTGTGAATTCTAACCTTCCTTAGACATCACTTTTTTACACCAGGATTTAGCTCCACAATGAGGACACTTTAAGTATCTCGTTGTAACAATATGCATCCCAAATGTATATGCTGCAAATGACGGAATAAACAATTCATTGCATTTTCTGCATTTATAAAAACCAATCTTTCGTTCTCCCTCCATGGCAACTGCTATCCCTACTGCAAAAATGGCACATGCTATGGCAATTAAAACGACCTTTACAGGAAGTGCAATCACATCCGTATACGTACAGACAATCAATAGTAATGTAATAAAAGACACTGTAGATATAACGCCAATCGTAATCGTTAACGCAAACTTTGTCTTGTTTTCTTCTTTTTCTCTTATCATATTCACCATATTTTCCTCCGCTTTTTTTTGATAATCTTCCTCAGAAACCCGCTGTCCGGATAAAAGTTCATTCACTGTAATGTCCAATTCATTACATAATGGTAAAAGCAATGATATCTCCGGAAATCCGTTTCCACATTCCCATTTTGAAATGGTCTTATCACTGATTCCTAATTTTTCGGAAAGCTGCTTTTGCGTATATCCTTTTCGTTTTCTTTCTTCTGCAATGAACTTCCCAATTAATAACAAGTCCATATGTGCTCCTCCTTTCTAAGGAAATTATCCAACATTTCTATTAATATTCACACCCACGAGGCGTAGAATATGGTGATTTTACGCGGATTCTACCCTGCGTAGATATATCGTTTTGAATTCACATCCCTTCCAATCCCGATTCTGATGATAGCATGGTATTGCAAAAAATTTAAGTTACTGCTAAAATTTTATTCGGTCGAAATATTTAACGAAAGAATCTTTTAGTTATAATATTTCAGAGTACCTTTTAATATTTGACTATCAAATATTCAATATATAATGAAGGGGAATCGCCCAAAATGACCTCAGACAACCAAAAACGCAACCGTATACTGGAATTTATCAAAAAAGAAACAATCCTGACCATTGCACTCCTGCTGGCGGCGGTTTCTATGTTTATCGTCCCGCCGAGTGCAGCCTATGCGGATTATATTGATTGGAATACAATTCTTTTATTGTTTGACCTGATGGCGGTGGTAGCCGGATTCCAAAAACTCGGCGTCTTTTCCATGATTGGCAGCGCCCTGCTGAAAAAGATTCATACGTCACGGCAGCTTGCGCTGATCCTTGTGTTTCTGCCTTTTTTCTTCAGTATGCTGATCACCAACGACGTTGCACTGATCACATTTGTTCCATTTGCTTTGATCATCTTAAAGCTGTCCGCAAAAGAACAGATTCTGCTGACCGTCGTTATCCTGCAGACGCTTGCCGCCAATCTGGGCAGTATGCTTATGCCGATGGGAAATCCGCAGAATCTCTATCTCTACACACTCTCAGGACTGACTCTGGCTGATTTTGTAAAACTGATGCTTCCGCTGTTTTTATTAGCGGCTGTCATTTTATTTCTTGCCGTCTTATTCATCAAAACTACGCCGGTGGAAATCGCTATGGAATCCTCTGCCAAAGTAAAGATTTCAGGATTCTCCCTGCTTTCCTATAGTATCCTGCTGATCCTTTGCATCCTGTGCGTACTGAAGTATTTCTCCCCGCTGTGGCTGACAGGCATCATCTGTCTCTATCTGGTGATCCGTGATCGCAACATCTTTCAAAAAATTGATTATTCGCTGCTGGCTACTTTTATCGGTTTCTTCATCTTTATCGGCAATATTTCACAGATTGAAAGCTTTCGGGCAGCCCTACAGAGCATCATCGTCTCCCATGAGATTCCGGTAGCGATCCTTTCCAGCCAGATCATCAGCAATGTTCCCGCCGCCTTACTGCTCTCCGGCTTTACAAACCAATATGCCGCTCTGATCATTGGCGTCAACTTAGGCGGGCTGGGCACACTGATCGCCTCCATGGCAAGCCTGATCTCCTATAAGCAGATCGCCAGAGAATATCCGGACAAAAGAAGCCGGTATCTTGGACTCTTCACATTTGCCAACCTTATCGTTTTGGGAATTTTATATGGCGCGTTATTACTCCTGCCAGCTGATTTCTTTTAATTCCATCTGTCCATTTCCCTTATACTTTAAGGTCAGAGCATAGATTCCCTCAGGTACGTCAAATATAACTGACTGTTTTGTCCATTCTTTCACAGGGGCAATTTCGATGATTCCGCATGGCTCATCCTCTGTTTCCCCGGTCTCCGTCGTCTCACCCTCCATATAAAGTTCCAATACACCTTTGCCCTCAGATCGAATGGTTGCCCCAAACACAACCTGAGATCCACCGCTGATTTTAAAATATTTATATCGGATCAATGTTCCATCCGCAATCTCCCCGATAAACCGGTCCTCTCCCTGATGGGTACAGTTCGGAAAGCTGTCCGTATAGATTTTATTAGAGCCATGCGGCATATGCCCATTCGTAAGATGACAGGCAATGACTGCAGGATAAACACCTTCTGCTTTCAATGCGCCATCATTCAAACCGCAGGAAGTAATCTCCACCTGTGCAATGCTGCCATCCGATGCAATCGTAATCTTTTCAGCGCATGCCTGCCTGCTGTAATCGGATTTATGCGTAAGCCGGTGATAAAATACATACCACTGACCATTGATCTTCTCAATACTGCCATGGGTCGTTCCTGTCATATTCAACCTGTCAGCTTCTTTTCGACCGTTCAGACCCACGTCACCATTGGAAACAATCGTACCTCCAAACTTAAAATCCCTGTCAGGATACTTGCTGATGGCATAACACAGCTCATGATTCTGCTGTGAAGAATATATAAAATAATAGATATCGCCGATCTTTCGGATCGAGCTTGCCTCAAAAAATGGATGTTCTTCAAAATCCGTACCTTTCACCCGGTAAGGAATGATATGGCGCGCTTCTTCTTTAATCGTAAGCATATCGTCTTCCAATACAGCCTGTACCGGTCCCATAACACTGTCCTGCGTATCCAGAATTTCCTCACGGCTTTTATGAAACATCTCCTGTTCCGACCTTATGACATCTTCACGGGATTCAAAGGCTTTCCGAAAATCTTTTGGATCGGTCAGTTCCGAGTATATCCGTTCTTCAAAATCATACTGCGTGCCATAATAGATTCTGATCACTCCATCATCATTGATCACGCCAGGATCAAAACAGACATATTTTAACATGGGGCTCCCATCTTTGTTCCTGACATAACCAAGGTACTCATACTGCCCTGCCGGAGAGTCACAGACCGCAACGCTAATGGGTCCGAAATATCCGCCCACGCCGCATCTGCCGGACATGCAGTAATAAAGATAATATCTTCCGTCATTTCCCCTTACCACATCCGGCGCATACATATATGGACGGTTGAGATAATCCGGGTCCTGCTCTGCACGGTAGATCACCCCTTCACACCGCCAGTCGCTAAGATCATCCACCGGAGCGGAATATACGGTATAATCCAGCATACAGAAGGTATCCCCGCCCTCCTGATCATGGGAACCGTAAAGATATACCCTCTCCCCAAACACATGAGGCTCTCCGTCCGGTATACACACATCAACTGGTAAAAATGGATTATAAACCTGTTTTTTCATACTAATAATCATACCTTTCTTAAAATTTGCAAACTTTGAAGTTGCGATTAAAAATCAATATTTTTTAACTAGTTAAAGACAGATTGCATGCAGATCAATAAAACTCATCTCTTCCTGTTTCATAAAGATCTCATACAGCTTTTCAAATTCCTCCGCATTCTCCTGCTCGATCCGTTCAAGCACTTCCTTTGACCGCTTCAGAATCATAGCATCGGTAAAGATATCCGCCACCTGAAACTGTAGAATACCAGCCTGACGCAGCCCGAAGAAATCTCCCGGTCCCCTCTGCTTCAGATCTTCTTCCGCAATCTGAAAACCGTCATTGGTCTTTGCCAGAATCGCCAGACGTTCCTTGGCTTTCTTACTGTCATTGCCAATCACAAACATACAATACGACTGCTGGTCTCCTCTGCCGACTCTTCCCCTGAGCTGGTGAAGCTGAGCCAGTCCGAACCGCTCCGCGTTTTCCACCATGATCACGGTTGCATTCGGCACATTCACTCCGACTTCCACCACGGTGGTAGAGATCAGAAGGTCCGTCTGATGCTCCTTAAATGCTGTCATAACGGCATCCTTCTCTTTGGGTTTCATCTTTCCATGCAGCATGGCAACCCGCGCCGCGCCGGCAAACCGCTCTTTTAACTCTTCGGAATAATCTGTGACATTGACAAGATCCTCCATCTCTCCTTCTTCTACCATAGGACAGATGATATACGCCTGCCTTCCTTCCGCAATCTGTTTTAAGAGAAAGGCATACGCTTTCTCACGGTAGCTTGTATCCACGACGGCATTCTTGATCGGAAGTCTCTGCGCCGGCAGTTCCTTGATCACCGTAACGTCCAGATCCCCATATAACACCAGTCCGAGGGTTCTTGGTATGGGCGTTGCGCTCATGACAAGCACGTGTACCTCCATTCCCTTCCCCATCAACGTACTTCTCTGTCTGACACCAAAACGATGCTGTTCATCCGTGATCACAAGCGCAAGATTATGATACACCACCGTATCCTGAATCAACGCATGCGTACCGATCACCAGATCATACTCCCCCGATGTAATTCCCGCCTTGATCAGTTTTTTCTCCTTGGAAGTCATTGATCCCGTGAGAAGAACCGGTCTGATAGGAAGATCATATTTCTCTGTCATATGTAAGATATCCTGATAATGCTGTGCAGCCAGCACTTCCGTCGGTGCCATCATTGCCGCCTGATATCCGTTGGACACTGTCATCAGTACCGCCATCCATGCAACGATGGTTTTTCCGCAGCCCACATCTCCCTGCACCAGACGATTCATCTGATAACCGGAACACAGATCCTTTTTGATTTCCTCCACAGCCTGTTTCTGTCCATCAGTCAGGGCAAAGGGAAGTTTCGCTTCCAATGCGTCGCAGCTTCCGTCATCCTTCATCCTGTTGCAGCTCATATGCTTTTGTTTATTTTTTCTAAGCTCACGGATCCGCATCTGGAATAAGAAGAATTCATCAAACGCCAGCCGCTTCCTCGCCTCATAGACGCTTTCCATCGTTTCCGGGAAATGCATCTGCCGGACCGCCTTTTCTATACTGCTGAGTCCTTCCTCTCTGACAATATCCGCCGGCAAATATTCCTGTATCATCTCAGCACAGGAAAGTACTGCCGATACCGCCTTACTGATCTTCTTATTCGTCAGGCCCTCTGTCAGTCCATAGACAGGCTGCAGCATATCCTTCCATTCCTCATATTCTTCTGTTTTCAACATTTTGGGCTGTTCCAGACGTTTCCGTCCATACTCTCCGATCCTGCAGATGCCATGTACCAGCACCTGCTTTCCCGCCATGATCTGTTTTTTCAGATACGGCATATTAAAATAAGTCAGCGTAACCTCCCCAGTACGATCCGTTACCTGAAAGGAAAGAACCGTCTTACTTCCCTTACGGAACATCCGCGGCGTACCGATGATATAGCCGGAAATCACGCAGCTTTCCCTGTCCTTCAGTTCTGCAATCGCCTTTTTATGCGGAAACATCACATAGTTTTTCGGAAAAAAGTGCAATAGATCGTTGACCGTCCTGACACCAAGCCGCGCAAACAGTTTCGCCGTATGTTCGCCGATTCCCTTGATATCTGTAATTTCCGACTGCAGCTCCATAGAATACCCTATCCTCCCCTATATATTATACATTTAGATGATTACGCAGGCATGCGCTTAACTATTGCTGCTCTTGTACAATAGACGCGCAGCGCAAACATGCCTGCGATGTATTGTCAATGCTGCGCAAATCATTATCTGTGCCTATGCATTGGAAGGAAATTAGAAATTCTTAACATTCCTATCCTATACCCAGCAATTTCGGAACACGATGTTCCGAAAAGGGGCAATTGAGCCATGGATGGCGAATTTGCCCCTTTTGCGTCCGTCTTCCACAACTTCAATTAGGAATGTTTAGAATTTCTTATTTCCGTACAGCAGCATAGGCACAGATGATGATTTGCGCAGCCTGCCGCCTCAAAATTTAAAAGACACCTTTTGACACCCGAATCCTATTATAATATCACAAATACAATAAATAAGAGCACGCCCTCTGACGTACTCTTATGTAGTTTCCTAAACATCCGTCCAAATTCCATTCTGCCGGAAAATGCATTTTTTATAGATTCAAAATCATACGAAAGATATTATTCAGCGGATACAATATAATAGTAAACCGGCTGACCGCCATTCTGGAACTCCACGTCAACACTATCATATTTCCCTTGGATCTTCTCCAAAAGCGCCTGCGCGTCCTCTTCCTTGACATCCGAACCATAATAGATACTAACCAGCTCTGTTTCCCCTGTAATCATCTTATCCAACATATTCAACATGACCTCGTCAATATCCTTGCCATTTGATAAGATACCGGAATCCCCGATGCCCATATAATCATCCTGATGGATCTCAGTGCCTTCAATCACTGTATCCCGGACTGCATAAGTAATCTGTCCCGTCTTTACCTTTTCCGTTTCCGCCATCATAGTCTCCAGATTCTCCTCTGGACTGATATCCGGCACAAAGCTGATCAACGCAGAAATTCCCTGCGGTACATTCTTTGTGGGAACTACGATGATCTTCTTATCCTCTGTCAGATCTCTTGCCTGATTTGCTGCCAGAATAATATTTTTATTGTTCGGGAAGATAAAGATGGTATCAGCATTGATCATTTCAATCGCCTTCAGCATATCCTCCGTGCTGGGATTCATGGTCTGTCCGCCTTCGATCAGGCAGTCAACGCCAAGATTTTTAAAGATTTCTCCAATGCCTGCACCTACGGATACCGTAACAAATCCAACCGCTTTCTTTTCCTTTGGCTGCTCCTGAACCAACGCCACATTCAAAGAATCGGGAGACTGAGCCGCCGGCTGCTGTTCTGACATCTTAACCAGTTTCTCCTGATGCTCCAAGCGCATATTATCGATCTTCATATTGGAAAGTGCACCATATTTTAAAGCACGCTGAATCGCAAGACCGGGGTCATTCGTGTGTACATGCACTTTAACAACCTCGCCATCCGACACCAGAACAATGGAATCGCCGATGCCTTCCAGATACGCCTTAAAGTCCTGCTCCGTCTTAGCATTAAAAGACTTCTGCAGCAATATGATAAATTCCGTACAATACCCATACTTGATTTCCATCTCAGCTTGTGCCTGCAAGCTCTGGGATGGCGTATTCAGCTTTCTGGTTTCACCAGCTGCTTCGGAGGTAGCAGCGTCCATCGTAAAATCGATCTCTTTCCCACATAATGCATCATAGGCTCCCTGCAGCACTTCTATCAGTCCCTGTCCGCCGGAATCTACAACGCCTGCTTCTTTCAGCACCGGAAGCATTTCCGGCGTCTGCTGCAGCACTTCATTGGCATGATCCAATATCCCCTGACCAAAAACAACCAGATCCGTTTCCCCTGCTTCAAACAGTTCGTTTGCTTTCTCCGCAACGCCTTTTGCTACCGTCAGGATCGTTCCTTCCTTAGGCTTCATAACAGCCTTATAAGCCGTCTCAACCGCTTTATCCAGACCGGCGGTAATAACCGCCGTATTTAACTCATCATGTTCCTTAATCACTTTTGTAAATCCGCGAAGAAGCTGGCTTAAGATAACGCCGGAATTACCCCTTGCGCCACGAAGAGATCCTCCGGAAATACACTTGCAGAGTGTCTGCATATCCGGTTCATCTAGCGCATAAACATCCTTTGCTGCAGACATGATCGTTAATGTCATATTGGTACCGGTATCGCCATCTGGAACCGGAAATACATTTAATTCATTAATATATTCTTTCTTAGCCTCCAGACTCTTTGCGCCCGATAAGAACATCTTTGCCAAAATCTTTGCATCTATCGTCTTTACTGCCACTGTTTTAACTCCTCCTTAATCAATGACGCGTACGCCTTCAATATATACGTTAATTTTTTCTACTTCAAGACCGGTAAACTCTTCAATTTTATACTTCACATTGCTGATCAGATTATCCGTAACCGCAAGAATACTAACTCCATATGCAACAATCACATGAAATTCCAAAGATAGTTTATTATGATTGGCGCTGACAATGATGCCATGATTGACGCTGTCCTGTTTTAATATCCGAACAAGACCCTCTTTTACATTGACGGACGCCATGCCTACAATGCCGAAACATTCCGTTGCAATCATGCCGGCATGCTGTGCTATGACTTCGTTATCAATCTGTATGCTTCCTAAATGAGTATCCATTGAACCCTTCATAGATATCCTCCTTGCCCCTGCATAATCAATATTATTATAAAGTATAACCGATTTTCATAAAAAATGAAACATAAAATTGCAAAAGATTATAAATACCGAAAATTTTCCTTTCCACAGCATAGAATAATAAAATTATCACTCATTTCCCTTATAAATTTTTAAAATCACTTGCATTCCTTACTTTTATCTGTTAAAATACGAATGTTGTGGTCAGATTTATTAAATCACTTATAGTAAAGATCATTATTTTCAAGGAGGTGTCAACATGGCAAAATGTGATATTTGCGGCAAGGGTGCTCATTTCGGTAACAATGTCAGCCATTCTCATAGAAGATCTAACAGAATCTGGAACTCTAATATCAAGAATGTAAAATGCACTGTTAACGGAACACCGAAAAGACTTCATGTATGCACAACATGTTTAAAGTCAGGCAAGGTAGAAAGAGTCTAATAAGTTTCTTTCTGAACTTAAAGAAGCAGATAAGAGCAGATTTCCGTCTGCTTTTATCTGCTTTTTAAATCACACTATTTTCTAGATACTTTCCGCATAATCAAACCGTTCCTTAAGTTCTTCATACTCACGGTTGATCTTTAATAGTATTTCGTTATCCCCACAGATATTATCAGGATGATAGATCTTTAAAAGATCCTTATAACGTTTCTTCAAAGCAACCTGATTATTTACCCCACGAAAAAACAGACCTGTGGCATAGACTTCCTTCCTTGCCGAGGCAGTCGCCCTGCGGAGCTGCTCGCGCTCCTGTTCTATCCGGCTGTATTCTTTCTGTATCTGCTTTTTATCCTGTTCTAACAGTTCATATCCGCGTTCTACAAGCTTCTGCTTCTGGTCTAACAGACTCTCATCCTCCCGAAGCCGCTTCCGCTGATATTCTACCTGTTCCCGAAGTTGATTGATCTCGATGGTCAGCTGCTTTTTTTCTCTGGACAACTGCTTTCTGTCAGCAGCAACTTCCTTTTTCTCTTTGCGCAGCCCTTCATAATCATTTTCAATCTGACTTTTTTCCGCCTGAAGACGTACATTTTCCATAAAAAGCTGGTGTTTTAAATTTTCCAGTTCTTCTTTTGATTTATATTCCGATAAACGTTCCGTAAACTTGTCCATGACGATAACTCCATACCCTATATTATCCCCTTATTCCAGCCGTAATCCGCCAATATTGATCATTGTCAGCAATGATATAGATTATAGCCTACAAGAAGCAGCGTGGCAATGATAATCAGTCCTATAAACCCATTATCCAGCAATAACATAATCAACATCCCTATGCCTATCCAAAACAAAATACAGCCAATCGTTTTTTTCATTCCCATGGATACCCTGATATCATACGATTATGTTATATTCTATGTGGAAATACCTCGTAAAATATCTGTTTTATCTCAATCGCTATGATACTGCCGCTCATTTCCGATTTATGTTTCAGACGGTTTTATATCAGCGTCTTTTTTCTCACCAAATGCCTCGCTGACCGCTTCATCATTGCTGATCATCCCCTCTTTTTTCGCCTTGATCTTATCGATCACTTCCGGGATCAGATCCACAATCTTCGTCAGCGTATCCTGATTTTTCACGCTGACCAGTTTCGCGTTGCCGTTCTGGATCACAAGCACCGCGCTTGGCGACATCTTTGCGCTCATGCCGCCGGCCCCGCCGTTTTTCTTATCATTTATCGATGCTCCTGCTCCTACGCCAAAGGACACGTCAACCAATGGTACGATAATCGCGTCTCCAATCGTGGTCGCTTCTCCAACGACCGTTTTGGAACCGATCAGATGATCCATATTTTTCATCAATGAATCCATTACGTTACCAAAATTATTCTCCGCCATTTTATATTCTGCTCCTTTCTATGCAGACCTGTGGTTTACACTAATAACCATGCCTTTCCATAACCTGCGATTCTTGACAACGAAAAGCGTAAGCTTTTTGTTGTATGCCGCCGCAGGCACAATAATTGCAAACCGAATTTATTCGGTTTTGAAAAACTCTTTGATTTTTCAATCTAATCCGCGTTACATCTTCTGTCCTTCTTTTAATAATTTCAAAAAAGTCTTTACTTTTTTATTTAGGTAAATGCCAAGCCCATGCCAAAGGAGGACAATAAGACAGACCCTTCCTTTGATTCTTATGCTTCCCTCCAGCTTTGGCTCCCCAAGTTCTGCAGTGAAATTCGTATGTCTTGGCAGCCATGGCAGTGCCATGCCGTAATATGCCATCATGTCAGCCACTTTTGCCGGATCATCCGCTGCGTAATAAAGATTGATCCTTGCGTTCCTCGGCCGGATGTGTTTTAAAACCTTAAAAATCCTTACCTTAAGAAAATCAATCACCCATTTGGAACCTTTTTTCTGCAGCAGCTTCGTATAATATTCCACCCTGCCAACCACCGAGGTAATTTTCTTTTCTAAACGTTCTACAGGACGTTCTACAGGACCCTCTACCAGTTCCGGCAAGGATAACAGCATTTCTAAGAATTTTTCCGCCCAGTCCATCAGCATTTCAAAGAAATATTGGGGGAACTCCCACCAGACCTTTCCTGTTTTCTGACGTCCTTTTTTGCTCTGCGTATGTTTTTCTGACGCTTTTTCTTCACCCTGTCGGGCTCTGGCAGAAACCGTATTATCGACCGTCTCATCTTCTGACGTTTGTTTATCCGTCAACGCATCTTCCTTCTGTTCAACAGATGCTGCAGTCACATCAGGCAGCAGCTTTTCTTTCTTTCCAGCTTTTTTCTGTTCTTTTGCTGCCGCTTTTTCCTCTCTGGCAGCCGCCTGTGCCTCCCGCCGTAATTTATCGTAAATCGGAATCCCTAACACCCTGATCCTTAGGTTGACAGCTTCCCGATAGATCACTTCTATTCTGAGAACAAGAAGCAGCCACGATACGGCGGCTTTTCCGGTCAGTCGTTCTTCCCTCCTGACATCCACACAGTATCGCCATGGACAGAACAACACCAGCAATATTATAATAAGCAGAATGGCGATGATACATAACAGTATGATACCAATGATTTTTAAAATATCTACTATAACCGCTAACATCTGCATATAATCTCTTTTACATTAAAATTCCCATTTTTACCAAAAGCATCCTTTAATAATCCTGCAATATATTCTACAGCCTGTTCATATGTCTCCACAATCCCAATCACATACATCGAATATTTTTTATAATATTTCTGCTTTAAAAAAATGCTGTTCATAAATTCCGGCGTATTGCTGTTACGGTTAAAATAAATGATATACACATGTTTTTTCATCTTCCTAAGCTTCAGGCGCACCCTAAGCTCCTTTTCCCTGCCGGCGAGCCCATCGCTGACATAGATTTTTTTTGCAAACCGCATAGCAACCTAACCTCCATACCGCAGCTGCGCTGCGACTTAAATCCAAAGAAAATGCTGGTTTTTCACATTTACCAAGACTGTTCCTTGATTCGTCTGGAATATTCCTCATAGGCTTTTTCCAAAATCTGTTTCTCATTGGGAAACCTTAACAGATGATAAGCCTCATGATATTTATAATATCCCGAATCTATGAAAAATTCTTCCCTTTGGGGCTTGCTAAAATAATTGCCAGAACGCATCAAATACCAGTGAACTTCTTTTTCCACCACATCATCAGGAACATTAAACGTATATTCACTCTTCCCAATATACTGGATCAGTTCCGCTGTAACACCTGCTTCCTCCCTGACCTCCCGCAATGCGGTCTCCACATATTCTTCCCCTTCTTCCACCGTTCCCTTAGGCAATACCCATCCCTCATATCGGTTTCGAAAGCTTTTATATAAAAGCAATATCTTCCCTTTATGTATCACGATACCCCCGCAACTGACTGCTTCAATCATGATGATCCAACCATGCCTTTCTCACAATCATTATTATTCCATTGCCTTTTTTATTACATCTATGATTAGATCCACCTCATATGGTTTCGCGACAAACTCCTTTGCTCCGATCTTCAATGCCTCTACAACATTCCCCTTTTGTCCTGCCGCAGTCACCATGACTACTCTGGCCGTCCTATCCAAAGCCATAAGCTCCTTCAGCGCATTGATACCGTCCATAACAGGCATGGTAATATCCAACGTTACAACATCCGGTTTTAATGATGTATATAGTATCAGCGCTTCCTGTCCATTAGCCGCCTCACCGATAACCTCCATTCCCGCATCCTCCAAGATACCACGAAGCATCTTTCTGGATGTTTTAGAGTCATCTACAATTAATATTTTTATCATATTAATCCCCATGCCTTTCCATAACCTGTGAATTTGCAAATGAATAAACTTTTTATTCTTCACTAAAATGGATCTTACTGCCATAAGAAATCACCAGCATCACCGGTTTCTGTTTGATTTCCAAAGGTATCACGCCAAATTCCTTTCCCTCCAAGATTATCTCTTCATCAAAGTAGGATGGCGGCAGCAGATTGATCTCCATTCCCTGTTCACTAAGCGCTGTTGCATACAGTCCATCTATGATATTAACTACTTCTCCAACAGAATCCAACGCATCCATGTCAACTGTCTGAAAAGATTCACCTGCATAGGCATCCGCAACCGCCAAAAGATTGTCACCCATTCCTGCAAATCCTATCGTTGTCTCCAGATCGCCCTCCATATCCTGACAGGCCAATCTGTCACACGTAAACCGATTTGTCATATAAGAATCTCCCATCCAGAGATCCGTAGAGATCAGACGATTCAATGTCCTGATCGCCACACCGGCTGCCTCTTTGATCGTATCTTCATGGACAAATGCAGGAATGATTACATCAAGATCACCATTCTTGATTCCATTCATTGTTTCCTCTGAAAAATGATGCTCATTTTGGTATTGCAGCAAGGCATCTTCCATCTGAGTAAATGTCATATATCCTCTCTCTGTAGCGATCTGACCAAACTGCAGATACGGATTCCCCTGCAAGTCCAAAAGACGCGACACCTGTTCTAATGTCAGAAAACCGTGTTCAATGGCAATATCGCCAAAACGTTTATCCATCAACGCCTGCTTACGATTGATCTCCTCCGCTTGTTTTTCTGTCAGCAGTTTTTCCGCAACCGCGATCAATCCAAGCTTTACGCGCGTTCTGGACTGTTCTTTTCTGATATTCCGCAACTGTTCGGAAGTGATTATCTTTTTTGAAATCAAGTATTTTCCAAATAAATTAATAAACATAACACACCTCCTTCTAACAGCTGTCAAAACAAAAATATATCTTTATTATACCGCAGATCATAGGAAAAAAAAAGCAAAAAATTAATCAAAATATCTTGAAAAGATACGTCTGGCAATCGGTGCCGAATAATCCCCGCCTGTACCTGCCGCCTCCAAAATAACCGTAACTACGATCTCCGGATCTTCCGCCGGAGCAAATCCCGTAAACCATGCATGACTTCTACCATCCTTATCATCCAGATATTCTGCGGATCCTGTCTTGCCTGCCGCCGTAAATCCATATCCGGACAATTTGGTTGCCGTTCCATGTTCCACTACTTCGATCATCATCCCGGTCAGGTAATCCGCTTCCTCCTCTGTCATGACTGTTCCGATTACCACCGGTTCATATTGTCTGACAATATTTCCATTGACACTGGAAACATAGTCAATAACATAAGGCGTCATCATAACACCATGATTCGCGATCGCCTGCGTCACCATATTCAAATGAAGCGGCGTAATCAGTGTCTCTGACTGTCCGATTGCGGTCTGCATGATCTCACCGTCGCTCATATCACTCCGCATACTGATATGACTTGGATTATATACCATATTGACCGGCAGGCTAGAATTGAAGTAAAGTGAGAGCAGCGTATCCGCGAATCTCTCCCGGTCTAATTCAACGCCAATGTTGGCAAAAGAGGAATTGCAGGATCTGGCAAAGGAACTCACAAAATCTACATTTCCATGCACCGTCCTATGAAAGCAGCTGATCGTCTCATCTCTATAACGAAAATATCCGTTACACACAAACTGATACTGCGCATAGGTATCCGGATTCTGCCGCATATATTCCAGCGCGGTAAATATTTTAAAAGTCGATCCCGGCGGATATAACCCCTGAGTCGCACGGTTGACCAGCACAGAACTATCCTCATCCCTAAGCAGATCATCCCATATGATTGCAATTTCATTAGGATCATAATCCGGCTTGGACACCATCGCAAGAATCCTTCCCGTCTTGGCTTCCGTCACAATCACCGCGCCATGATACATTCCGAGGGAATCATACGCGATCTGTTGCAGTTCCGGATCCAGAGAAGTGTAAACCGAATCTCCGGGATTTTTTCTGCCCTCCCATTGGTTTGCGAGGATTTCTGGCATCGAAATACTGGAATTTAAAAGCATCATATTGGCAACCTGTTCCACCCCGGAGCCTCCGTTTGGAACATAACCGATTATATGTGCATAGACGTCCCCATAAGGATAACTGCGCTGCTGCGTACCGTCTTCCAGTTCCAATGTTTCAGCAAGCACAGTACCGTCCGAAGCATAAATCGTACCCCTGTAGTTTTCTTCCGCAAGCAGCTCCTGACGCTTATGATTATAAGAATAATTGATGACTTCCTCCCGTCTCGCAATCGTAAAATAAACAAGATTACCACACATCAAAAGGAATAAGACGATATAGATCGTTCCCAGCCACAAGATTCCCCGTTTTCTTTTCATCTCTAAAAGAACATATAGTTCATCAACCGTCTCTGCCTCTCCGTCTTCTCTCTCCATGGCTCTTAATTCTTTCTGCCTAAGCATGGAAACACCAAATATAATGCCGAACATCATAATCGTCGCCATAGCGGAGCTTCCCCCGTTGCTGATCAACGGAAGGGTAACACCAGTCAACGGGATCAGGCGGCTGCCACCCCCAATCGTCAAAAATGTCTGTATTCCGAGAGATATCGCAATTCCGACAGCAACCAGACGATAAAACACGTCGTTCATCCGCTGGGCAATACGTAAAAAATGCAGAACGATATTCAGATATACCAGAATCAAAAGAATACCGAAAAATACACCCATTTCCTCAGCAATTGCGGAAAAGACAAAATCTTCATCCACAAAGGGAATCGTTTCCGGAATTCCTCTGCCAATTCCTCTGCCAAACCAGTTGCCCATACCGATTCCAAACAACGATTGTGTTAACTGGTAACCGGTACTGTCCACATCGCTCCAAGGATCTATCCAGATTCCCACACGCACTCTGACATGGGCAAACAGATAATAGGCGGCCACGCCCGCCAAGCCTCCGACCATAACGCCACCCAAAAGATAACGATGTTTTCCTGTGGAAGCATACACCACCGCCAAATAAATGACGCAATAGATCAACGCCGCCCCCAGATCCTTTGATGCCACAAGAAGCAATACATAAATGGCGGAAAGAAGCGCGCTTAACATCAGCCGCCCCAGACGGTTGGTCTGATACAGAAGTCCCGCAAGAAAAAAGACAAAAATGATTTTTACAAATTCCGATGGCTGAAAAGCAAGACCAAGAATCTTCATAGAAAGTTTGGAACCATAAGAAACCGCTCCCAACGCGTAAACAAACGCCAGCAATGCTGCACCTAAAAATCCATAGACAAAGATAAATGTCTTTGATTTTAAAATGTCCAGCTTTTTGATCAGTATCGGAATCACCAGACAAACCAAAAGGGAGATCGCAATGATAATCAACAACCGTCTCGCCTTATCAAATGACAACCTTGCCTGAATGATAAAACCGACGCTCAGCAGAAGTTTCATATGATTCATGATCTGCCGGTTATAATTTTCATAAGCCAGCGTCATCAGTTTCTCAAAGATAAACAGTGCAAAAACCTGCGCGTAAAAAAGCACCAGATAATCCATGTCATCCGCGGAGACATAAACACAGAACATTCCCAGCGCATGGATCACGAAAACGCAAAATGCCTGTCCCCTGTAGATTCCCTTCCGGCGGTCGCCATCCTGATATTTTAATGTAATATAAGACATCAAAGTATAAGCCGCCATAAACGCGGTAAGTATATACTTTGAAATCTCACTAACAAATAAATTCATTACAAAACACCCCGATTAAAATGTCCTTTCGTATATCCCTTCCATGTATCTTTTTCTATCCCCTCAGGAGCGCCCTTGCGAAACACGTTATGAAAGAACTCCATGATATGCTCTGTCTCTCCGGCATCCTCTATTGTAAATTCTATTCTGAAGGCCGCCGCTTCCCGTGCCTGATATAGTTGATATACTTCCTGATGCAGCGACAATGGAACACAGTTATAGATGGTATTAAAACAATAATGATGATTCATTAACACCGGAAATTCCCTGCCCTCCTGATCAATGATCCGCGTCATCTCTTTCGTTCGTTCACAACCGCCTGTTGTATTGACGATGCAATTGGCGCTATACATCATGGGAAGATATCCATATACTATTAATTCTCGGGCATCCTTTCTTATTGCATGGGAAAGTTCCTTTCTATTCAGTTCCAGCGGAGCAGTATAGGAAATGGCATGCTTTAATACCGTATTTTCTGCCGACTCATTCATGATATAAATCCCCTGGTCCGCCACAATATCCTGTTTTTTGTATCTCTCCCGATCCTCATGCCGGCTGTTCTCTCCGTAACGCTCTATGATCTCCTCTGCTATCCACAGAGCATCGATACCACTGCAATAGATCCTTTCCGGCAACATATCGTCTGTGAGACGCAGCGCTGCTTCAAACTGCTCCCTGATTCTTCTCACATCTTTCTGGCGAATCACCTCCGGCAGTCTGAGATACCACTTTTTCCGATTCTTCATCATCTGTCGGAGCAATCCCTCCACAGTATCCCGTTCCTGCTCCCTGCCGCTGTCCCCTCTTGCAGGAATTTCTTCTCCGGAAAACAGCATCAGATCTATGATTATGCCGTCTGCATAAGGGTACTTAAGAACCGTTCTTAACTGCTCCTTAGTTTTCACACCAAAGAGAATGGCAGGCTTTTTTTCAGGCTCCTGCTGCTTATTTATATAACGATCTTCTCCCTTTGATCTATTCAACATTCTTATATTTTCTGCAGAAACATTCTCTTGCAGAAAACTTTGACGATCCGCAGAAAATACAGCCTGCTCCAACTTCTCTATAGCGGCTCTCCTCAGATCTTTTAACTGACTGACAGCCGCAAAGGATGTCCCATCATTGACAATCTTAAGTTCACAGATCTCATAAAGGGTATTGCCCGTCTTACAGATCTGTTTTTTGATATCCTCATCAGTTATGGCGCGTTTTTCGGCTCTGACCGCAACCGCGCCTTCCACCGATTCCGCATGATCCTCCAACCGTAACGTCAGCTTCATCGGTCTTCCTTGAGATACGGTGATCTCCCCCTGTATTGGATAACGCCTTCTCTCCTCCAGATAACGCCTGTGAATGTCCTCCTTTATGACATCGCTGCAACCGGCATAAGCCGGATCGGACAGACTGATCATATCTTTAGAATTATGCCTGAAATAATATCCTTCCTGAATCTCAGAACGGATATAAAGTTCTTCTAAAACTGCTCTGTCTTCCTCCGTTACTACATACTTTTCCCCATTTTCGATCCGGTCAATCACTTTACGATAAACAGATGTAACACCTGCTGTATATTCTGCCGCTTTCATCCGCCCTTCAATCTTAAAGGAATCAATGCCTGCATCCATCAACGCTCCCATCTGATCGATAGAGCACATATCTTTCATACTGAGAAGATAGGCATCCTTTTGTCCCGGCTGGTGGTACTGCTTTCTGCAGGGTCCGGCACATCTTCCGCGGTTGCCGCTTCTTCCTCCTGCAAGACTGCTCATTAAACATCTCCCGGAATAAGCATAGCACATAGCGCCATGGATAAAGCACTCCAGTTCCAATCCTGTTTTCTTCATCTCCCTCAGTTCCGCCAGCGACAGCTCCCGTCCCGGTACAACGCGAGTCACATGATATTCTTTCAGCCACTCCATACCCGCAGCGGATAAAATCGAAAGCTGCGTACTCACATGAATCTCCAGTTCCGGAAAATACTGATGTAGGCATGACAGCAATCCAAGATCCTGCACGATCACGGCATCCAGTCCCGCAAGATACAGCCTTTCAAGGATGGAAAGCGCCCTAGAAAATTCCACATTTTTTAACAGCGTATTCATGGTCAAATAAAGCTTTCTATGATACAAATGAGCATAATGTATCATTTCTATGGTTTCTTCTATGGTCAAATTTTTAGCATATGCTCTTGCGGAAAACTCTTCCGTGCCTAGATATATTGCATCCGCTCCGGCATTGATCGCCCCGACCGCCCCATCAATGTCTCCCGCCGGGGAAAGAAGTTCCGCTTTCCATTTCCTGCCTTGCATTAACGGCCACCTCCTGAGCTGTTCTATAGGTAAAATGCTGATAAATATGATGAATGGCTGCCTAAAACAGGCAGCCATCCCTATCTCATGCCGATCCCGGCATTTATTTCTTGCGATCCCTTAATTCTGTTTCCAACTGGACGATACGTTTAGCGCTTTCATGCAGTTCATCCTGCACTTGCTTAATATTTTCCCGCAAAGAATCTACTACCATATCCTTGTTAACGATATCGTGCTTCATATCATAAAGTTCATTCTGCTTTGCTTTTATCTCTTCTTCTAACTGCCCGATCTGCCGCTTCGCCTTAAAATACTCGTCCGTAATATTGAGTTCAATCAACCGGTGCTGTGTATCACTGTTGGCATGCTTAAATGCATCCACTTTCTGATATTCTGTAATCTTATTATTGATAAAAGAGGCTATCTTCTGAAGATGCTCTTCGCTTTCATAACCGCTTATGGTAAGCACCTTGCCATCAATCACTACCTGAACATCTGTCTTTTCCGTCATATGATCGTTTTTTCCTCCCTAACATACTTTCACAATTACATGTATATTATATATCATCACGATAAAGGTTTTCAAGTCCAAAATGACGATAAGCTTCCAAAGTAGCCATTCTGCCGCGTGGGGTTCGGCTAATGAATCCGTTTTTAAGCAGATACGGCTCATATACATCTTCGATCGTCCCCGGATCCTCGCCCAGCGCAGCCGCAAGCGTGTCAAGTCCTACTGGTCTGCCATTAAACCTTTCAATCATGGCAAGCAGGATATTGCGATCCATCTGATCCAATCCATATTTATCTACTTCCATCAGATCCAGCGCATAGTCCGCTGTCTCTTTCGTAATAATGCCATCAAATTTGATCTGCGCGAAATCCCGCACCCGCTTCAACATACGGTTTGCAAGCCTTGGTGTGCCACGGCTTCTCCGCGCAAGTTCCAGAGCCCCATCAATCTCAATAGGTACTCTTAGTTTCGTGGCAGAATTCATAATAATATGTTGCAGTTCCTCTACGGAATAAAATTCAAGACGATGGATCATACCAAAACGGTCACGGAGCGGAGCCGTCAACAAACCAGCTCTCGTCGTTGCACCGATCAACGTAAAACGCGGCAGCTCCAGACGAATAGATTTAGCGCCGCTTCCCTTCCCCAGCAGGATATCGATCGCGTAATCTTCCATCGCCGGATACATCACTTCCTCCACCTGACGGCTCAGACGATGGATCTCATCAATGAAAAGAATATCTCCCTCCTGAAGGTTATTTAAGATCGCTGCAAGCTCCCCCGGCTTTTCAACCGCCGGTCCACTGGTGATCTTAATATTTACCCCCATTTCATTGGCGATAATGCCCGCCAGCGTTGTTTTCCCAAGCCCCGGAGGGCCATAAAACAATACATGATCCAGAGATTCCCCACGCTGTTTTGCAGCCTCAATAAATACCTTAAGATTTTCCTTTATTTTGTCCTGTCCGATATAATCCTTTAACAATCGGGGGCGCAGTGTATTCTCAATCGCTGCATCCTCTTCGGTATATGTGGTCTCGATCAGTCTTTTCGACATATCTACTGTCCTTTTCCTTTATAGCAATAGTTTCTAAATCGTTATATTTTACTACCAAGGTCAAAAATATTTCAACGCAACCTTTAAGAGCTGATCGGAAGAAATCGCATCCTCCCCGGACTGTACTTCCAACTCCCTGAAAGCCTGTTCCACAGCATGTTCCGCCTCTTTGCCGGAATACCCAAGCGCAACCAAGGCATCTGCCGCGTCCCGCGCTTTTGGATGCTCCATTAATGTTTTTTCCAAAACAGCCCCTGTAACAGATTCTTCAAAATCCTGTGCGTTTATTTTATCTTTCAGATCAATGATCACACGTTCTGCGGTTTTCTTGCCCACACCGGGTGCCTTTGCCAGTAGCTTTGCATCTCCTGTCATGATTGCATATCTGATATCATCCACGCTCATCACAGACAGCATGGCAAGTCCCCCTTTCGGTCCAATGCCACTAACGCTGATCAACAGCTTAAACAGCTCCAGTTCCTCCAATGTAACAAATCCATATAGATTGATCGCATCCTCCCGGACGCTGGTATATGTATAGACCTTGACTTCTTCCCCATATTCCGGGATATCATAGATCCGTCCCGGAGAAACATATACATTATAACCTACCCCCGATACTTCCACTACAATGCGGTCTGCCGTCTTTTGAACAACAGTACCTTTTAAATACGCATACATGGATCTAAAATCCCCTCTCACCTGTTATACTTTTCAGTCTGCTGCAACTAACCCGTACCAAAAATCCAATCAATAGACCTGCCAACATCCCCGCCATCAATAAAAACGGCATATACCACAAAATTGCCTGAAATCCCATCAACGCTCCTGCCACCAAGAGCTGACCGATATTGTGCATGATCCCTCCCGCCATACTGATGCCATATATGGAAAAATAGGGGATTCTTTTTAGTAATGCCATCACCGTCAGACTAAGCGCCGCCCCGGCAAGGCTATACAGTATCATGGACATATTTGACAGCAGAAATCCCACCAAAATAATCCGCAAGACACTGATCACCGCCGCTTCTCTGATAGAAAACAGATACATGACCAGTACGATCACAAAATTAGCAAGTCCCAGTTTGATTCCCGGAATCATAGGTACAACCGGAACCAACGCTTCCAGATAACCCATAATAACAGCCAGAGCTAAAAACATAGCCATCCTCGCAAGACGCTTATTCAAGTCGCTGTACCTTCCTAAACACTAAACATAGCATACATCCCTTCCTGAGCCGGGATATCTTACTTGATCACAATATAAAATCTATGCGGCAGACATACAACCGTATCCCCTACCCGGCTGGCAGCCGGTGTATGAACGCAGACCTGATTAGCACAGTCCGCCTCCGATACAGACACCGTTCCATCCGAGATAACAACGGTATTGTAACCATCCTCCAGTTCCACCCTGATCGTCCTCTCGTACATAAGCGGATATCTTCCGATCTCTGTTTCATCATCATACAACACTACAATCTGTCCGTTCCCACGTCCCCATGTCATAATAAGGAAAATTACCGCCACAAGCAGAACTGCTGCTACAATGATTCCGTCAGCCTTTTTCATTGATATAATTGATCAGTCCTTCTGCTTTGATAATCTTCTGCATAAATTCAGGAAATGGCTGTCCCTGATATTCCTTTCCGGTCGTTTTATCTGTGATCACACCGGAATCAAAATCAATCTCCACCTCATCACCGGCTTTGATTTCTTTGGCAGCATCAGGACATTCAATGATCGGCAATCCGATATTGATTGCATTACGATAGAAGATCCGGGCAAATGTCTCTGCGATCACACAGCTGATGCCGGACGCTTTGATTGCGATCGGCGCATGTTCTCTGGAAGAACCACAGCCAAAATTCTTATTGGCAACAATAATATCCCCTTTATGAACCTTCTTCACAAATTCCGTATCAATATCCTCCATACAGTGGGTTGCCAGTTCCGCCGGATCTGACGAATTCAGATATCTTGCCGGAATAATAACATCCGTATCTACATTATCTCCATATTTAAAAACCGTTCCCTGTGCTTTCATAATGTTCCTTTCCATCCTTTCTTTAACTTATAATGATATATTTTCCTTCAACCTCCATGTCGCAACTCTGCTGCGACTCAAAACCAGATGAAAAACGCCCTCCCTTTTACCTTTTGTGTTGATAAGCACCCATAAAATTTCTTCATCGTCTAATTAACCAATAAGCTGGAATTTTTAATCTTTAAAATAGAGAAATCAAATTCTTGTTTTGCTGTCATGTTTCTTCTGAACCTAATAAATCGCAAATATGATCATATATATCGCAATATGACGTATTATTATCAACACACGTATCTAAGTATCTTTCTTGATACAATATAAACGCAATCTCAACAGCTCTGGGACAGTCTAATTGGAATTGTTCCAATACTATACTCATTTCTCCGTCATATCTCCGTAATTCATGGTAACCTTGCTGAACCAGCTGAACGGCCCCTAATTCGCCTTCCTCAAGATATACCTCCATGTTTTTACTTTTCATCCAGGGGTCATAGTTAATATAGTGCAAAGCACCGCAATACTTATCTTTTGCAGCCACATGAACCTTCCGAATGCCGCCCATCACAATAGTACCCATGCACATGGGACAAGGCTCCATTGTTGTGTACAAGTGATACTCTTTCAAAGAAGGATACTTTTTAATGTCGATATTTCTCATGCAATATATTTCCGCATGAGCGGTACGTCTGTTAGGATAATGGTTTTCGCAGGTTTCATTCCGGCCTGCAATAATCGTATTACCTGAGGCATCTGTGATAATGCAGCCAATCGGCAGACTTCCACTGCGGAATGCAAGCCACGCCAGTTCATATGTTTCCTTCCATTCTCTTGATAAATCTTTCCACATGAGTCTTCTCCTTTTCATCTTCCATACAAATTCCGATTCGTCACCTTGATTATGCCACAGCAAATTTCGGTTTCAATGTGCAACCAGTGAAATTGCCGGCGCTTGGAGCTGTCAACACGAAAGGTAAAAGGGACAAAACGTCTGCTTAAAACGAACTTGTTCGCTTGGCGTTTTTCGGTGTGAGACTTGTCCTTCTAACAACCTGCAAATTTGGGGCCGCAGGCACAATATTTGCAAAACGAATTTATTCGTTTTTGAAAAATTCTTTGATTTTTCAATCTAACTGGCACGGGCACGAAATCCTGCCTGTTACCGCGCTTGCAGCTGCCACCGCGGGACTTGCCAGATAGATCTCGCTGTTCACATGTCCCATACGTCCTACGAAGTTACGGTTCGTTGTAGATACACAGCGTTCCCCTTCCGCCAGAATACCCATATAACCGCCAAGGCATGGACCGCAGGTCGGAGTGCTTACGATGGCTCCGGCCTCAATAAAGATCTTGAGCAGCCCTTCCTCCATCGCCTGCAAATAAACTGCCTGCGTTGCAGGAATGATGATGCACCTGATCCCCTGCGCAACATGACGTCCCTTTAATACCTTTGCGGCGATCCTCATATCATCGATCCGCCCGTTGGTACAGGAGCCGATAACAACCTGATCAATCGCAATATCGCCCACCTGATCAATGGTCTTTGTATTCTCCGGCAGATGCGGAAATGCAACCGTCGGTTTTAAGCTGCTTAAATCAATGGTGTAGGTTTCGTCATACTCCGCATCCTCATCTGCTTCGTAAACTTTATAGCTGCGTTTCGTATGTTCCTCCAGATATGCTTTCGTCTTATCATCTACTGGAAAAATACCGTTCTTAGCACCGGCTTCTATCGCCATATTGGCAATGGTAAAGCGGTCATCCATCGACAGTTCGGCAATCCCGTCACCCGTAAATTCCATAGATTTATATAAAGCGCCATCCACACCGATCATACCGATAATATGTAAAATGATATCCTTACCGCTGACCCATTCCGCCGGCTTTCCCGTAAGGACAAAGCGGATTGCGGAAGGGACTTTAAACCATGCTTTCCCGGTCGCCATTCCTGCCGCCATATCTGTACTTCCGATACCAGTAGAAAACGCGCCTACTGCGCCGTAGGTACAGGTATGGGAATCCGCTCCGATGATCACATCTCCCGGCACTGTCAGACCTTTCTCCGGAAGCAGCGCATGTTCAATCCCCATTTCACCGACTTCAAAATAATTCGTAATCTCATTTTTTCTGGCAAAGTTACGAACACATTTGCAATGCTCTGCGGATTTGATATCTTTATTTGGCACAAAATGATCGGGTACCAGCGCGATCTTATCCTTGTCAAATACGCTCTGCGTATTGAACTTTTCCATCTCCTTGATTGCAACAGGGCTTGTAATATCATTGCCCAGCACAAGATCAAGATCCGCCTCGATCAGTTGTCCCGCTGTCACCTGTTCCAATCCGGCATGTGCTGCCAGAATCTTCTGCGTCATTGTCATTCCCATTTTTTAACCTCCATGCTGATTCATCCTAATATTGTTTTCTTACATTTTTTATTTTTCTGATAACACCATTCCGGTTTCCTTTTGAAATGCATCCGCCCACTCGGAATCACGATAAAATACAATACATTCCTGATATCCGTCGCCGGTAATATACAATCGTTTGCCATTTCCATTTTCAATAATGATCCTGTTAAGCTCAGCCGCTACATTAAAATCAAACCAGTCATGTTCAAACGAAGCTTCCAGCGTATATGTACATCCATTCCATTCAAAACTTACCGTTCTTTTTCCCGTTCCATTTTCCCAATCTACACCACTGGTATCTTCGGTAATATTTTTAAAATCAAGTTCTCCTTCGCTAATTGCAGATACACCCAAAAGGAAATTGGTATACATCTTTTCTATATCAAATACTTCTACGTCAAAACAATATACACCATTCTCTGTAGGTGTCCATTCCCAAGTATCATAATTTGTAATGCCCATCCCCGCCTCTGTTAAAAGCATAGCCGTCTTATCATGTATTACCTCTGCCGGCATTAACCTATCATTTTTTTCAAACCGCTTTATTGACACATCTGATATGCCACTGATCCCATATTTTTCTAATATTGCCGCAATCTCCTTATAGCTTTTTTGATTCAGATTCGCCATATTAGTGCTTTCTCCTTCACCGTTGATAATTTTTTCGTTTCATTTAAACATAAAAATCATATAAAGCATTATAGCACATAATATTGAAATTGTGAACTGATCGAAATTCTAGATAATCTGTTCAAAATCCTCCAGCCGCTGGTATAAGCGCTCCAGTTCTTTACCAAGGGAATCCAGTTCTTTTATCCGCAAGTCCGCCATACCAAACAATTCATAATTATGATTCATCACATGGGCAATCCCATTTGAAATATCCTCACCTACCTGCATCAACCCCTGAAGCTTCATGGAGATGAACCCGAGCTGCTCATCTGCCTGACCGGAGATTGTCTGTCCGTCTTCCTCCAGCTCTATGCAGAAGTTCGTCTGGTCATTGGCCAGCTTGATCGCATTTTTCGTGCGGATCACCAGCAGGGCAAGCTCATCTATCTTATCACGCATCTGCCGATCAGCCAGCTTTATTTCATCCAAGGCCGCGGATATATTCAGACTACCGCCTCCACTTCTGGCATAATCCAACGAGACATTGGCAGCATAAAGTTCCAGTTTTGACGCAATATTCTGAATATAGGCGAGTTCATTATAGATAGTTTCGATCAGTTCCATGGATTCCTTCTGCATATCATTTAATACGCCAAATGCTTCTTTCTGACGGTCTTTGTCATCCATCATCTCCTGATGGGAACTGCTGCAGCCCTGCAGTGACTCACGAATGGATTCATAATCTTCACTAAGGGATTGTCTGGAAAGTTTCAACCTTGTTGCTGCCGCATTGCCCTCCTCCAAAAATTGCCTCATCGTTTCCATCTGTTCTGCCAGTTGTTCATAATCCATCTTCACACCATCGAGGCTACCCTTGCACCTCTTCATATGATGAGAAAACCTTGATCTGCTTTCCTCCGACTCTTGAAACAGATTATTCAGATTGCCCTCTGCAATCGACAAAGCGTCCGACATCCCTTCCATCTCATCCATACGTTCCGTCAGCTGCTTCGCAAATGTCTGAAGGTCTGCCGTATCTCCATAGATCCTGATCTTATCCTCGGCAAAGGCAGCTGCAAACTGATCCAGCGGCTCAAACATCTTCCTGATTCTCCGGGATATATAAAAAGTGGAAAACACATATAATATAAGATAAATGAAAAAAATACCCAGAATCTTGATATAATATCTCTGTATTTCATCTTCCGAGAGATAGAGCAATATCACACTGGCAGTGAACACAACAAAAAAAGCAATGCCAAATACCATACCGATCAGTTGATTGATATGATCAGAAAAAGATTTTTTACTTTTCATAAAACGTTCATGCCTTCCTGTCATTGTATAAAAGGGCCGGCAAAGATAGCCAGCCCTTCCGTCACTTCCTTCTATCATGCACTGACTGATAAGTCTAAATGCATCCCACTTTTATTGATTCAGCCTAGTTATCGATCAACTTGCCTTCACCATTCCAACTATAAAGCTTACGGATTTCTTCGCCGACTTTTTCGGACTGATGCTCGCTTGCCAGCTTTCTCATTGCCTTAAAGTGCGCCTGACCGCCTGCCGGGGACATATCCAACAGGAATTCCTTTGCGAAAGAACCATCCTGAATATCCTTAAGAATCTTCTTCATGGTCTTCTTGGTCTCTTCCGTAATAATCTTAGGTCCTGTTACATAATCACCGTATTCCGCCGTATTGGAGATGGAATATCTCATGCCGGCAAAACCAGACTGATAAATCAGGTCAACGATCAGTTTCATCTCATGGATACACTCAAAATAAGCATTTCTCTCATCATATCCTGCTTCTACAAGGGTCTCAAAGCCAGCCTGCATCAGCGCGCATACACCACCGCAGAGAACTGCCTGCTCACCAAAGAGGTCTGTTTCCGTCTCTGTCCGGAAAGTCGTCTCCAACACACCGGCTCTTGCGCCACCAATTGCCAGAGCATATGCCAGTGCCTTCTCCAGCGCCTTACCTGTAGCGTCCTGATGTACCGCAACCAGACAGGGAACACCTTTACCAGCCTGATACTCACTTCTTACGGTATGACCGGGTCCCTTAGGAGCGATCATCGTAACATCCACATCCTTAGGCGGAACGATCTGATTGAAATGAATATTAAAGCCATGTGCGAACATCAGCATCTTGCCCGCCGTCAGATTCGGCTCGATATCTTTCTTGTACATAGCGGCCTGAAGTTCATCATTAATAAGGATCATAATGACATCAGCCCTTTTAGCAGCTTCCGCAGCAGTAAATACTTCAAAACCCTGTTCCTCAGCCCTCTTCCATGATTTGGATCCTTCATAAAGGCCGATAATGACATTACAGCCTGATTCCTTTGCGTTCAGCGCATGTGCATGTCCCTGACTACCGTAGCCAATAACCGCGATCGTCTTTCCTTCCAATTCTGCAAGATTACAATCTTCCTGATAATAAATCTTAGCCATTTTTCTTCCTCCTAATTTTTATGTATATTTAAGCAATTACTTATGCAACCGCTTAATTATCCAACCAGACAACATCTTTATTACCTCTTGTCAACCCGGTAATACCTGTCCTTGCCAGTTCCAGGATCTCATAACCCTCCAGAAGCTTGATAAATGCTTCTATCTTCGACTGATTGCCGGTAAGCTCAATGATCATACTCTGGTTGCCGACATCAATAATGCTTGCCCGGAACACATTCGCAATATTGATCACGCTATCGCGCGTCTGCTCTGAAACACTGATCTTGATCAGACAAAGTTCGCGGTAAACGGATTCTCCCGGCGCCAATACCTTAATATTACGTACATCCACCAGTTTTTCTACCTGTTTTTCGATCTGATCTAAGATCTCATCATCCCCTGACGCCACGATTGTAATACGTGTATACCTCGGATCAGCTGTCACGCCCGCTGTAATGCTTTCAATATTATATCCCCGTCTGGAAAATAGTCCGGAGATCCGGCTCAGTACACCGGATGTATTATCTACCAAAAGCTGAAATACTTTTTTATTCACCTGTATAACCATGCCTTTCTATCTTTAAATAAAATTTTCATCCCGCAAAAATAATATTAGCAATATTACTTCCAAAAGTCAATGTATCAAAGTATCAATTCTCGGATTCCATACACTTGAGCAGCGCCAGCGTCCCGGTCCTTGCCACTTCCACGATACTGACCTGATTAAGCATCGCAAGGAGCAGCTTGATACGATCCGGAGTATCGCAAAGCTGCAGGATCATCATAGTTTTTGACATATCAACGATATCTGTCTTCATGATATCACAGATCTCCATGATCTCCTTTCGATTACTTTTATTGTATTTTACCTTAACCAGGATCAGTTCTCTGGCAATCGCCTGATGAGATTCATAGGTCTTAACTTTAATAACATCCAGTTTTTTGTTAAGCTGTTTTTCAATCTGTTCCAAAATACGCGGCGTTCCGGAACTGACGATCGTCATACTGGATATTTCCGGAGAATCGGTCTCGCCCACGGCAAGGGAATCTATATTAAAACATCTTCTGGAGAACAGTCCGGCAACCTTGCAAAGTACACCGGAACGGTTTTCTACCAACACATTAAATATCTTATTCATATAAACTTTTGCTCCTCTCCTCTTATACCAGATCCATCGGATCGATGATGCACTCCATCAGGTACGATTCATCCTTTGCCAAAAATTCCTCGATCCGTTCCTCACACTCACTCATATCTGTTAAACGGCTGAATTTGATGCCATACGCTTCCGCGATCTTTTCCAGATCCGGGCTTCCCTCCAACGAAACGACGCTATACTGATCCTGATACGTAAAATGCTGGTACTGCCTTACCATGCCAAGATAATTATTTTTGATCACAATGATCTTCACCGGTACGTCATGCTGGCACATCGTTGCAAGTTCCATCAATGACATCTGAAACGACCCGTCACCGCAGACCGCAACCACCTGTTTCTCAGGGTTACCAATTTTGGCGCCCATGGCAGCCGGAATGGAATATCCCATCGTTCCCATCCCCCCGGTGGTCAGAAAGCGTCCTTTCTTTACCACATGATAAGCACAGGACCAGATCTGGTTTTGCCCTACATCGGCTACATAGATTGCGTCATCCTTCATCTTTAATGATAATTTTTTGATAAATTCTGCCGGATCCACGTAATTCTGGTCAGGGCAGCGCACGATATTCATTTCATTGCGATACTGGTTCAATTGATTTACCCATGCATCATAAAATCCATCAATCTCATATTCCAGCAAATCTTGCAGGACGCTCTTTGCCTCCCCAACGATCGGAATGGTCGCTCCGGTATTCTTGCCGATTTCCGCCGGATCGACATCAATATGCACCAAAACAGTATCCTTCATCACACGCTCCGGCTGATTGACCGCACGGTCGGCGACCCTTGCCCCGATCAGCAGAATCAGATCGGACTCCTTCATCGCCCGATTGGCATATGGTTTACCATTATTTCCTACCATGCCAAAATAATAGGGATGATCCGTCGGCATCACGCCGATTCCCATCATGGTTGACACCACAGGGATCTGATATTCCTCCACAAACGATATCAATTCTTTCTGGGCGTCACCCAAAATAACCCCGCCGCCTGCACAGATCAGGGGGCGCTTTGCACGTTCCAATTCCTTGACCGCTTTCTTGATCTGAGGCGCATTGCCTTTGACCGTCGGTTTATAAGTACGCAATTTTACTTCATCCGGATAATGGAAACTCTTGATTTCCTGCTGCTGCACATCAATAGGAACGTCAATCAGCACCGGTCCCTTACGCCCTGTATTCGCAATCTGAAACGCTTCCTTAAAGATTCTCGGAATATCGTTGACATTCTTTACCAGATAACTGTATTTTACAAAGGATTCCACGGCTCCGGTAATATCCGCCTCCTGAAACACATCGCTTCCCAGCAGTTCCGAACTGACCTGTCCGGTAATACAGATCAGCGGTATGCTGTCAGCAAATGCCGTAGCAATTCCGGTAATCAGATTGGTGGCGCCCGGACCGCTGGTTACGGCACATACCCCCGGCTTACCGCTTGTTCTGGTCAGACCACTTGCCGCATGCGCAGCATTCTGCTCCGTACGCACCAGGACGGTACGGATCTTGGATTCCCTGATACTATCATAAAAAGGGCAAATCGCCACTCCCGGATATCCAAATACCACTTCCACATCTTCTGCCTCTAAACATTTTATCATTGCGTCCGCGCCAATCATAACCACAGATTTCCTTTCCCAATATAAAGATCTGATATTTTTTATCACAAAAACATTAAAACATTTTTATTTTATCAAATAACTCCTGCATTGACAATAACTCATTTATTTTTACATGGCTTCTGAAAAGTCCTCTGATATGAGCCTACTTGATTAAATTTACAATATATGGT
>JAIDPF010000003.1 GCA_029062895.1 Lachnospiraceae bacterium
ATATCGATGTGATCCAAATGCAAAATCAAGATCTTATTACGGAGGATAATAATGACCTTTGGAGAACAACTGGAAAAACTCAGAAAAGAAAAACATATGACGCAGGAAGAAATGGGTGAAAAATTTGGCATCTGTGCTTCCACGCTCTCAAATTATGAGCGCGGCGTTCACCAGCCGGATCTGGAATTTATTGATAAAGTTGCAGATTATTTTCATGTGTCGATTGATTATATGTTTGGAAGGACCTCCTTTTGTTCGCCAATTGACCAATTAAATGTGTTGCTTTCCGATTCTTTCACAGTAGGAGATCTTCTTAATATTGTATTGGATTATGATCATCCGCATCTGGAGCTGTTACTTTCCTATTTGGATTATCTCTCCTCAAGGCATGCATTGGCAATTACTGAAAAACCAAGCGACAAGAATAAAGCATAACTATAATCAATCCTCTTCAGCTTCCCGTTTGATACGCATCATGTGTTCTCTGATTTTATATTCATATCCATTTGGGGAAGGCGTGTAAAATTCTTTTCCTGACAGTTCGTAAGGAAGATACTGTTGCTTTACATAATGGTTCTTATAATCGTGGGCATAAAGATAGCCGATACCGCTGCCAAGTTTGGCAGCGTTTTTATAATGCGCGTCTTTCAGATGCGGTGGGATCGGCAGATCTCCTGTCTCCTCCACACACTTCATCGCGTCACTGATCGCGCAGACCGCTGAGTTGCTTTTGGGGGCACAGGCCACATAGGAAACCGCCTGAGCCAGGATGATCTGTGATTCCGGCATACCGATCCTCTCCACCGCCTGCGCCGCAGCGGTCGCTACCACCAGCGCCTGCGGATCCGCATTTCCCACATCCTCTGCCGCGCAGATCATGATACGTCTTGCGATAAAGGTAACGCTTTCCCCTGCATAGAGCATTTTCGCAAGATAATAGACTGCGGCATCCGGATCGGAACCACGCATACTTTTGATAAATGCCGAAATTGTATTATAATGATTGTCCCCCGCCTTATCAAAACGAATCACGCGCTTCTGAATACATTCCTGCGCCACATCCAGTGTAATATGGATCTTCCCGTCCTCACTCCGCTTCGTAGTCATGATGCCGATCTCTATGGCATTTAAGGCATGTCTTGCGTCTCCGCCAGACTGATCTGCCAAAAATTCCATCGCGTCTTCCGCAATCTCTGCCTCATAAGCTCCCATCCCCTTCTTCTCATCATATACGGCACGGTGCAGCAGCGTCTTGATATCCTCTTTTTCCAATGGATGCAGTTCAAAGATATTCGATCTGGAAATCAACGCGCCATTGACCTCAAAATAAGGATTCTCCGTTGTCGCGCCGATCAGTATGACCGTTCCATCCTCGACGAACGGAAGCAGATAATCCTGCTGCCCCTTATTGAAACGATGGATCTCGTCAATAAAAAGAATCGTCTTTTTATCATACATGGCAGCGGTCTGCTTTGCCTGGGCGGTGATCTCCTCCATATCCTTTTTCCCTGCAACAGTAGCATTAATCTGCTTAAATTCCGCACTGGTCGTATGGGCAATCACCTTCGCCAGCGTCGTTTTACCAGTTCCGGGCGGTCCATAAAAAATGATGGAAGTAAGCTTGTCCGCCTGGATCGCGCGGTAAAGCAGCTTGTCTTTGCCGATAATATGCTGCTGCCCCACCACCTCGTCCAATGTCACCGGGCGCATTCTTGCCGCAAGCGGAGACTCTTTTTCCTGTTTTTTTTCACTCATATATGTGAACATATCAATATTGTCCATACTAATCCTCCATGTCAGAGCAGTTTTACTGCGATGACACGCGATGAGAAATCCGCGTAGGCGGTTTCTCATCTGCGCTCAGATTGAAAAATAAGCTATCAAGCTTATTTTTCAATCTAATCCTCCATGCCTTTCTAATATAGATCAGGGATCGATCAAAAGCTTGTCAACCGTGACAAAGGTGTATCCCTGTTGTTTCAATTCATCAACCACGAGCAACGCCGCCTCCACAGAGGTTTCATACTCATCATGCATCAGGATGATCGCACTGTCATGGCAGTCTGATAAGATACGATTGGCAACAGTCTGTGTATCAAAAGTACACCAATCTCTGGGATCTACATCCCATAGTACCGGTATGATGCCCAGCCTTTCTTCATAGCGGGTATTCCATACTCCAAATGGCGGCCGGCAGAACATAGGCGTCGAACCGGTGATGTCACTGATGATCTCCCCGGTTCTATTGATCTCCTCCAGAAATTCCGCTTCATTGCCAGCTGTCAGCTTCAGATGACTGTATGTATGATTACCGATCAGATGCCCTTCTTCGGCTATGCGCCTGACAATTTCAGGATGCGCTTCCGCATTTTTACCGATCAGAAAAAAGGTTACCTTTACATCCCGTTCCGCCAGACCGTCCAATAACCTTTCGGTATATAAAACATTAGGTCCGTCATCAAAGGTAAGCGCCACCATTTTGCTTTCTCCGGTATCACCGATGCCGGAAGACAATCCGTTTTCTACCTGTATTACTTGATCCTCCATGTCCCAATCCCCCTCTTCTGATAAAAGACTCCCGTTCGGGAACGTTTCCGTCTGCATGGAATCCGCCATTCCACCCGCTAACCGAACGCATAATCCAAGCATAACCGAAATTGCCAAAAGACACAAGAAGAATTTTCCAATATCCGATTTGTCCAAACGCATAAAGACCATCCACATATCCGGCTGTCATATTCCAGTATATGCGGATGGCCCGTACAACTTATCAATTATCCTAAATTGTTTCATTTACGATTTTTCCATCGCTGATATTAATTGTTCTTGATGTCTGTTCTGCAATCCTTGCATCATGCGTGATCATAAGAATCGTAATTCCATAGTCTTTGTTCAACATTTTAAGTAACTGCATCACATTTTCTCCTGATTTCTGATCCAGATTACCTGTAGGTTCATCACAGAGAAGGATTTCCGGCTGGTTGATCAGTGCTCTTGCAATCGCCACCCTCTGCTGCTGTCCGCCGCTGATCTGCCCTGGAAGATGTGAGAGACGGTCCGACAGACCGAGGGAGTCTATGATCTGCGCCATTCTATCTTCGTCAGGCTTTTCTTTTGCAATCTCTGCGGGAAGTACAATGTTTTCACGCACGGTAAGCTCCGGAATTAAGTTGTACGACTGAAAGATGAAACCGATCGTCTTTAGGCGGAAGCGTGAAAGCTCCTCATCATTCATATTAAAAATATCCTTGTCGTGATACAGAACCTTTCCTTCAGTGGGATAATCCAGTCCGCCTAAAAGATTGAGCAGCGTGGATTTTCCGCTGCCGGATGCCCCCATAACAGCCACAAATTCTCCCTTCTCCACAGAAAAAGATACCTGATCCAGAGCCGTGACCGTGGCTTCGTTTTCACCGTATTTCTTAGAGAGATTCTCCGTTCTTAAAAATGTCATATGCCATCCTTTCCTTTCCTGATATTATACAGGCCAAAGCCTGAACAACTATTACTCTGCCATTAGAAATCATCTGTCCTGATGCCGTCCACAATGTTCGCTTTCCGTATCTGCCTAAGCGGCGAAACTGTAACGGCGATATTAAGCAGTACCAGACATAAAAATGCCACTGTCATAATAAGAGGAATCGGCTGTTCCCATAGTTCAATATAAAACGGAAAACGTAACGCCCAATTTCCGGTCCAGATTCCGTTATCCCCCAAAATATAAGATTGATTTCCCAATTCAAAGGCATAATAATTTGCATAACGCTTGACCAGATCAAAAACCGTAACCGGCAGCAAAGATGTCACAATCGCCCATAACGGACATAAAAACAGTTCGCGGATATGGCTGAACACCAAAGCTTTTTTGCTGATACCGACAGCACGTATAATCTGCAGATTCCTCATATTTCTATTAACCGCAAAATGATAGGCATTTATCATGCCGAAGCACCCCGTAGAAATAACAAGAAGAATCATGGAGGCAAAGAGGATCAGATTGGAACGGTCGGTTCTTGCGATACGCTGCTTAACATCCATTTTTGAAATGCTGTCCACCTTACCGCTTTTTCCGACAATTCTGTACCACAAAAATTCAAAACGATCTACGTCTGCATCAGGTGCAAGGTCTACATAAACATCCGTGTAGCACCGATCCGGCAGCCCCCATATAGAAAGCGCATCGGTACAGCACAAAATTTCATACCCCGGGGAACTACATGTCAATACATAGCTTTCGGAATCGAACATTTTTTGCAAATTTTCATCATCGATTTGCAAAACAGCACATACCTGCGCATCAAATACAACTTTCGTTCCAAAAGAATATCCTGGGATATCCGTCATACTTTTGTCTGTATAATCATAATAAAACGTGGGCTCGTACCCTGTTGGCATCGTATTTTGTGAAAAATCCCATGTTTCCACGTAGGGATCTGTGATGACTACATCGGTGAAGGATATGCAGTCGCCAACCGAAAAGGGATTGGAAAGTTCAGCATCCGGATACTCTACAATCACTATTTTCCTGCCATCCGAAAGCCCTGTCATGTCCAACTCACCCTCTCTTACGTAAGGAGAAAGGCTTTGCAGAAAATCAGCGTCAATCGCAATGCTGGGAACCCTGTAAAGAAGATCGTCCTTATCATATCCCTGTGCCTCCTTTGATTTTTCAAAGAGTTCCTGCAAAAAATCAAAATCACTATGTCGGTTATTATCTATATTGAGCGGCGAAAGGGCATCCTTTTGTTCTTCAGAAAGATTGCTGCCACGGCAAAAGACTTTCAGTCCGGGAAGTTGGATCACTCCCCTGACTGACGCAGCATCCACACTGGCGGCAAGCTCCTCCATATCCTCTTCCGAGATTCCTTCGTTGTGGCGGTTAAACAATATAGCTGACCACATGGTATCATTGAGATCCTTTCGCGCCACATAATCAGTGCCTACACCTTCTGATACATCAAGCTGCTGGTACAGCATGTAATTGTCATGGTCAGCTTTGGCCATCATGAACGCTGCCCCAAAGACAAATGTCCAGCCGGTGATAAAGATCAAAAAAGCCACTGGCCGGTTGCCGCTCAGTTTCTTTCCCGTAATCTTGCAAAGGATCCTGCCGTACGGTGAACCCTTTTCATGGCGGCGGGATGGTGACGCTGCTTTCTCGGGAGACAACATTTCGTTCGGGGACAGCCGCATAGAGTAG
>JAIDPF010000030.1 GCA_029062895.1 Lachnospiraceae bacterium
ATCTACACCTATTAAGTCGTCGTCATTGTCAGATGTGTTTTAGAGACTGGATCTACACTACGAAGCAGCCCTATGGTGAATGGCTGGACAGCAATCTGGTGGAGCTGAAGGATCTGAAGATCCCCAACCAGCGGGTGGAGACGTTTACCCAGACGCAGAGAAAGCAGTTGCAGAAGGCGTTTGGTTATACCTATGAAGAGTATAAGAATTCCATCCGTAATATGGCGTTGAATGGCGGGGAAGCCATCGCCGCTATGGGTGTCGATACGCCGCTTGCCGTATTATCAGAGCATAAACATCCGTTGTTTGACTATTTTAAACAGCTGTTTGCACAGGTGACCAATCCGCCCATCGACGCGATCCGGGAGGAGATCGTGACCAGCACAGCAGTTTATGTGGGCAAGAAGGGCAATCTTTTGGAAGAGACGCCGGAAAACTGTCAGGTGCTGAAGATCCATAATCCGATCCTGACCAATACGGATATGCTGAAGATTAAGACGATGAATAAGGATGGTTTTCATGTTGCTGTTGTGCCGATTACTTATTATAAGAGTACAAAGCTGGAGCGCGCCATCGACCGCTTATTTGTGGAGGTGGATAAGGCATATAAGGACGGCGCTAATATCCTTGTACTGTCTGACCGCGGCGTGGATGAGAATCATATGCCGATCCCGTCGCTGCTTGCTGTATCCGCAGTGCATCAGTATCTGGTAAAGACAAAGAAACAGACGTCGCTGGGACTGATTCTAGAATCCGGAGAGCCGAGGGAGGTGCATCATTTTGCAGCGCTTCTTGGGTACGGCGCATGCGCAGTTAATCCGTATCTGGCGCAGGATACGATCCAGGAGTTGATCGACGAGCATCTCTTAGATAAGGATTATTATGCGGCGGTCAATGATTATAATGCCGCAGTGATTCACGGCATTGTAAAGATTGCGTCAAAGATGGGTATTTCTACCATCCAGTCCTATCAGGGCGCGAAAATATTTGAAGCAATCGGTATTTCGGAGGAAGTCGTTAATAAATATTTTCCGGGAACGGTCAGCCGCGTGGGCGGGATCACCATGGAGGATATCGAGGCGCAGGTGGAAGAACTGCATTCAAAGGCATTTGATCCGCTGGGCTTAACAACGGATTTAACGCTGGATAGCCTTGGAAAACATAAAAGGCGGAGCGGAGGAGAGGAACACCGTTACAATCCGCAGACGATCCATATGCTGCAGCAGGCGGTCTGGAACGGCGATTACGATCTCTTTAAACAATATTCAGCATTGATTGACGGCGAACAGAGCGGATATCTGCGAAGCCTGATGGAGTTTGATTACCCGGCGGAGGGGATCGCCCTGGAGGAAGTAGAGAGTGTGGAGGAGATCGTAAAACGGTTTAAGACCGGCGCCATGTCCTACGGTTCGATTTCCGAGGAGGCGCATGAGACTCTTGCAATAGCGATGAATCATCTTCATGGTAAATCCAATACCGGTGAAGGCGGAGAAAGCGAGGAACGTCTAGATTCGGCAGGAAGCGAGACAGACCGGTGTTCTGCCATCAAGCAGGTGGCTTCGGGACGTTTTGGCGTGACCAGCAGATACTTGGTGTCTGCGGAGGAGATTCAGATCAAGATGGCACAGGGAGCGAAGCCGGGAGAAGGCGGGCATCTGCCGGCCAAGAAGGTATATCCGTGGATCGCGAAGACAAGGCATTCCACACCGGGGGTCAGCCTGATCTCACCGCCGCCTCATCATGATATCTATTCCATCGAGGATCTGGCGCAGTTGATCTATGATTTGAAAAATGCCAATAAATATGCCAATATTTCCGTGAAGCTTGTGTCGGAAGCCGGCGTCGGAACAGTTGCGGCAGGTGTTGCGAAAGCAGGCGCACAAGTTATCCTGATCTCCGGATATGACGGCGGTACAGGTGCGGCGCCGGAAAGCTCTATTCATAATGCTGGGCTTCCCTGGGAGCTGGGATTGGCGGAAACGCATCAGACATTGATCCAGAATGGACTTCGTAACCGTGTCCGTATTGAGACAGACGGAAAGCTGATGAGCGGACGTGATGTGGCTGTTGCAGCCCTTCTCGGCGCAGAGGAATTTGGCTTTGCGACGGCACCGTTGGTAGCCATGGGCTGCGTCATGATGCGTGTATGTAATCTGGATACCTGTCCGGTGGGCATTGCAACGCAGAATCCGGAACTTAGAAAGCGTTTTATGGGAAAACCGGAATATGTAGAGAACTTTATGCTCTTTATCGCAAGGGAACTAAGAGAGTATATGGCAAAGCTTGGTGTGCGTACCATTGATGAGATGGTGGGACGCAGCGATCTGCTGAAGGTAAAGGAAGCGCAGAATTCCCGTATGGCAGCCAAGATGGATCTCCGGGCGATCCTGTCTAACCCTTATACGGAGGCAGGGGAGAAAGTAACTTTTATGCCGGAGAAGGTCTATGACTTTAAGCTGGAAGAAACCCTTGATGAAAAGATCTTATTAAAGGAATTGAAAAATGCCGTTAAGAAAGGTTCCAAGGCGGAGATTGACGTGAAAGTCGGCAATACGGATAGAACCTTTGGAACGCTTCTTGGCGCGGAGATTACCAGAAATCATAAGGAAGGATTAAAAGAGGATACGATCACCGTAAACTGCACAGGGGCAGGTGGTCAGAGTTTTGGCGCATTCATCCCAAGGGGATTGACTTTGAGGCTTTGCGGAGATACCAATGATTATTTTGGCAAAGGTTTGTCCGGCGGCAAGCTGGTGGTTTATCCGCCGAAGAAAAGAAGCTATAAGGCGGAGGAGAATATTATTGCCGGCAATGTTGCCCTGTATGGCGCCACCAGCGGCAAGGTATTTATCAACGGCGTTGCCGGGGAACGTTTTGCTGTGCGTAATTCCGGCGCTTATGCCGTCGTGGAAGGCGTTGGAGAGCATGGCTGCGAATACATGACAGGCGGCCGGGTGGCGGTGCTTGGAAAAACCGGCAAGAACTTTGCAGCGGGAATGAGCGGCGGTATCGCTTATGTTCTGGATGAGGATAATCATTTATATCAGAATCTGAATAAGGATATGATCTCCATTGAAAAGATGGAAAGCAAGTATGATATTCAGGAGTTGAAGGATCTGATCGAGGAGCATGTAAAGGAAACAGGCTCTGAACTGGGAAGCCGGATTTTAAAGGATTTTAACGAATATCTGCCGAAATTTAAGAAGATCATTCCTAATGATTATAAACGTATGACTGCATTATCCGCGAAGTTGGAAGAAAAGGGACTCAGTGCGGAGCAGGCGCAGATGGAAGCGTTTTATGACAGCTTTAAATAGTGAAAAGAGAAAGGCATGGATATTAATATGGGAAAATCAACAGGGTTTTTAGATTATGAACGAAAGAGCGCAAAGGTGGAAGAACCGCTCCGCAGGATCAAGCATTTTAATGAGTTTCGTACGCCGTTGAGCTTAGAGGAGCAGCAGAAACAGGGAGCGAGGTGTATGGAGTGCGGCGTTCCATTCTGTCAGAACGGGGAGATGATTGCAGGGATGGCTTCCGGCTGTCCGCTGCACAATCTGGTGCCGGAGACGAATGACCTTGTCTATAGCGGCAACTGGAAACAGGCCTATGAGAGGCTTTCTAAGACGCACTGTTTCCCGGAATTTACCTGCAGGGTATGTCCGGCACTCTGCGAGGCGGCCTGTGTCTGCAATCTTCACGGCAATCCGGTATCGACGAAAGAAAATGAACGTGCTATTATAGAAAATGCATATGCGAATGGCTGGGTGACGGCGCAGATCCCGAAAGTACGCACCGGTAAGAAGATAGCGGTCATCGGAAGCGGGCCTTCCGGTCTGGCGGCGGCTTATCAGTTAAACCAGCGCGGTCATCTGGTAACGGTATATGAGAGAAATGACCGGATCGGCGGACTGCTCAGATACGGTATTCCGAATATGAAGCTGGATAAGAAGGTCATCGACCGCCGGATCAAGCTGATGGAAGAGGAAGGAATTGAATTTAAGACAGGCGTAGATGTGGGAAAGGGTATCACTGCCGGGGAACTGTTAAAGCAGTATGACAGGGTAGTGCTTGCCTGCGGCGCATCGGAGCCGAGGGATATCAACGTACCTGGAAGGGATAGTAAAGGGATCTATTATGCAGTGGATTATCTCACCTCTGTGACCAGAAGTCTTCTGGATTCCGATTTTAAGGATGGAAAGGCGGTGACTGCCAAGGATAAGCATGTACTGGTGATCGGCGGCGGTGATACCGGCAATGACTGCGTGGGTACGGCAATCCGTCAGGGGGCGAAGTCTGTCATGCAGTTAGAAATGATGCCAAAGCCGTCGGAAGAAAGAACAGCGTCTAATCCGTGGCCGCAGTGGCCCAAGGTGTTGAAGACGGATTATGGTCAGGAGGAAGCGATTGCTGTTTTTGGCAATGATCCAAGGGTGTATCAAACCACAGTAAAGGAATTTCAGAAAGATAAGAGCGGCAATGTCAAGAAAGCTGTCATTGTCAAGTTAGAGCCCAAAAAGGATAAAAAAACCGGAAGGATCATGATGACGCCGGTGGATGGTACGGAAGAGACGGTAGATGCGCAGCTGGTTCTGATCGCGGCAGGATTTCTGGGAAGCCAGAAATATGTGACAGAGAACTTCGGAGTTGCTGTAGATGGACGCAGCAATGTGTCAACCGAAGCCGGACATTACGAAACAGGGGTTCCCGGTGTTTTTACCGCTGGAGATATGCACAGGGGACAGTCTCTGGTGGTATGGGCGATCCATGAAGGCAGGGAGGCTGCAAGGGAAGTAGATGCGTCGCTGATGGGATATTCAAACTTATAGAAAGGTATGGTATAGGAACATGGCTTACAGCAAAGCGGAAATCCTACAGATCGTGGAGGAGGAAGATGTGGAATTTATCCGGCTGCAGTTTACGGATATGCAGGGAATATTAAAGAACGTGGCAATCCCGGCAAAGGGTCTTTGCAATGCAATGGAGGGAAAATGCGCGATCGATCTGGCGTCGCTGGAGGGATTTGTGAAGGGAGAAACTAAGACGCTTTATCTAAGACCCCAGTTAGATACCTTTACGATCCTGCCATGGCGTCCGCAGCAGGGTAAGGTGGCACGTTTTCTGTGCGATATCTATAAAGCTGACGGTACGGAATATGAGGAGAGTTCGCGTTATATCTTAAAGCATATCATGGAGAAGGTGGGGAAGATGGGATATTCCCTACAGGTCAATCCGGAATGTGAATTTTTCTTATTCCACACCGATGACAATGGACTGCCGACGACACTGTCCCATGAACAGGCAACGTATCTGGACACGTCGCCTGTGGATCTGGGTGAAAATACAAGAAGAGATATCATTTTAGCCATGGAGGATATGGGATATGAGATCACATCCTCTCATCATGAGATTGCTCCGGCGCAGCATGAGATCGATTTCGCTTATGAGGATGCCCTTGCAACGGCAGATAAGATCATGACTTTTAAGGTAGCGGTCAGGACGATCGCAAGGCGGTACGGGCTGCATGCCACATTTATGCCCAAACCCCGTTCCGGCGTCCATGGGTCCGGTATGCACCTGAATCTGAAGCTGGTCAAGGACGGCAAGAATATCCTGATGGATGGGGATGGAGTATTAAGCGGAGAAGGAAGGGCATTTCTGGCAGGTATTCTGAATCATATTCCGGGAATGACGGCGATACTGAATCCTTTAGTGAATTCTTATAAGCGGCTGGTTCCGGGATTTGAGGCTCCATGGGAGCTGACCTGGTCGGCAAGTCAGAGGAATGCTCTGCTGCGTGTGAGGAAGGAGACATTGGATATTGAGCTTAGGAGTCCGGATGGGGCAGCCAACCCTTATCTGGCATTTGCGCTTTGTCTGGCGGCAGGCATGGATGGCATTTACAATAAGATGCAGGCACAGGAGGAACTGACCGAGGATCTGAGCAGACTTTCCGAGGAGGAGAGGAGCGACAGGGAAAGGGTTGCCCTGCCTGAAAATCTTGGAGAAGCGCTGGCAGCTATGAAGAATGACCGGCTGATCTGTGATACGTTGGGAACGGATTTCTATGTCAAATATATGAATGCAAAAAGAAAGGAGTGGAAAGGATATCTGGAACAGGTGTCCGAATGGGAATTGGAGCGGTATCTGTATCAAATTTAACAGCAGGGAAGTAATGGAGGCAGAACATGGGTGTAGTGGTAGTTGTATTGCCCAAGCTCGAGGATTCAAAGAAAGTTCAGAAAATTTTAAATCAACATGGGTTTTCCGACGTGCTTGCCTGTGCCAATGGAGCCGCGGCGCTGCAGGAGGTAAATCAGCATAGATATGGTGTTGTGATCAGTGGTTTAAGATTGAAGGATATGTACTTTCGTGAATTGTTGGAGCATCTTCCGAAGCATTTCCAGATGGTGGTCATGGGAAGCGCCAATGTGGTAGGCGAGGCAGCAGGATTTGGTCTTTTAGCGCTTACAACGCCGCTGAAAGCTTACGATCTGGTAAATACGATAGAGATGGTTTTCGGACAGATGGAGCGTCGCTTCAAAAAGTCTGGACCAAAGAAGCGGGATGAACGGGAAGAGAATTACATAAACAATGCCAAGCTTCTTTTGATGGAGCGAAATTACCTGACGGAAGAGGAAGCGCACCGCTATATCCAGAAGTGCAGTATGGACAATGGAACGAATATGGTGGAGACGGCGCAGATGATACTTACGTTATATTTTGCGGAATAAGACATAAATATTTAGAATAATAAAATAAGAAAGATCAATTAAAAAAACGAAACCCAAAGAAAAATAAACAAGAAAACTAAAACAAAATAGTAAAGAAAAGGAGAAGGATAAAAATGAAAATACGTATTGGTATTATGGGCTATGGTAATCTGGGAAAGGGGATCGAATGTGCCATTCAGCAGAATCCGGATATGGAATTAAAAGCGGTATTTACCAGACGCGATCCGGCGGGAGTAAAGATCCTGACAGATGGAGTAAAGGTATATCCGGCAGCAGAAGCGGCAGGTATGAAGGATGAGATCGACGTGATGATCCTGTGTGGCGGAAGCGCTACGGATCTGCCGAAGCAGACGCAGGAATTTGTAAAACTGTTCAATGTTATCGACAGCTTTGATACCCATGCCAAAATCCCGGAGCATTACGCACAGGTAGATGCGGCGGCAAAGGAGAGTGGTAAGGTCGGCATTATTTCTGTTGGCTGGGATCCGGGGATGTTTTCTTTAAATCGCCTTTACGCCAATGCGATCCTGACAGACGGACAGGATTATACCTTCTGGGGCAAGGGCGTCAGTCAGGGACATTCGGATGCGATCCGCCGGGTGGAAGGCGTAAAAGACGGGAAGCAGTACACGATTCCGGTGGAGAGCGCGCTGGAAGCAGTGAGAAGCGGCGAGAATCCGGAACTGACTACAAGACAGAAGCATACGAGAGAATGTTTTGTTGTGCCGGAGGAAGGCGCTGATCTTGCAAAGATTGAAAATGAAATCAAGAATATGCCGAACTATTTTGCCGATTATGATACGACGGTTCACTTTATTACGGAGGAGGAACTGAAAAGGGATCACAGCGGCATCCCCCACGGCGGATTTGTGATCCGAAGCGGAAAGACAGGATGGAATGGGGAGCATCAGCATATCATAGAATACAGCCTGAAACTGGATTCCAATCCGGAATTTACGGCAAGCGTTCTGATTGCTTATGCAAGGGCGGCATACCGCCTGAATCAGGAGGGGCAGAGCGGATGCAAGACGGTCTTTGATATCGCGCCGGCATACCTTTCGGCAAAGAGCGGCGAGGAGCTCCGGGCACATCTGCTGTAACCGGTATTTCGGGATATATAGGAGCGTTTATATTGATTTGAAACAGAAAGCCCATTGGATTTAAACAGTGGGCTTTTTTTATTTTTCCATCAGTAGGAATATTCTATTAAATACCGATGTATATAGTTGTATTTAAAAATTAATAAAAATGAAATTTGCCAAATAAATACGTGACTGATATGATGATATTGGTG
>JAIDPF010000031.1 GCA_029062895.1 Lachnospiraceae bacterium
GTATTGGAGGGGGCGGTTGCTTTTTCTCATTACGAAAACCTCTTGCAATTATATCTTTGCTCCTTTATTGCCCTGTTTTTTGTTGGGGCCCTTGCATTGCTTTTGATGTCTTTCTTGGATAATGCTCTACCGTTGTCCTTGATAATGGTTATTTGGGTATTAGGAGCAGCATATTTACTCTGTCAAAATGAAATTTTTGATGTAATTGTGAGCGCAAGTCTGACTGTATTTATTTGGGGGTTAGTTTTCAGCTTTGGCTTGTTTGCTGCCGCTGCAATGAAATCTACAACAACGCTATATGCCTAGAAAGGAAAATGATTTATGGAATTAACAGTATGCAATTTAACAAAAGATTTTGGTGGAAAACGTGCAGTTGATAATGTTTCATTCAGACTATCCTATGGCGTTTATGGGCTGCTTGGTCCAAACGGTGCAGGAAAAACGACCTTGATGAAAATGTTAGTGGATATATTGACACCATCAGCGGGGGAAGTATGTTTGAACGGTGTTAATATTCACGAGCTGGGCGCAAGCTATCGGGATAAACTCGGATATATGCCACAGGAAATAGGCGTATATAAAAACTTTTCCGCGAGGAAGTTTTTGAAATATATCGCCGCCTTAAAAGGCATTACAGGAAAAGCCGCAGATGAAAAAATCGAAGAACTCTTAGATCTTGTAGGATTAAGAGACGTCGGAAGAAAAAAACTTGGAGGTTTTTCCGGTGGTATGCTGCGCCGCATTGGAATTGCACAGACGTTACTAAATGACCCGGAGATTCTAATTTTAGACGAGCCGACAGCGGGGCTTGACCCGCAAGAACGTATTCGCTTCCGCAACATTATATCTGAATTATCGGAAAACAGAATTGTAGTTCTCTCCACACACATTATATCCGATATGGAGTTTATCGCCGGAGAGGTTATTATCATGCGAAACGGCGGCGTACTTAAAGTTGATACTACAGATCAATTATTGCAGGAAGTCGAGGGCAAGGTTTGGTCTGCAACTGTTTCACGTTCCATGTTCCAAGAAGTAAAAAATCAATATACCATTGGCAATATTATTCAAAAAAGTGATGGCGTGGAAATGCGTATTATTGGAGACAAAAAGCCCGATTTTCCCTGTGAGCCGATTAAACCGATCTTAGAAGATGTATTTAGTTATTATTTTGGAGGGAATTTACTATGAATATAAGAATGTTACAAACGGAACTTTACAAGATTTATTCCAAAAAAGTTATTTGGATTTCGTTAGTGGTTTTTCTGGCTCTTTTCCTTATTTTGAAATTACAGTTTATTGATTATGTAGGAGTAAAATACACACTTGAGCCTATGCGGTCTGAACTGACAAGTGCCGTGGAGAATGCAGACTTTCATGACTTTGTTCGTAACAATGATTATAATTGTACTATTGAAGCTATGAAGCCGTTTCTTCCCGTTTCCGTCTTTGATTATATCGAACAGTATAGCGGAAATGAGCGTATCTATCGTTCTCTAAACAGTGATTTAAGAAGTATTATCAATAACTATTATGAGAGAATAGATAACCGTGCTGCATTTATAGACGAACTCACGCAGGATATTGCAGTACCTGATCATACAAATGTGACAAGGGCAAGAACAAAACTTTACCAGATCTATCAAAGTACGCCTGTGACGATTGAACTTAATTTAGAAAGCAGCGCAAACAATTTTATCGACGTTAATCATTCTGCTGTATTTCCGGGATTGATTATGCTTATTGTCATTGTCGGACTTGCGGGGATCTATGCAGATGAATACACAAGTGGTACATTAAGCCCCCTGCTGACTTCACGCAAAGGCCGTAAGGGAGTTTTTTTCAGCAAGTTAGCTGCAGCAAGTATTTTTATTTTCAGTGTAGTTCTTTTTATGGAAGCGTTTTACATGGTTGTTACTGCAATTTGTTATCATGCACCAAACGCTGCAATTTCCGCTGCCAGTACATACGGTCTTTCTTTGACTACTTATAGCGGAACGGTGCTCGGTTTTTGTTTCAGACAGATTTTAGGAACGCTTTTAGCTGCCTTGACATTGGGGAGTATTGTGATGTGTATCTCAGCGTATAGCAAGAACGCCTTAGTACCGTTTTTTGTGGCAGGCGTTTTTTATGGTGGTACAGCCATTTATGCGAATATGATTACTTTTCCAAAATATTTATCCTCTATTTGGTCTCTGCTGGGGGAATTAAGCCTTTTTATGCTCCAAACACAGATAGAACTTGTTGAGATGGGGCATCTTACAAATGTTTTTGGTTGCATGGTATCTTCGCTTACATTAAATGTATGCGTCAACATAATTCTTATGGTGATATGTCTTATTCTCTGTTATAGAGCATACACGCGAAAGCAGGTTAAAAATTGATGGTTACTATATTAAAGGTTGTCCGGTTAGAATTAGAAAATTTTCTATGCAAAAAGACTCTTTGGATATTGACGGCAATTTATACCATATCCGCATTTGTGATATGTCTGTTTCCTGATTTTCGGCAAAGCTATTTTGCCGATATTGAGAGTGTTTCTATTATGCTGCTTAATTTTATTGCACCTGTTTTTCTTGTTATCATTTTGACAAGTATGCTGTCCCCTGTTTTTGTGGGAGATATGGAAAATAATGTGAATCAAATCCCCGCTGCCTGTCTGGCTGGAAAAAAGGGACGGAGCATTGCAAAAATGCTCGCAGCAATTTTTTTAGCTGTTTTGCTTTGTATAATAGTTGCAGTTATAGCTTTTGCTGTACCCTTTCTTTGCAACTTATTTGACGGCAATCTGAAAATAGAGTATGTGGGGACAGAATTAGAACTTACCCCTATATGGTCAACATGGCAGCACTTTGGGTTTTCGTTTATAAGTCTAACCATTGGCTGTATCATACTGACCCTTTTTATACTATTCATTTCATGTAGTACGAGAACTACAATAGCCGCAGTAAGTATATCAAATATAATTGTCCTTTTTGAATTTTTGTTTCACAAATTTTCATTTCCGACAATGATTCAGGAGTACAACATTTGGGTGTTCTTCGAGCCATATTATCTTTTTGTTATGAATATTTTTAATATTTCTCCATATATGAATTTGTTTCTGCTATCAGTTTCTTTTTTGCCGCTTTGTTTGCTTGCGATCTGGAAGATTGTTAAGAAAGGGGCGTAATGATTTGGAAATAAATGTACCATGTGCTATCGTTGTATCATCCAATGCCCCCAAAAAGCAATAACGCTTTTAGGAGAGGGGGTTGTTGAACAATGCAGGATAGAAAACTATTTATAGATCGGATATGATGCCCTATCTGCGGTAATAAGACCTGTAATCAAATATCCGTCTGGGCAGAAGAGAGAGCAAACAATTTTTATATTGGTAAATGGAGAATGTAGGTGGTATAATCAAACTTACAAATCAAGAGTTGGGTGGAAGAAATAGGAAGATAGAGGAGTATTCATGAAAGATAGTTCAGAAAAGACGGCAATTATTTTTATTGGTATTCAGGCCAGCGGAAAATCCACCTTTTACCATGAACGATTTGAGGACTATGTTCATATCAACTTGGATACCTTACATACAAGAAATAAAGAGAAGCTGCTGTTACAGGAATGTGTGGAAAATGGGGATTCTTTTGTAGTGGATAACACAAATCCAACGAAAGCGGAAAGGGAGAAGTACATTCAGATTGCAAGGGATCATGGTTATCGTATCCATGGCTATTACTTTCAGTCCTCCGTTTCTGATTGCATTGCAAGAAATCAAAAACGGGAAGGGAAAGCAAGGATCCCGGATCAGGCCGTAGCGAGTACGCATCGCAAACTGGAACTTCCGGAATATGGAGAAGGTTTTGACGAATTATTCTATGTCTGTATGAAAGGCGGAAGCTTTATCATAGAGGAGTGGCGTGAAATAGAAGAACAGGGAGGAACATTATGAAATTTGACAATTTTGATAAAGAAATGCGCATTTACGAGGAATCAATCGACCAGTATATTCTGCCCGACATGTATATCGTGGCACGATTGGATGGCAGATCGTTTACCAGGCTGACAAAGGAAGTTTGTAAATTCGAGGCGCCATTTGATACTAAATTCAGAGATTTGATGATCGAAACGGTGAAAACACTGATGAATGTGGGATTCCGTATCGTATACGGCTTTACCGAAAGCGATGAGATATCGCTTCTGTTTCATCCTGAAGACAGTACATTCGGCAGGAAGGTCCGCAAGATCAATACAACTTTGGCAGGAGAAGCGAGCGCAGCATTTTCGCTGGCGTTAGGGAAAGTGGCAACATTTGACTGTCGCGTGGTTCCGCTGCCCAATAAGGAAAGGGTCGCGGACTACTTTGTATGGCGACAGGAGGACGCGCATCGGAATTCCTTAAATTCGCACTGTTATTGGGCTCTCCGCAAAGAGGGGGCAAGCCAGAATGATGCTACAATGGAATTAGAAGGGAAGAGCGTGGCGTATAAGAATGAACTGCTGTTTCAGAAAGGAATCAATTATAACGAGCTTCCGTCATGGCAGAAGAGGGGGCTTGGTGTCTATTTTACGGATGCCCAGAAAGAGGGTTTCAATCCGGTGAAAAATGAAAAGGTCATAACCCAGAGAAGGGAGCTGTTCGTGGATTATGAGATTCCGCTGGGTGAAGATTATAGGGAATTTGTATTGAAGTTTCTTGATTGAGGTGCAATTATATGGTTTACTTTTCGAACGGACAAATAACTATTCGCAACATGGAGTATGAGGATGCTCAAGCGATTACGGATGCTGAAATTGAACAAGGGTGGGATGCGTCCATTGAGAAATATGAGAAAAGATTGGAAGACCAAAGATTGGGAAAGGCAATTTCATTGGTCGCAGATTATTCTGGAAAACCAGTTGGATATATAAATGTTTATCCCGATAATACATGGGGAGCACTTGGGGGAAAGGGTTATCCGGAAATTGTGGATTTTGGCGTTTTAGAAAAATATCGAAAGCAGGGTATTGGTACGATCTTAATGGATATAGCTGAAGAAATCGCTGCGACATATGCGGACACAGTATATCTTGGTGTTGGACTTCATAGTGGCTACGGAAGCGCTCAGCGAATGTATGTGAAGCGTGGTTATATACCAGACGGTTCCGGTGTTTGGTATCAGGACAAAATATGCAAGCCGTATGAAGAATGCAAAAATGATGACGATTTGGTTTTGTATCTTTCAAAGAAATTGTCAGAACGGTAGAGTGTGGGGGCATGGTATTAGCTGTGCCCCTTTAAAATGATGTAGATCTTGGGAATGGAAGCGATAAAATCAGATTAGTAAAACTGGAATAGAGAATTTAATATGAGAATACAAATTAGAGAAGCGTCAATCGGTCATTTGTAAGAATAATCTCAAATTTGGTCTATCGGTTTATGCCTAAGGAAAAGGGTGTAAAATTTGAAAAGATCAGATTAGGTAATGTGAAAGCTATTATTTCAGAATATAGTTTTTGCTAAAATAAGAATATTATAATGTATATCCATGGTGGGGGATTTGTTCCCGGTAGTGCTGTCGCTTCCAAAGAATATAGTTCAATGTTGGCGAAGTATTCTGGTTGTAAAGTAATTGCAGTTGATTATGCCTTAGCACCTGAATATTCGTTTCCCCATGGGTTTAATGATTGTTTCGATGCTTTTTGTCAAATCATAAAGATGTACCCGGAAGCGAAGATAACTTTGATTGGAGAGAGTGCAGGTGCAAATCTCTGTCTTGCGCTTGAATTGAAAGTCAAAAATATGAATAAAGTGTCTTGTATAATAGTACATAGTCCGTTTGTAGATTTTACAGATAGCTTAGATAGAACCGAGCATGAAATAGATGACTTTACTGTAAAGCAAGGTTGTTTGAAACCATTAAGGCAGATTTATGTGGGAGAGAATGAAGCTGATAACCCACTTGTTTTCCCTATTTTTGGAGATTATGTAGATTTTCCGCCAACTTTTATTACTTGTGATTATCATGAAACATTGTATGCTGATGCAATAGCATTATACAAAAATGTGAACAAGCGGGTGTTCATGTCGAGTTGATTGAAATGAAGGGAACTTTTCATGCTTTTGCTCCCATTGGCGCAGGCAGTCCGGAAACGAAACAAATCTTAGAAGAAAATATTACATTTATGTAAAAATATTTATACTGTCACGTTGTAGTATGTTAGGGAATGAACTGTTTATCATATTTTCCTTTAATAATACGGCGGAGGATGCTGGGATAGCGAGAAAGAAGTGATTGGTTATAGAATTGTTGAAATATTGCATATATAAATAGAAAATAATATATTAAATATTCCTGCCCAGTACTCGAAAGTCTGGACAGGAATATTTAATTAGTGTGTTTCAGATGGTGCCTTTGTTGAGTTTTTCATTAAGAAGGTCATAGAGTTTATCTGCCGTATCGCTGTAATCTTTGTGTTTTTGGGCGAATGAATCATAAGATTCGTCCGGATTAAGGGCACTTACCAATCCTTGAGTAGAGCAACTTAAAACAACTGCGATACCGACCTGCCGCAATAAATGGGTGTGTCTGGAATCCGTTTGATCATCTTTGCTGAGATAAATATTAACATGAATCGTAAAGCGGTCTCTCCCTGAATAAAAGAGTCTAGGGAAGTGACGGCGGTCATGCACTATCTGCTCAAATACAATAAGACGATTAGTCTGTCTTTCTATATTAGCAATTTTTTCAAACAGAGTTTCATAAGTAAGTTCCTCATTGCTAAGTTGGTTCTGAATCTGCCCCATAGAAGTTTTATCCATACCATTCCCGACGGAACGATATAAATCAAGGTAATAATCCATGGCGTACCTCCATTTTTGTCGGCACGGAATAGAGCTTGCTAGTGATATCCGACTCGTATGCGAAAATCACCTTTTTATGAGAAAGTATTTATGAAATATCCGCAAGCGCATATATACTCATGCCGAGTTTTCATCAATATAATTTGTTCCCATGTTTTACAGTATAGGCTGGTTAGGTTATTTTGCCTGATGTTTTACCATCGGCATTAACAGTGACATAATAAAATTCTTTAAGGAAAAAAACGATTCTTTGAAAATCTTATTCGTTGGGGAAATTTTGCTCTTTCCCAGCCCTTTTATAGTAGCCTCCTTTCTCATTGCCGAGAGCAATATTTTCAATATCTGGATATTATCCGGAGTACCAATTTCCTCAAAATTCTTAAAAAAGCCAATCAGGTCACTATCTACCTTGTATATAGAATCTACGATACTTTTTGTGTCAAGGACATTTCCATCTGTTGTATATAGTTCCCATTTAGGAGACAGGTCGTTATAACCAGCCAGTGCAAGAAGGTGGTCGTAGGGAGTCCCAAGGTAGGCAGAGAGTTTCTTCAAACAATCCTTGGAAGGGATTTTTTTTTCACTCTCTATTTGGCACATATATACAGGAGTAACTTCAATCAAATCAGCTAGCGCTTTTTGGGACAACTTTTTCTCATGGCGGCGCTGCACAATATATTCGCCTAATGTAGTCAGATTGTCTTCGCTGTCTTTGTCCTCCTGATCATTTACAGTTTCTTTTTCCATACTATTATTCATTTTAGCATTATCAACTCCTTTCATTAATTATCGACAGTTTGTAAAGTCCTCTGAACCGTGTGTCCAGTAAAAACTTTCTCGATTTCTGATATTAATTTTTCCTCTTCGTTTATGATAGATGTCACCCCCCATTTTCCTGAATAATTAATTGATTTATTTACTCCCTCTAATAGAAGTTCTGTCATGCTGCATCTTCCAAACACATTTGTGTAGATAGCTTGAGTGCATTGTGACTGCATCCTATTTATGAGGGGTGCTTCACATTGGGTAAACAGGTTATAAAGAAAAACCAACAGTTCGATAAAAACAGTTATTTGGTCATTTTCGTCCATAATTTTCTGGCTTGATTGGAATTGATAGGGATCATTGTTATTTACTTCCATATAGTAATCTTCCCGGAAAAGCTCAGTAAGCAGACTGTCACCCCTGAGCATATTAAAGCACTCGTTTCCTTTGGCAGATAAGAGGAGTTTTTGATCAGGTAATAATGGAGTCTTATCCTGCTTGTTGTTGAAGTTAATCGTCTCAAGAATTCCGCATTGGCAGAGATAATTGATGACCTCGCTTATATTGGAAGAAAATTCTTTATATTCCTGTCCGTCTTTATCATTATATCCAAAAATTATGCATAGATCATCTATCACGGTTTGCTTGTTTTCTGCCGTATCGCCGTATTCAAGATAATCTACGTTTTTTGATGTAAAATAGGAGATTATATACAAGCATATAATTGAATAATCATGTTGCTCCGTATTATAAAGTAGATTGGGAATTAGGGAATCTTTTTTATTGAAATATACTTCTCTTGCCCCACAGGCTATGGCACGTATCACACTCATATTGTTAAATAAATAGGTATCGTCATCCCTCTTTGTTATCCAAAGTGGATTGGACAGAATTTCTCTAAAAACATTCAGGGCCATTGGAATATCCAGATTTGTGAGCCCGAGTATCATATTTGCATATTTTCCCTCAAATTTATCACTTAAAGAACGGAGAATTCCGTATGCTGATTTCCAGCTTTCTGGATCCTTTTCAGTGAGAAACGGAGAAATGGAAGATCGCTTTTGGCTGAAATATTTTTGAAGGTTCAGCCGGCTAGTCTTATAAATCTCTCTTAATGTATTATCAGGCATTATAACTCCTATGGATATTGCTTCTTGATAGGTGCATGGTCGGAGAGACAGTAAGAGATTTACGTTATACTTTCGTTTACAGTAGTCAGGATAGTTCATCAAACATTTGCGCATTTGAACGGCTTGGGCCACCACAGGAACACGGAGGGTTTCGGGAAGGCTTTCCGCACCATCTAGGATTAATAGAAGTCGTTGATACTTATGGCTGATTTTTGACATATAGTATTTCAGGCGTGTTGCAGCATAGATAAAAAAGTCATTCTGTTCTGCAACAGAAAGTGTGTCTGAAGTTTCTTTGGATGTAAAACCTGGAATTATCATTGCCTTTGGGTTTGTTTCGGAGAGAAAACGATACAATTCTTGTGTGGATTCTGTTTTGCGGTATTCCGGAATAAGTTTTTTGAGGTCGTTTCGGGATATAATTGCTTCACACACTGCACTTATCCGCTTCCCAAATTCGGTGCGAATGTCAAAATTATTAGTCTCCACTGCAGAGCCGAAGAAGAAAGGAATGACGATTGTGGATTCTTCATCCCAGAATTTTATCGCACTATTCCAGATGGAATAGGCATATCGGATATCAGTAGTTTTGCCAATGCCCCGATAACCAATAAAAGTTGTAACGGAGTCCATGGAATCTTTTAGGAGTTTTCGGAGATTATGGATGGTGTCTTCGTCTTCCACATAATTCTTTTTAATTTCATCAAGATCTCGGTTCCCAGTATCGTGATTCAGGAAATACAAAAGCTGAGATTCATATTTGACAAATGGTTCCGGTGCAGTAAGAAATAGTTTTCCATCCGGACTGAGTTGGTTTATCTTTCGCTTTGACATATAGCAGCCTCCTTTCTGCAATCCTTTCGGAATCGCTAAATATATTTGGATTAATAATAATATAACATATTTTATAATGGTTTTTCAATATTAAAAAATATTATACTAAAAATATTGTAAATTGTTTAATCTATTAT